>JBEGMH010000297.1:0-4892 GCA_041183125.1 Bacteroidota bacterium | reverse complement strand
CGAAAAATCCAGGCGGGCAGCATTGCCAGAAGCATCCCTTACGACGGTCTGCACCTTTGCCGGAGCGCCGGGATACACCTGCAGGATTCCGTCTTTTCCCTCCTGATAAATCCCTAATCGGTTTCCCGGCAGGCGGAAGCAGCGGTGGAAGTATGCCCCATTTCGGGTGTGTTCCAGGTAATCCAGATGGGCATTCAGGGCACGCGTTTGGTCAAAACCGATACCCTCCATACGGAAGCCGTAGGCCAGGGAGTCGTTGGCAAACAAGTCGAGGCTGTACACCCCATTTTGGTTGGACACCCCGTCCATTTGGTCATAGACTTTTACGGCGATTGCGACGGGACCGGGGGAGACGGCCAGCGTATCCGAAGAGGGTCGGTACGCTCCGTTACGAAAACTAAGCGGCATAGTGCGGCTCCGCAGCGTTTGCCCGCGCTCGTCCAGTTCGTAGATTTTCATCGCATAGAAGCGGGGCGGTACCTGGTCGCTGACCGAAAGCCCGAACAAAAGCGGGTTCATCGGCTTATCGCTTGCCGTTTGTCGGATTTCAAAATGCAGGTGGGGGCCGAAAGAATGGCCGGTATTGCCCATTCTGCCAATCCACTGTCCTCGCCGCACCGGAAAACGGGAGGGTTCCGGCCGAACATCTAGTTCGAAGCTCTCTTCGGAAAATTGAAGGCTGCGCACATACTGTTGGATTTCCGGGGCATAATCCAGCAAGTGTGCATAGACGCTGGTATATCCGTTGGGATGTTGGATGTACAAGTGATTGCCATAGCCATCGGGAGCTACGCGGATACGCGACACAAAACCCTCGCCGGCTGCCAGGATAGGCACCCCAATCCCCCCTTTGATATCGATCCCTGCGTGGAAATGGTTGGGTCGAAGTTCGCCGAAGGTACCTGAAAGGCGCAGTGCTGACGAGACGGGTGCATCAAAAAAACCGATGGGAAAAGTAGGGTCGCCCGGAAAAGTGAATGCGAAGAACAACGCTACGGAAGCTAATCCGGCTAAAGAACGCATCATAGCACAGTCAATTTTGGATTAGAGAGCCCCAGTTGCCCCGTAGGGTAGGCTCAGCTTCATTGGATTTGAGTAGGTCCGTGAAAGAGGTGCGGGGGATGGCCCGTGCCCCCAGGCTACCGAGATGTTCCGTTTCCTGTTGGCAGTCGATCAGGTGGAAGCCCTTTTCCTGCAGGGTCCGCACCAAGGTGATAAACCCGAATTTAGAGGCATTGCCTACCCGGGCAAACATAGATTCCCCAAAGAATATCTTTCCGAGGGACACCCCGTATAAGCCCCCGGCTAAACGCCCGTCCTGCCAGACTTCCACAGAGTGGGCGTAGCCTTGTTCGTGGAGTGCTACATAAGCCTCGATCATATCGTCCGTTATCCAGGTCCCTACTTGCCGTCCTCCCCTGCGCACCTCTGCACAACTTTGGATGACCGAGGGAAAATCCAGGTCGAGCGTTACCTGGAACTTACCCTGGTTAAAGTACGGGCGCATGCTTTTCGCCACTTTCAATTCGTGGGGAAACAGTACAAAGCGCGGGTCGGGAGCCCACCAGAGGTAAGGATCCATTTCGTTAAACCATGGGAAAATACCTTGTTTATACGCAGCCAGGATTCGCTCGCTGCTCAAATCCCCTCCGATGGCCAACAAGCCGTTTTCATCTGCCATTTCCACAGGAGGAAAGACCACTTCATCCTCAGCTAACCAAAAAAACGGCATATACGGTGTTTTAGAGATGGGAGGATGGAATAAAAAATAGAGTATAACAGAGATATTTTGAAAATAGACAGTTTTTCCACATGGTTTTCCACATTTGGTTTATTGCGGTTCTTTTGTTACAAAAAAATTCACGCAAAGTACCGTAGAAAGCAGGATTAGCGCTCCCGCCTGGTGAAAGACCCCCCAGCTTACCGGCACGGTTCCCAGGCAGTTCAAGACCGTTAGGATACCTAACAAAACTTGCACAAAAACGGCCCCGCCCATCCAAAAAGCAGCCTTCCGGAAACTGCCTCCGGCCCTGAGTTGAACCACTTTGTAAATATACCATAAAACAATGAAAGTCAATATGTAAGCCAAGGTTCTATGCAGGATTTGAATTAGGGCAGGCATAAAAAGGTGGCGATCGTAATCCACCACATTGGCCAGACTCCAGTGAGCAGGGTCGAGGAGAGTATCCGGTACCCATTCGCCGTTCATAGTAGGCCAGGTAGGGAAAAAGAGGCCGGCTTTCATACCCGACATGACCCCACCCAGTAGGATTTGGACCGCGAGCAGTACTGCAAGTACTAAGGCCCAACGATTTAACAGGGGATTGTGGAAAAGGTGTGGAAAAGGTTGAAAAGTTCCCAACATCGTCCAAAACAAATAACTAAAAAGGGTCAGGGCAATGCCCAGATGGAGGGTGAGTTTGTATGCATTCACCCAGGGGCGTTCCACCAGGCCGCTTGCCACCATGATCCAGCCAAAGGAAGCTGCCAACATGGCCAGCAAGATGACGATGCCGAGCCGCCGCATCAGTTTTTTATCCAGCCAGCCTTTCCGCCAGAAGAAAAAGAACGGCAATGCGAATACAAAGCCCATCATTCTCGCCCAGAGGCGGTGGAAGTACTCCCAGAAGTAAATAAACTGGAACTGGCCCATGCTCATCCCTTCGTTGAGTTTTTGGTACTGCGGCGTTGCCTTATACAGGTCAAAAGCCTCTTCCCAGGCCTGCTCGCTCATGGGAGGCAGGGTACCCGTCACAATCTCCCATTTCGTGATAGAAAGGCCCGAACCCGTCAACCGGGTTACCCCGCCAATCACCACTTGCATGAACACCAGGAAAACGCCGGTCGCCAGCCACACCTGTACCGCGCGTGGATATGCGGTACGACTTGTCTCCGTCTGCATGGTTTTTTGTTTTAAGGAAGCAAAACTACGCGAAATAGTTTTCCCGTTTTCCACATTCCTGATAATATAACTTCAATGAAAAAAATTTTTTAAAAAAAATTATCAGCCCTCATCATTAGGGGCGTGGATATGTGGAAAAAATCGGGGCAATACGGAATAGACAAATGCTTTCCACAGGTAAATGACTTTTTATCCACATGGTTTTACCACAGGGAAAGGCTAAAAAGGCTGTTTTCCACAAGGTGTTCATAAGCAGTATAAACACTCCTTCTTTACAGCCGGGATTGTGTGTAGGATGTGGATTACCCTATTTTTTATGGCTAAAAAGGCTGTTTTTATGTGGTAACTACGTCTATTTTTGTGGATAAACACGTCCTGTATCTAACAGGTGTGGAAAAAAGCCCGGATATGAACAGTTTTCTCAACGTCGCCTGTGGAAACCATAAAATCACAGCTATCTGTTTTCCAGTTTTTTGTACAAAAACCATAAAATTGGGGTGTGGATAACCGCGAAGGGGTTTTCCAGGTGGGCTTATCGCAAGGGGAACGATTGCCGACCCTCGCAAAAGGTCTAATAAAAGGATTTTCAAACAGGCAGGCCCGGTATCCGCTTCCTCAAACCAGGCCTGTTGCAAAAGAATAAGAACCATGCGTGCAGTTATCCAGCGGGTGCTTGAGGCATCGGTGCGTATAGAAGGACGGGTCAAAGCGCAAATTGGTCCCGGACTGCTGATTTTGTTGGGGGTAGAAGAACCGGATACCCCGGAAGATGCAGACTGGTTGGTCAAAAAGATTGTGAACCTCCGCATTTTCAATGATGAAGCAGGGGTGATGAACCGCTCGGTACAGGAAGCGGGCGGAGGGCTGTTGGTGGTGAGCCAGTTCACCTTATTTGCCAGTACGCGCAAGGGGAACCGTCCGTCGTATATTCGCGCAGCGAGGCCGGAAACGGCCATTCCCTTGTACGAAGGCTTCGTAGGGCGGCTACAGCTTGCAGCAGGCATACCTGTCGGAACAGGCGAGTTTGGTGCCGACATGAAAGTAGCGCTCGTCAACGACGGGCCGGTCACTATTCTAATAGATACGAAAACGAGGGAATAAATGGACATACAAGAAGCCCAAAAGACAGTGGACAACTGGATCCGCACCGTGGGCGTGCGCTATTTCAACGAATTGACCAACACAGCCATCCTCATGGAAGAAGTGGGCGAGGTCGCCCGTTTGATGGCCCGACTGTACGGAGAGCAGTCGTTCAAAAAAACAGAAGAACCGGTTAACGCCCGCGAATCATTGGCCGATGAGCTGGCCGATGTGTTCTTTGTGCTGATTTGCATAGCCAACCAAACCGGGGTTGACCTGGATCAGGCCCTCTCAAAAAATATGGAGAAGAAGACGAAACGGGATACGGACCGCCACCGCCAAAACCCCAAACTGATTTGAAGCATAATAGACTTGTTGCGGAGGATCATCAAGGGGTCAAAAAGGCTCTTTTTTCCCACCTCGCCGCCCCCCCGCAACAAGTCTAATTTTTGGCATATATTTGCTATTGTGAAAAAAGTTGCCCGGCGTGGCCACAAACAGCAGGTAGGATGATGGTAGAGCAGAGTGAGCACCGGAATTATCTGTCGGCGATAGAATCGCTAAAAAACGAACTGCACCTGAAACAGCTGCAGATAAACCGCTTATTGAGCATCACCCAAGCTATCAACAACAATGTATCCGCCGCAGGTTTGTTTGAGATGTACCGCTCCTTCCTGGGCTGGGAGCTGGGCATACGCCAAATGGCGCTGTATGTGAAGGAAGACGAGCACTGGCAATGCGCTTGCTCCATTGATATCCCCCACGACCTTCTGTCCGTCGAGATCACTGGTATCCTTGGCCAGTTCATGCGGCTGACCAACCTCGACGAGCCCGCCCATCCCCTGCTCAGCTTGTTTGACGTCGTGATTCCCATCCGGCACAAAGACCTCCCAATCGCGTATGTCTTCAT
>JBEGMH010000296.1:0-2993 GCA_041183125.1 Bacteroidota bacterium | reverse complement strand
GACTCAAGTTTGCGGTGCAGGAAGGTGGAAGGAGCATCGGCATCGGCGTCATTACCGAGATCATTGAATAGACTTGTTGCGAGGGTCAGCGAGGTGGGAAAAAGGGTCTTTTTGACCCCTTGATGATCCCCTCGCAACAAGCCTATTATACCACGCCCCGAGAGGGTAATCCATTAGAATAGGGTATAATTCAAAATATCGCGCCTAAAGGGTGGTTTTTGCAGGGTTTTCCAAATGGATTTTAGAGACGCGATTCGTCGCGTCCACACCGCCCACCCAGAACGGGTCATCCATGGATACCCCCTTCCCCCCGTTTGAACACGATTGTAAGGATTTTTTGGATGGACAGGATATTCGGTGGATTAGATTAACGTTTTATTCCTCCTGCCCATCCATTTAATCCCTTTAATCGTGTTCAGAGGTGTGTTGGGTTGAATTTTTGTTAATCCTGTCCATCCATCAGAATAGGGATTCACCTATTTCTGTCAAATAAACTAAAACAAAACGTTACACCATGCAGTACGCAATGTATTTCCTCGCAATTTTTGTGGTCCCGCTTATCAGTGCATCGGTGCTTATGCCTGTGCATTTCATGCTTCCCTCCTTTTTCGAACCCAGAGAAACAGCCTTCCTGTATGGGCTTTTTTTGGGGTTTTTGAACATTTTCTTAGCTTACTTGCTGTTCTATTCTTTTGATGTTGAGCTGACGATCTGGTTAAGTATCGTGCTGGCAGGCCTCAAAATATATGGTGGATGGGTAAGAGGGGGTGCCTCCCGTTCATTAGAAACGAAAAAGAACCAGGCGGTCACGGCTTGGGGGGCATTAGTCGGGATAGGTATATCCACTTTTATCTTCATCGTATAGATGGGGGGCTGCGCCTTTGTTGAACCCCCTCAAAACAGCCTTCGTGTGGGTAAAAAAGATCTCTTTTTTCCCACCTCACTGACCCCTCGCAACAAGCCTATTCACCCGGAACGACTTTCCGGTATTCAATTAGGTATTCCTTTCTCGATATTTTCAAGTATTTTGTGGCAGCATACCTCAAAACAACGACAACATGGAGCGACGTACCTTTTTGAAAGCGACCGCCGCGACGGCGCTGGGCACTGCCGCGATGCAAGAGCCCCTGTGGGGCATGGCCCACAGCGGTGGCCGTAAAAAGAAAATCGCGTTGGTGGGCACCGGCATCCGGGGCATTGGGCTCTGGGGCCAGGAGCTCCAGCGCGGCTACGGGGACCTCGTGGAGTTCGTGGGCCTCTGCGACAAGAACCCGGGCCGGTTGGAGTTGGCCAAACAGGCTATCGGTATTCAATGTAGGGTATATACCGACTTCGAACAGATGATGGCCGAAACCCGCCCCGAAACAGTCATCGTAACCACCGTAGATGCCACCCACCACCTGTTCATCATCCGGGCTATGGAGTTAGGGGCAGATGTGATTACCGAAAAGCCCCTCACCACCGATGAAACCAAGTGCGAAGCCATCCTGGAAGCCGAAAAACGGACCGGGAGGGTCTGTACCGTCGCGTTCAACTACCGCTACGGGACCTTGTTCACGGCCATCAAGGAAGAATTGGCCAAAAACCCCATCGGCCCCCTGAACTCCGTGGATTTCCACTGGTACCTCAACGTGTACCACGGCGCCTCCTACTTCCGCCGCTGGCATGGCGAAAGGGCGCACAGCGGCACCTTGCTCGTCCATAAAGCCACCCACCACTTCGACTTGCTCAACTGGTTCATAGAGGCCGACCCCGTAGAAGTGATGGCCTACGGCAGCCTGGAACACTACGGGAAAAACAACCCCTTCCGCGGAAAAAACTGCAGGACCTGCCCCCACCAATCCCAATGCGACTACTACTGGGATATCCGTGAGGACCAGGTCGCCATGGAGTTGTATGCCAAGAACGAACACCACGATGGCTATATCCGCGACAACTGCCTTTGGCGCCCCGAGATTGACATCTTCGATAAAATGTCGGTGCAGATCAAATACGCCAACGATGTCCTGGTCAATTATTCCCTGACGACCTACTCGCCCTATGAGGGCTGGAAAATAGCGTTCAACGGAAAAACAGGGCGGATGGAATCCTGGGAAGACCTCCCCTGGCGCGCCGGGGAGAAGCTGGACCAGGCCCAGCTCCACGCAGCTGAGATGAGCCAGTCGGAACAGGAAGCAGCCCGCTACGACGAAATTTTCCTGATGAAAAATTTTTCAAAGGACTACGAAATCAAAAAAGTCCGCACCGCCGCCAGCGGCCACGGCGGGGGCGACAACCGCTTGCTCGACCGGATCTTCCGCAACGCTGCCGCCCCCGACCCTTACGGACATGCCGCCGGCACACGCGATGGCGCCATGTCCTGCTTGATCGGTATCGCCGCGCGAAAGTCTATAGATGAGCACAGGCCCATTCGGATAGAAGACCTGACCAGCATCAAGCCCCACCCGCGAAGGGGCCGCTGATGGGCCTTGCGCTTGTCCTGCCCGGCATCGAGAGCCCAGCTCTGGAAAAAATGGGCACGCCCGAAGGGTGGCCAGGGAAGCGGTGACGCCTAACCGTGCTTTTTTCGTACCTTTGTCCAAAACATACTGCCCATCCATGGCTAAAAAACTTCCGCTCGGCCTACAGGACTTTCGGAAAATCATCGAGAACGGGTTCTTGTACGTGGACAAGACAGAACCTCTTTTCCGCATCGCCTCCAGTCCGGGCGCGTACTTCCTGTCGCGCCCCCGCCGCTTCGGGAAATCCATCACCGTGTCCACGCTGCACGAGCTGTTCAGCGGCAGCCGCGAGCTGTTCCAGGGGCTGTGGATCGAGGACAAATGGGACTGGACCAAAAAATATCCCGTCCTGCGGATCTCGTTCACGGCTATTGGCTTCCCAAGCCTGGGTCTTCCGGCCGCCCTGGAACAGGAACTCGACCTCATCGCGAAACAAAACGGCATCCGCCTCGAAGCCCAGGGCCTGGCCGGCCGGTTCCGCGAACTCATCGG
>JBEGMH010000295.1:0-3555 GCA_041183125.1 Bacteroidota bacterium | reverse complement strand
AGCTGGGGCGGCGGGCGGTCCGGTGGCGGCGGTGCAGGGGTGAGCTGGTAAACCGCCCCCGTAACGAGCCCCCTACTTCCCCAGAAGCTTGTCCAGGCTTGCCTTCAACAGCGCCAGGCGCTGCGGGTCGAACGGTCGCCCGGTGGCAGGTGCCTGCTCCTTTCCCCGCTGAACGCGTTGCTGCAACAGGCGGCGCTCCGCCTCCGAAAACCGGGCAAAAGTGCGCCGCAACACGGGTAGGATTTGTTGGAACAGCTCATCGGACAACGTGCGCACCCAGTCGTCCAGGCGCTGCCATACCCCGGGCGTGTGCAGCAATACCAGGGCTGGCCCACTGGTAAAACCCTCCAGCCAGAAAGCGCTGTGAAGGGGTTCCGCAGCGTTTGAAAGAGCCGCCTCAAATACCGCATCCCCCATCCCATCGGGCCAGATACGGCCTTCGAGCAGCAAGCGGGTTGCCAAACCGGCTAGGAGCGGGTTCGATTGCCGGCTCAGCGCCAGTTCCTGCAAAGCCTGGTACCACAGCGCCATACCGTTGGCGTCTTCCAGGCCCCGCAGCGCGTGGTGAGCGCCTAATACGAGTTGAAACCACTCTTGTGCGTACTCCTCGGAGATCTGGCGCACGGCAACGGGCAGGCCAATGGCTGCCCTGGGGATGATTTCCCCTGCCAGGGCGGCCATCGCAGCGCGGTCCGTCCCGCGCGCATCCCCGTAGCGAACCATCTGGGCGAGCGCAGGAAGCACCCTGAGCAGTAGGTCCACTTCTTTGGTCGTAGCGGCCAAGCCCCGGACTTTTTGGAGCAGGGGCGCCGTAGCTTCCGAAAGGGCAGCATCCAAGCTTTCCCGCAGCAGGTCCATGGCTTCGGGAAGGGTATCGAGCCGCACGGCACGGTCGAGGGTACGGCGGAGCGCAGCTTCTTCGATGCGCATGCCCCACAACCCTGCCTGGACAAGCCGGATCCTATAATCGGGTTTCCATTTTAGCTTCCAGATCTCTTTGAACGTGCCCAACAGCTCGCCCCGCGCAGATCCCGGCTCGCCCCAGGGAATGTCCAACAGGCGCAGGCGATGGATGAGCTGACTGGCAGCGCGGTTGGACGCGATGCGCAGGTCGAGTTCCTTGCGCAGCCGCTCGGTGCTGTTGAATTCCTTGGAGAGACGGGCGGTTTTTACACAGCGTTCCAGGTCTTGTTGCAAAGGGGTAGCCCATTCTGAAGGCGTCCTGCCCACCAGGGTCCCAACGACCAGGCGCTCCCGGACCAGGGCGATGCGTTCCTCGCGGCCATCGCACAACACGCTGATGGCAGCCTCTTCCAATTCCCCAATGCCGGGGACGCTCTTCATGCGCAGGGCTGCCAGCGTCTCAGCCAAGCGCACGGCTTCCTGGATATGTGCCGTAGAGACCTCAAACCGCTCTTGCCGGAATAAGCGGCCTGCCCGGACCATCCAGTTGCTCGCCAGGGACTCCCGCTTTCGGAACAACAATTCATACCAGGCCGGCGAGATGACCCCCGCCGCATATCCTGAAGAGAACGCCAACCGCTCGTAGCTCCAAGGAATCCAGCAAGCGGCTGTTTTGCTCTTGCGCAGGCCGCGCAGCAGGGCGCGGTCGTCCTTTTCTGGAAACTGCTCGGTACGGTCGAGCACCGGCGCATGCCATGCCCCGCAGACGACGGCGATGCGCTCAAACCCCTCGCTTTGGGCTTTCCTGATTTGTTGCCGCATCCAGGCTTCGCGCAACTGGGTTTCGCGGCTCTCCTCCCGTACGTCCGCCTCGCGCAGGTCGCGCATGAGGTCCAGGATGAGGTCGAAAATGCTGGCCGGGTTGTCCATTTGTTCAAATACGGAATCCCACCAACGCTCACTGTCTTCGAAGCCTGCCAACGTGGCCAGATGGTGCATGGGGTCTTGCGGCAAGCGGGCCGCCGGCGTAGAAGCCGGCTGCGCAAAAGCAACCGCTGCCGGAAGGTCTATGGCGCGAACCGCTATTTCTTCTTGCAGGGCATAGCGCAGCGCCTGCCACTCAGGCGAAAATTCAGCAAAGGGCAGATACATCGCCTGCTCGAAATGAGCGGGATCGTACAGGAGCAAGGCCAGTGGCAAGGTAGCCTGTGGATGCAGCACCTGTGAAAAAAGAGGGGTCGCCTCTTCCGGGGCCTCCACCAACAGACAGTCGGGGCGGAAGGCATGCAGCGCCCGCTTTAATGCCGTCGCCGAGCCCGGCCCGTGATGGCGTATGCCGAAAATGCGTATATCTTCCCGCATAAGGGCTATATAGAGCGCCAGACGGGCCGGCTCATACAGGTGGGGCCGCCCCCGCCTTTAGCGCTGATTTCCTCGCCCGGATAGGTCAGCACGATGGCCCCGGCATCTTCCAGGGCGCGCTTCGTACGGGGATACCCCTCCAACATAAGGCAGCGGCGCGGGGCCAACGCTAACACATTACATGCCATCTCAAATTCTTCGGCCGGTACTTCCACCAACTGATACCCACGCCGCAGGAGCTCATTGCGGAACGCAATCGGCATGAGCGGGGAATAGACCACCGCGAGGTCTTTGTCCACCGGACTGAACACAGACATGAGGTGAAACACATCCGAAGGGCCTTTGTAGTGCGGCAGGGAATAGTCCAGCACCGCCACGTCCAGGGGTTGCAGCAAGCGGCGCAACTGGCGGATGCCCTCTTCATTGGTCCGATAGCTGTGGGCCACGGCCAGGGTGTGCTCGTCGAGCCAGGCACAATCACCGCCCTCCAAGGTGCCCGGGGCTTCGATTTCGCCGAGGACAGGGATGTCATGCGCCAAAAAGGCTGCTTTTTGAGCTGCCGACTCCGCCCTGCGCAGGACTTTGCCCATGTTGCAAAGGACCATACCCCCGTTCGTGCTCAGGGCGGCATCCCGACAATACAGGGAATCCATAGTGAGCGACCCGTCGGCGGGGAGAAAGCGGATATCGGCCCCACTGTCTCGGATATGGGCCTCAAAGAGGCGATACTCCTCCCTGGCTGTTTCCAGGTTGGGCCGGCCAGTGAAATGCAGCGGTTGCCAATCCCGGTCTATATTCTTGTCATCTATAAACGCATCCTCGACCCGCTTCAGGAAAACGGTCTGTAAGGAACCGTACTCCGAGTGTGCAGTTTTCAGGGAAACGCCCGTCCTGGATTCTGTCATTTTACTTGCTTTTACACTTTTTTAAAAAACCCTTTTTTCCGGTGTTAATTTTTAGCCAGGCTAAAAAAAGGGAACATACTCTTCTTTTTTTCTTTTTTCACCAAAAAAACTGCTTTTTTAGAGAACCATTTGCCGGAAACCTGATTTATACTGTCAGTTTCCCTTTGCCGTATAAGACTACAACTTGGACAGTCGACTTCTTCTTATTGAATAACCTATTCTATGGAGAAAGTATGCATAATTGCTCTCCTTGTTCAAAAAAGAGGTGGCGACACCTCCCGTGGCTACCAGCCCTGTTGGTCGCCGTTCTGCCTAAATGCCCTTTCTGCATCATGGCGTATGCGGGTGCCATCCCGCTCTGCGGAGGTACGACGATGTACCCCAA
>JBEGMH010000294.1:0-21304 GCA_041183125.1 Bacteroidota bacterium | reverse complement strand
ATACCTCGAAGCGCAAAAAATCTACGGCCGCGACAACAGCCGAACGCCTTTTCAGTGGGATGGGAGCAGGAATGCCGGCTTCACTACCGGTACGCCCTGGATAAAAATCAACCCGGATTTCACTTCCGTCAACGCAGAAAACGCAGAACAGGACCCCACCTCGACCTTGCACTATTTCCGCGATCTGATCCGCCTGCGCAAGGCAAAACCGGCACTGATCTACGGCGCCTATCACCTTCTGGACGAAAATAATCCCCAAGTGTACGCCTATACGCGTTCGCTGGGAGAAGAGGTGTTCCTGATCCTGCTCAATTTCTCCTCCCAGGACGCCCAAGTGGACCTGGGTGCGCTGCGCCTCGATACGGCCACGCGCGTCATGGGGAACTACGTAGAAGAAAATACAAAGCGAAATTTTTTAAGACCTTGTGAATCTGTAATTTATTTTTTAGACTTGTTGCGAGGGGTCAGCGAGGTGGGAAAAAAAGGGCCTTTTTGACCCCTCGATGATTCCCCTCGCAACAAGTCTTTTGTAAAAAATACAAACCATGAAAAAAGCACTCCTTTTTGCCCTCGCCTTTTCCGGGGCGGTCCAGTTGAGCGCCTGGTGGGACCCCGGGCACTTTGTAACGGCTATGATCGCGTACCTCAACCTGGAAGAGCCCGCACGGAAAAAAGTAGATGAACTGGCGCGTTCTGTAAAACGCGATTACCCGCAAGTCAACCACTTCATCGCCCTGGGCCCCTGGCCCGACGACCTCAAAGCAGATGGTGTCCGCGCCTACGATACCTGGCACTACACCAATATCCCAAGCAACCCCGACGGGATAAAGCTACCCGACATGCCGGAAGTGGATATCATCTGGGCCATCAATGAGTCGAATTACGTGCTGAAAAACAACCGGGTTAAAGACGCGGAAAAAGGCCGGTTTTTGGGCTTCCTGGTCCATTTTGTCAGCGACCTGCACCAGCCTTTGCACAGCACGTCTGTGTTTACGAACGAGCAGCCCGGCGGAAACCGCGGCGGCAATGGCTTCCCCCTGAAAAGCAGTACCTGGAACAACCTGCACGCCCTTTGGGACGACGGTTGTGGCTTCCTCAGCTCCTATAACGATATCCGGCCGTATGGCAAAGCCAAAGAACCCCTTACCGATACCCAAATAGAACGCCTGAAAGCGCTCGCCGTCCAATTGATGCAGGAACACCCGCAGGCCTCCTTCCCCAACGCAGGGGTGTTGGATCCCGACTTCTGGGCCCTGGAAAGCCATAAACTGGCTATGGAATTCGGATACCGCGGCGTAAAGGGCAAAGACGATAAAGGCCGCGACCTCTACCTCAAACCCGGCGACGAACCAACGGATTTCTACCTCACCCAGGGGCAATCGGTCGTGCGCCGCCAGCTCGCCCTGAGCGGGTACCGATTGGCAAACATACTGAACGCCCTTTTCAAGGCGTAATACAGGCATATTAACAGGCCGTTGGGCGAAATAATCTTCTTTTTTCCTGTCCTTTTTTACTTTTATGGGAATAAAATCCATCAAAGTATGAACAGGAAAATACTTTTCTTCTGCCTTCTAACGGCCTTGCCCTTTGTACTGGATGCCCAGGCACTCGATACGAAGTGGTTCAAAGGCGTCAAACCGCGGAATATCGGCCCCGCCGGTATGAGCGGACGCGTCACCGCGATTGACGTGGACTTGAGCAACCCCGATATCATCTATGCCGGTACCGCTTCGGGCGGGGTCTGGAAATCTACGAGCGGGGGCGTCAAGTGGGAGCCGATCTTCGACGACCAGCCCGTGCAGTCTATCGGCGCCATCGCTATCAATCAGAACAACCCCAGCGATATCTGGGTCGGGACGGGCGAAGGTAACCCGCGCAACTCCCAAAATACAGGCGCCGGTATCTACCGCAGCCTGGATGGGGGCAAAACCTGGAAGTACATGGGCTTGAAAGAGACCCAGACCATCCACCGCATCGTCGTGAGCCGCGATAACCCCGATGTGGTCTTCGCAGGAGCCCAAGGCGCCCCCTTCGGCCCCAACCCGGAACGCGGTATCTACCGCACGAAAGACGGGGGCAAAACCTGGGACAAAATCCTGTACACCAACGACCGCGCAGGCTGTGCCGACCTGGTCGCCGACCCCTCCAACCCCAAAAAGCTGATCGCCGCACTCTGGGAATATGGCCGCCAACCCTGGTTCTTTACCTCCGGGGGCACTGGGTCGGGGATCTACGTGACCCATGACGGCGGAGATTCCTGGGTGAAACGCACGGAAAAAGACGGACTGCCCGCAGGTAACCTGGGTCGTACCGGCCTCGCCATCGCGCGCTCCAAACCCAACGTGGTCTACGCCCTCGTGGAAGCAAAGGAAAACGGCTTGTACCGCTCCAACGACGGCGGGGCAACCTGGGCCCAGGTGAGCAAAGGCGACGAAGTGAGCAACCGCCCGTTCTACTACCACGAAATTTATGTGGACCCCAAAAACGAAAACCGGGTCTATAACCTCTACTCCATGGTGTCCAAAAGCGAAGACGGCGGCAAAACCTTCCAGATCCTGCTGCCGTACTCCGGTGTCCACCCCGACCACCACGCCTGGTGGATACACCCGGATAACCCCAACTTCATGATAGACGGCAACGACGGGGGCCTGAACATCACCCGCGACGGGGGCGTCAACTGGGTGTTTGCCGACAATATCCCCGTAGGCCAGTTCTATCACGTCAATTTTGATATGGATATCCCCTACAACGTGGCAGGCGGCCTCCAGGACAACGGCTCTTTCGTAGGTCCCAGCAATGTCTGGCAGCAAGGCGGTATCCAAAACAGCCACTGGCAGGAGGTGTATTTCGGCGACGGCTTCGATGTGTCGTTCCGCCCCGACAACAACCGCTATGTCTATGCCATGTCCCAAGGGGGTAACCTCGGACTGGTGGACCGCGAAACGGGCAAAACGACCTTTATCCGTCCCACGCACCCCGATAAGGTCGAACTGCGCTTCAACTGGAACGCAGCGTTCGCACAAGACCCACACAACGCCTGTGGCATATACTACGGCAGCCAGTTCCTGCACTACAGCAAAGATTGCGGCCAAAGCTGGGAAATCCTCTCCCCCGACCTCACCACCAACGATACCTCCCGCCAGCGCAAGGATACCGGCGGCCTGACCTACGACGTGACCTCGGCGGAGAACAATACGACCATCCTCGCCATCGGCCCCAGCCCGGTGGATTCCAAAGTGATCTGGGTCGGTACCGACGACGGCAACCTCCAACTGACCCGCGATGGTGGAAAAACCTGGACCAACCTGCTCTCCAAACTCAGCGGCGTAAAGCCGGGAAGCTGGGTGCCGTTCATCGCCGTCTCTGAAAAAAATGCAGGCGAAGCGCTCGTCGTGGTAAACGATTATCGCCGCAACGACTACCGCCCAATGGTGTTCCATACGACCGACTACGGCCAGACCTTCACGCGGATCGCAGACGAAACCAAAGTCCAGGGCTATGCACTCTCCATCGCCCAGGATCCGGAAGCTCCCGGACACCTGTGGCTGGGTACCGATAACGGCCTCTTCTTCTCTATTGATGGCGGCAAAAACTGGAACAAGTGGATGAACGGCTATCCTTCCGTTCCGACCAGCGACCTCAAAATCCATCCCCGCGACCAGGATCTGGTCATCGGTACGTTTGGCCGTGCCCTCTGGATCTTCGACGACATCCGCCCCTTCCGCGAAATGGCGCGCACCGAAGGCAAAGTGTTGGAACAGCCGCTCAAGGTGTTCCCCGCTCCGGACGCTTACCTGGCCGAGTATAAGTCCTTCCTGGGCTACCACTTCCCGGCGATGGGCCGCTTCGAAGGCGAGACCAAATCGGCAGATGCTATTGTGACGGTATGGAACAAACCCGATACCTATGTGGCACCGGCTGCGAAACCCGCCGTCGTAGCACCGACGATGGAAAAAGGGAAAAAAGCCGCTCCCGCAGTGCCTGCCGCTACTCCGGAAAGCAAACCCGCCGCCCCGGCCAAGCGCCCGGAACGGGCCAAGGTCATCGTGCTCGGCGAGAAAGGCGATACCGTACGGGTCTTTAGCACTAAATTGGATACCGGCCTGACCCGCATCACCTGGGGCTTGGAGCGCAACGGCTTCGTAGGCTTGGGAGGCGGAGGCCGTCAGCAGGAACGCCGCCCGGACGCCGATGTACCGCCAGGGCCTTCCGTGCTGCCCGGCAAGTACAAACTGATTGTCCAGTACGGAGAACACAAAGACTCTACCTTCGTGACGGTCAAGGCCGACCCGCGCCTGAACGTGTCCATGGCCGATTTACAAGCCCGCGAAGCCGTGTATGCGGAGATGGAAAAAATCAGCAAATCGGCCGCCGCCGGTACCGAACGCCTGCGGGATGCGGCAAATACCATCAAGCGCGTGGACGCTGCCCTAGGCGCCGCCCCGGAAGCCGATAAACAAGCCATCGCCAAACTCGGCAAAGCTATGCAGGACAGCATCACCCAGATCGAGAAAACGATTTTTGGAGAAGGCGGCTCTAAAGTAGCGCCCTATCTGGGCGAAACGCTGCAGCGCTCCATCGGGGCGGCTCAGCAATACCTTCGTGCCCTGGACGGCCCGGCCAACCAAGCTGCGGCCCGCACCCTGGAGCGCGCACGGGCACATACCGCTCAGGTACTCGACAAAATCAACGCGTTTATGGAAAAAGACTTCGCTGCATACAAGGCAAAAGTGGAGGCCCTCCAGTTTTCCCTCTTCAAAGCAGCCGAACCGCTCAAGATGAAGAATTGACTTGTTGCGAAAGGGGGTATTTGGTGACCCTAAATACCCCCATTCGCAACAAGTCTGATATAAGACGATAAAAAAAGCCCACGGTTATACCTGCTTCTTCCAGTAGTCTATTCTCGCTTCACACTCCTTTTTGGGTAAGCTTAGTTTTATGTTTATATTATTGAGTTCATTTAACTTATCAATAGCAGTCCCGTGTGTTATACAATCGTACTGCAATAAAGCGTCGAACACCCATAAATGCCCATGAACATCTACATTCCTTTCCCTGGCAAAATTTCGCAACGCTTTATCTGAGGTAATCAATAAAGCATTCAGTTTTTCCGCACAATACAAGGCGGAACAATCTTTGTCGGACAATTGAGGCTTTTCTAACCGCATTTCCAGTACACGCATGACATCCCTTGCATCCAATTCTTGAATGGTAAAATTGCCCTTTTCAATATAGGGTTTTAATTGTGCTTTTTGAGCATCATGTAATTCATTTTCAATGATTAGATCAGTAGAATGAAACGCCAAAGGCATACTAAAAAAAGGCTCCAATAATTCGAGCTTTATCAAGTCAATAAGTATGTTGGCATCATTTACTAATGCAATCATATCGCTATATACTCGTCACGGAACTGTGCCAGGCTAACATTGGATAAACTAGCCGCTTTGCTCATGGATATTATCTCTTCGGCCGCTGCCCTGTAAAGCAATTGCTTGAAGCGCGACGAATGCTCAACCCCTTTGTATTCACCAAAACCGATTTCTTTTTTGTGGATTTCACTTGAGTTTACCCACATTCTGAAGCGAACATATTGGTCGCTGGTTATAATACCCAAGTCTTTTGCCCTTGCCATTATAGCTTGCAGGGAAACACCGTAAGATTCTTTAATGTTAACGAGTTCGTTTAAGGTGATGGAATTTCTTCTTTGTCCTAACTCATTAAACAAGGTTTGTTTCGGCAACAGCATGGCCCCTGCGAAGCGATGACAGAATTTTTCTATTTCGCTGTGGCTATAAAGTTCATGGTCTATGCTGAGTAACAAATGTCCCAGTTCGTGTAGCGCAGTAAAACGTTTGCGCTCAACCGTAAATCTTTTATTTATGACGATTACCGGTATTTTTTGATTGGCCCATCCCGATAGCCCGTCAAATTTTTCATCGGCATCTACTTCTACCACTTTGATATCCTTATCCTCAAGCATTTCAATGATATTGGGTAGTGCATTGGTGCCTAAGGACCAATGGACCAAAAGTTCTTCCACGGCTCCTTCAATATCATCTGCTTGTTTGATGGCTATACCTTGAATGGGATTACGGAAAGAATTTTTTAGGTTCAAGAAAGCTTCAAGCTCTATATATCGCTGAATATTGTCCTTGATATTTTCTTTGATGGAATCGGTTCTTTTTACCGTAAGGCTGCGCTTTTTTCGGAACTCTATGTTGCTGATTTCAACCGTTTGCGGACTGAAGAAATAATCCGTTTTGACGTTTAAAATTTTTGATAAAGCAATTAAAACTTTGCTATCCGGCATCATTTGCCCTTTCTCGTACTTACTGATTGCACTATGGCTCACCATGCCACCAAGACAATCCGATAGTTCACGCAGGGAGAATCCTGCCAGGATTCGTGCAGACCTAATCCTACTCCCTATTTGCTCCTTCATACCTATCTGATTTTGTTTACAAAAAACAAAATAAATATGAAATGTAAACAAACGAGCCGGTCAAATAGTTGCCTGTCCCGAAAATATCACGCCTATTGATGCCTCAATTCCCCCGCACCACTTTCCCTATGTGTGCTTTGATTTCTTCCGGGCCTTTGCGAAGGTCGAAAATGGAGCCATTGACGACCACATAGTGGGTTTCCCCGTTCTTTTGCAGCAGCAGGGAAGGGTTTTGCCCCAAGCGGATGGCATTGCCGTTGTTGCCGGGCTTGACGACGCGCACGGGCAGCGTGCTGAGGTCGGGGCCCAGCTCAAAGGAACTGACGGGGATATCGGTTATCCCTTGGCGCAGGAGGCTGTGGATGTCCAGTTTGCCCAATTCCTGTACGTTGGGCAGTACGCTGGAATAGGCTTTTCCCGGCACCACCCGATAGCCGGCGAGCGGGTAGTCGTCGTAGGCGTGGTGCACCGACATGTCGCCCAGGTCCACGAGGGAGCTGCGGTAGTAGAAGGAACGGGCGTTGTTGGTGTTGACCTCTTCGCGGCGGAAAGCGAGGTCTACCTTGTGCCAGCCACCGTTTCGCTGTATCTCGACCTCCCGCAGGATCAGGTCGTGGAAGCCGTTGCTTTCGTTGAAGGGCAGCGCTTCGTACCAGGAGAAGTCGTACTCTGCGAAGCTCTGGTTGGCGATGGTTTCCAAAGCGGTGAGGATAGAGACGAAGTTCAGGCGGCGCAGCTCCTGTTTTTCGGGGTCCCCTTCCAGGCCGCCGGATTCGATGAGGATGGTGCTGGTGCCCCACTTCTGGATATTGTCGCCAAAGGCGCGGGGCTCGAACGTATCGTCGTAGCGCGCCACTTTGCCGGGGATGAACTCCTGCAGGGTGCGGTTCATAAAGCCGATCAGGCGCATGGCGTTGCCGCGCACCTCGTTGATTTCTTTTTCCACATTATAGGCAGGTGCCAAAAAGGAGATGGAAGCGGTGTGTGGGTTTAGCCCCGCCGAATAGTAGCGGTTCTGGTCGTGGAGGTTGAAGCCCCAGTCGGCCTTGAGGCTGTCGCGCATATACTTGAGCAGGCGGCCCTCCGGCGTCACGAGGCGGTCGGCGTCGCGGTTGATGTCAATTTCCAGGAGGTTGCGCCGGGTGAAGCGCTCGGCACCATCGGGGTTCAGCATGGGGAGGAAGTGGAGGGTGAGCTCTTTTTGCAGCAATTCGCGGAGCGGGTTCAACTCGTCGTTGCGCTGCATGAAGTTAAATAGGTCGAGCAGGGCCATAGTGGCCGTGGACTCGTCGCCATGCATCTGCGACCAGAGGAGCACCTGTACCGGTCCGGAACCGATTTTGACGTGGTAGATAGGGCGTCCTTCCATGGATTTCCCCACGGCCTTCACCTGAAAAGGAGCCGGTAAAGCCTTCAACATCGGCTCCAGGTCGGAATGTTTGAACCGGCGGCTTTGGATGCTTTTTTCCCGGTATGTCCCGTGGTTTTTATACAAGGGGTCGGCAAAAGTAGAAAGAGGGGGCAGGCCGGGTGCCTGCGCACAGGAATACAAGGTCATGCCCATCAAAAAGAGGAAGGGGCCAAAGGTGAACACAAGGGAGCTGAAAAACTGCTGCATGGCGGAATCTATTTTTGCAGTAATGCTAAAAAAAGTTTTTCACAGTACCAAAAGACAGGGACTAAGAGAGACATAAGAATGGGAAAAACAGCTTCTGAAAAAAATACGGTCAACTTCAACACCCGTATATTTGTATATTTCCCATGACCTGACCCCGGTTCCAACTTTAAATCTCCACCGATGATCTCCACCGCACCACCTTGCGTCAGTATCCCCGGCGACCCCCTGCAGGCGCAGATATACACGCTGTCCAACGGGTTCCGCCTCTTTTTGAGCGTGAACAAAAAAGAACCGCGCGTATATACGCACATCGTCGTGCGCGCCGGCTCCAAGCAAGACCCCGCTGATACGACCGGCCTGGCGCACTACATGGAGCACATGTTGTTCAAAGGGACCAGCCGCATCGGGGCGGTAGACTGGGAGCAGGAGAAAATCCTGCTCGAGAAAATCGCCCAATGCTATGAAGCACACCGCCACGCCAAAGACGAGGCTGAACGCCAGCGCATTTACGCGGAGATAGACCGCCTTTCCTTCGAGGCCGCCCGACTGGTAGCGCCCAGCGAATACGACAAGTTGGCCGGGGCCATCGGTGCTAAAGCTACCAATGCCTATACCTGGGTCGAGCAGACGGTGTACATCAACGATATTCCCTCCAACGAAATCGAACGCTGGATGCGACTGGAATCAGAACGCTTTCGCATGATGGCGCTGCGCTTGTTCCACACCGAGCTCGAAACGGTGTACGAGGAGTTCAATATCAACCAGGACCGCGATTTCAGGAAGGTGAACAGTGCCCTGTCCGAAGCCCTGTTCCCCAGCCACCCCTACGGCACACAGACGACGATGGGGCGGCCCGAGCACCTGCGCAACCCGTCTATGGTCAATATCCAGCGTTTTTTTGAAGCGTATTACGTACCCGGCAACATGGCCCTCATCCTGTCGGGCGATTTTGATCCCGAGGAGGTAGTGGCGTGGGCGGAAACGTACTTCGGCAGCTTCGAGGCCAAGCCCGTACCGCCGTTCGGGTTCGAGGAGCAACCCCCGATCCTGGAGCCGATACGGCGTGAGGTGGTGGGAAAAGAAGCCCCCTACCTCATGATGGGCTGGCGATTAGGCAACAGCCAGAGCCATGACCCTTTCCTGGGGATATTAGCCCAGCACCTCCTTTATAACCAGCAAGCCGGCCTGCTCGACCTCGACCTCAACCAGCGGCAACTGGTACTGGAGTCGGAAGCCTGGATGTGGGTACATGAGGACTATTCCGTGTTCGGCCTCTATGCCAAACCGCGCGAAGGCCAAACCTTGGAAGAAGTGGAAGCCCTGCTCCTCCAAACCCTGCAACGGCTCCGGGACGGGGACTTCCCCGACTGGCTAGTGGAGGCCGTCGTCAAAGACTTTAAATTAGGCGAGATCAAAGCGGCAGAATCCAACGAATCCCGCGTCCAGATGATGGCTTCGGCGTTCATCCTCGGGATAGACTGGGCCCGCATGGCCGCCCGCCTGAGCTGGATGGAACAGGTCAGCAAAGAACAAATCATAGCGTTTGCCCGCCACAACTTCCGGGAAGACAACTTCGTAGCTGTATACAAGCGACAAGGCGAAGATACCGGGGTCATCAAAGTGGAAAAACCGCCCATCACCCCCGTAGAACTGCAGCGCGAAGCGATGTCGGAGTTTGCCCGCGATTTTTACCAGCTCCCCACCCGCCAACTGGAACCGGTTTTCGTAGATTTTGATTCCGCTATAGAAAAAATACCCCTGGCCGACGGCCTCCTCCTGGATTATGTGCACAACCCCTCGAATGCGCTGTTCCGAATGGACTATATTTTCGACGCGGGCAAAAACAGCGACCCCCTCCTCGCGCTTGCTTTGCAGTACCTGCCCTACCTGGGCGCCGGCCGTTACAGCCCCGCCGATCTGCAAACCCGGTTTTTCCGGCTCGGCTTGTCGCTCGACGTGGTGTGTAAAGAGGAGCGTTCTTATTTGTCCATCTCCGGACTGGAAGAATCCTTCGAAGCGGGGCTGGAGCTCATCGAATACATCCTGGCCAATGTCCGCGCCGATGAAGAGGTCTGGCAAAACCTGGTCTCCGATATCCTGACCCAGCGCGAAAATGCCAAGAGCGACCGCAGCGTAATCCTACGCCAGGCTATGGCGAACTACGCCAAGCACGGCCCACAGTCGCCGTTCACATTCCGGCTGAGCGCAGAGGCACTCAAAGGGTTGAACCCGGAAACGCTCGTGGAATGGGTGCGCAAACTAGCGGATTCGCCGCGCTCTATCCATTATTACGGACAGAAAAAGGCTTCTGAAGTGGTCCAAGCACTGCAGCGCTATGGCCACAGCAGCCAGAACACCCTCCCCCCGCTCCGGGCTTTTCCCGAGTTAGACACGGAAAATAACCGGGTCTTGTTTGTGGATTTTCCCATCGTGCAGGCCGATGTGCTCCTGGTTTCCAAGGGGACCCCGTATTTCAACCTGGAAGAACACCTGATGCGGGACCTCTACAACGACTACTTCGGCTACGGCCTTTCTTCTATCGTGTTTCAGGAAATTCGCGAATCCAAGGCACTGGCGTATTCTACCTATGCATTCTACAGCTCGCCCCGCCGCCAGGACCTTGCCCACTACCTGCAGGCGTATGTGGGTACCCAGCCGGATAAACTGCGCGAGGCCATCCCCGCCATGCTGGATATCCTCCAAAACATGCCGGTAGATGAACGCCAAATCGAGCAGGCCCGGCTGGCTATCCTCAAAAAAATCGAAACGGAACGCATGGCACCCTCCGAAATCTATTGGACCTGGCGGGCCAACAAGGAACTCGGGCATCCCCGCGACCTTCGCCGGGACCTATACGAGCGCATCCAGGATGCTTCTGTTCAGGATTTGCTAGACTTCCAGGAGCGCTATGTGAAAAACAGGCACTACACCTTCCTCGTGTTAGGCGACCAACGCTCGGTGGACTTGTCCTATCTGGAATCGTTCGGACCTCTGACGCCGCTTTCCCTGGAGACCGTTTTTGGGTATTGATGGATGCCTGGGAACGCCTGTGTAACCACCCGCCTAGTCCGGTAACGGAATTAGGGGAACCGATGCTCTCAGAAAAAGGCGTCCGTGTATTCGTCAAGCGCGACGACCTGCTGTCCTTGCCTGTCGAGCCAGGAGATCACGCGTTTTGTGGCAACAAGTGGCGGAAAATGAAGTACAACCTCCTCGCTGCCCGTGAAAAGGGCTTCCGGACTTTATGTACCTTCGGGGGGGCTTTTTCCAACCATATCGCGGCTTGTGCCGCTGCCGGGCCGCTGTTCGGCTTCCAAACCGTCGGCGTGATCCGGGGGGAAGAATGCCTGCCGCTCAACCCCACGCTCGCGTTTGCCCGCCGTTGCGGCATGGCCCTGCACTTTATGGACCGACGTGTTTTTCGGGAAAAAACAGCGCTGGACATCGTAGAATGGACGCAATCCGACCCGGACACGACGTACGCGATTCCCGAAGGCGGCTCGAATGCCCTGGCCCTGCAGGGCTGTCGGGAACTCGCCCTGGAACTGGCCGCGCAGTGCGCGCCGGATATCTGCTGTGCTCCCTGCGGCACCGGCGCTACCCTGGCCGGCCTGGTACAAGGCTTTCAAGGCGAAGGGCAGGTGCTGGGAGTCAGTGTGCTGAAGGGCGCGTTTATGAAAAAGAACGTGGCTGCGTTTCTGCCGGATGGCGGCGATGCCCATCCTTCCTGGGACGTGGCCACCGATTACCACTTTGGCGGCTATGCCCGCTACACGCCGGAACTGATGCAGTTCATAGAGGCTTTCGAAGCCCGTCACGGCATTTCACTGGACCAGGTCTATACCGGGAAGCTCTTCTTCGGCGTTTGGGATATGATTCAGCGCGACTGCTTTTCCCGGGGGACCCGCCTGTGCGTCGTACATACGGGCGGTTTACAGGGCAGGGTGCGCGTATGAGTGGGGCCTGAAAGGGACAGTATCCCCGCAGGAACCCCATTCCGGATTCCGAATTTGGGGCTTATCTTTGCCGTATGAACCAGCAAGACCGCTTCAGGGTTTACTACAACCATACCATCCATCCGGAACTGGTGCGCATGGAGCGCCTGCGCCTGCGCCTATTGCGCCTACTGGCAGGATCGGTACTGTTGCTCCTGGCCTTATTGGCTTTTGAGTTCTACATCGGGGAATTTGTGGTTTTCGTGGCCTTTTCCATTCCGATTACCCTATATGTCTCATTTCTACTGTACCGCGTGCGGCAATTCATACAAACGTTCAAGCCGAGGATCATGAACTTGGTCCTCGCTTTTATCGAGGAGCTTCCCAATGTGGGCAAGTTGTACTATGAGAGCGCCGGGTATATCCCCAGGGAAGTGTTTGAGGAAAGCGGCTTGTTTCTCAGCAAGGGCCAAGTGTATCGGGGGGAAGACCGCATCCATGGGGAAGTAGGGGAAATGGGCTTCGAACTGAGCGAACTGAGGGTCGAGGAAATGTCCTTGGTGGGCGCAGGGATGAGCCGCGTGTTCCGGGGAGTATTCCTCCATGCTGTCTTTTCAGAAGAAGCCATTGGGAGGGTTGCGATCTGGCCGCGGCGGAAACGCCAGTTTTGTAGCCGGGCCATCCGGGAGTTCACCCGCGAGGGAGGGGTAAATACCGATGCGGAAATCCTTAACCCGGCGTTTCGTGAGATGTTTATGACCTATGCGACCAAAGCAACACACGTTGCGGGGATCTTGTCTGAACCTACCCAGGAGGCGATTGTCCGGTATAGCCAGGCAACAGGTAAAGATTTTTACCTATCTTTTATAGGCCGGGAAATTTTTATCGCCGTGGACGAAGACCGCGACATACTGGAGCCGCGCTTGTTCCGCTCGAATGTCCATTTTGAATTGGTGAGGGGATACCTGAACGATATCCTCCTGTTGTTGAATATTATTGAAGATTTTGATAAAATGCACTGAACGGATGAAAACAAATACAGCCCGTATTGCTCTTACGTTGTTGGCCTGCTCCCTCTCCCTGCTGCCCGCCTTGGCACAGGAACGCGCCCTCCTTTGGTCGGTGAGCGGAAAAGACCTCAAAGCGCCTTCCTACGTCTATGGAACCATCCACATGATTGGGAAATCGGACTTTTTTATGACAGAGGCCACCAAAAAAGCGTTCGCTGACTCCCGTCGCGTGACCTTCGAAATAGATATGGACGACATGTCGGACTTCAGCAAGCTCATGCCGATGTTGAGCCAGTCTTTTATGAAAAAAGATACCTCCCTCCAGGACTTGCTCGCCCCCGAGGACTATGCGGCCGTGAAAAAACACTTCGAAGGCGTAGGCCTCCCCATGTTCCTGGTGAACCGCATCAAACCACTATTCCTCACCGCCCTCGACCCTTCTATGATGGGTGCACCCGCTGGGCGGGAGACGATCACCTCCTACGAAATGGAGTTCATGGAAATGGCCCAGGCAGCTAAAAAACCCTTAGAAGGACTGGAGACCATGGCGTTTCAAATGAGC
Organism: Bacteroidota bacterium; assembly: GCA_041183125.1. Lineage (GTDB taxonomy): Bacteria > Bacteroidota > Bacteroidia > Chitinophagales > Saprospiraceae > JADJPL01. The sequence continues at coordinate 7,737 of JBEGMH010000294.1, read as the reverse complement.
ATTTTTGACAGCATACCCTATCGCCACCAGGCCGAAATGTTAGTCTCCACCGTCCGCAGCAAAAATCAGGGCGAAGAGGACTCGTTTAAAAAACTGGTGCAACTGTACAAAGACCAGGATATCGAAGGCATGCAGCGCCAGGCGTCCGAAGACCCGGAAATCGCAGGCTTTGAACAGATACTCCTCACCAACCGAAACCGAAACTGGATCCCGGTAATGGAAAGGATGATGGTCGAAAAACCTACTTTCTTCGCCGTCGGTGCCGGCCACCTGGGTGGGGAAAACGGGGTGCTGCAGCTCCTCAAAACAGCAGGCTATACCGTCGAGCCCATCCGCTGAGGGCGGTCCTTCCTGCCGGGGCTGATTTTTGTCAGTTTCCAGGTGTGGTAATTGTCATTTCCAGTTGGTTATGAAAAGGCTAATATGTGGGCAAATAGCGGAATGTAACTGGAACGGGTTGCGATTCTGTTCCGCGCAAAGGTTCTATTTCTCGACCAAAATATGCACACATGAATACCATCGTTAAAAAAGAAAAGAAAGCGGCTGCTCGTGGCGCTGCTTTCTCCGTACGCCAAATATTAGCCGCTCTGAACCTGGGGAGTTCCGACGAAGCGGTATTGCGGTACCTGGATTTCTTCACGGCTGCCGTACCCGTCAAAGCAACGCGCGTGCTGCACGTGATTCCGCGCTTCGAGTGGTTTCAGGGCCTTGAACCGGTTGCTGCGGTCGTTCCAAACTCCTTCGGGTTCAGGAAGGGCGTGTTGGAAGAAGTAGAATCGCGCGTCCAGGCACACCCGCTCTGCAAACAGAGCAAGGTCTCGTCGGATGTACGCGAAGGCAACTTACTGGAACATGTCTTGGGCGAGGCAGAAGCACTGGAAGCCGACCTCGTCGTTGTCGGACAAAAGCGGGAGACAGCCGACCGCGGCATCCTCGCGGGCAACCTGGTCCGGAAAGCACCGGCTAATGTGCTTATCGTACCGGAAGCCGCACCCGCCCAAATCAGCCATATCGTCGTCCCCGTTGACTTTTCCCCTTACTCGGTGAAGGCACTCGAGACCGCTATCGCCCTGCGCCGCACCCTTGGACCCTCTGTTCGCATCACCTGCGTCAATGTCTATGAACTGCCCAACCTCAACATCTACCTCGTCGAAAAGATAGAAGACGTTCGGCGCATGGTAGTGGATGACCGTAAAGCGGCTTTCCGCGATTTCCTAAAACACTATGCCGGGGCCGAAGCGAGTGTTATCGAAACAGCATTCGTCGAACGGCAGTCTTCCAGTATTGCTTCCTGCATCTACGAATATGTCCGCCAGCAGGGCGCTAACCTCCTCGTGATGGGTGCCAAAGGGCATTCCCAAGTGGAACGCCTGCTCCTGGGCAGCGTATCGGAAAGTTTGCTCAAAATAGACGGCGACGTACCCATGCTGGTCGTTCGTTGAGCTTTCGCTGTATTTTACCGGTGCTTTTGCGTATCTTAGCTCCATTATGGCGAGCAAAGTGAAATTTTTGAAAGACGGTAGGTATAAACTGTCGCTCGACGACGACCTGAGGGGCGTGTTAGGGCAGGCCATGGCCGCCGCGCTCCATTTCGAAGGGGAAGAGATGGAAGATTACCTGTTTGCCCTACTGTCGGAAACGTTGCGCGCCATCGAGACACAGGACACGCCCCGTCTGCCGCGCAGCGCCGTGCTCGCTATGTTGCGCACAGCGGGCAAATACCTGGACGAACCGACGCGCTTTTTTCTCTTGGGCTTGTTCAAACCGAATGGATAAACCGGACAAAAGAGCCGAGCGGCAGCCGCGCGCCACGCCGGTCAGGGATAAATAACTCACCAAATTCCGGCTCGGCAACCCCCGGAAAGTGCTGGCGTACCAGGTTGTCGGCTACCAGAGCGGAAAAACCCATGGAGTATAGGTTCAACAGGAAAATCCCGTGCTGGGGGTCCAGCAGTTCCCGGCAAAGCCCCAACAATTCGTTGAGGTGCTTTTCCAAAAGCCACTTTTCCCCTTCCGGCCCTCTGCCGTAAGCGGGGGGATCCAGTAGGATGGCGTGGAAGGTGCGGCCGCGCCGGGCTTCTTTTTTTGCAAACTTCAACGCGTCCTCCACGGCCCAGCGGATGTTTTCCAGGCCGCTGGCTTCCATGTTCTGTCGGGCCCAGGTGATCACGGGCTTGACGGCATCCACGTGGATTACGTCGGCACCGGCTGCCCTGGCCGCTAAGGAAGCTCCACCGGTATACGCGAATAGGTTCAGTACCCTGGGGGTCTCGACCGCTAAGGCGCGGAGGGCATCGTACAGATAGTTCCAGTTGGCAGCTTGCTCCGGGAAAATCCCTAAGTGTTTGAAAGAGGTGAGCCCCAGCCGGAATTGCAGGTGCATGCCCTCGTAGGAGTACCCTATGAACCATTGTTCCGGCATGCCGGGTTTGAGCGTCCAGTTTCCCTCGTCCGACTGGACAGGGGAGGTGTTCCTGCGCTCGAAAATGGCCTGCGCTTGTTGCGCCCATTCCGCTTCGCCCAAGGCAGGCGACCAGATGGCCTGGGGTTCCGGGCGGGACACCACAAAGCGCCCAAAGCGCTCTAATTTCCGGTAATCCCCGCTGTCTATCAATTCATAGTCGGGGAAGGGCGGGAGTCCAATGAGTTTCAAGGCGACGCTTTTTTAGACTTGTTGAGAGGGGTCAGCGAGGTGGGAAAAAAAGGGCCTTTTTTACCCCTCGATAATCCCCTCGCAACAAGTCTTTTATCAGAATGTAAGGAAAGTTGCCAAATTACAGAAAATATGGTCATTTTACGGGGAATAAAAACTACGCAATATGGCGCGTATCATAAATAGTGTGCAAAACCCCTTGATTAAACAGGTCGTCCTGCTGGCGGAGAAGGCCCGGGAACGAAAAAAACAGGGCCTCATCGTAGCAGAAGGGCTGCGCGAGGTCGGCCTGGCGTTGAAAAACGGGTTTCGCGCTCAGTACCTGTTTTACGACGAAAGTTGTACCGCCCCCGAAGCCGTGGACGAAATAGTAGCCGCCGCTGTCATTACCCCCGGGGAGTTGATCAGCGTCAGTGCTCCAGTGATGGAAAAAATCGCCTATCGGGCAGGAGTGCCTAATGTCGTGGCTTTGTTGGAACGCCGCGACCTCCGCCTGAGCGACTTGCAACTATCGGAAAACCCTTTGCTCCTGGTGTTAGAGACCGTCGAAAAACCCGGCAACCTAGGCGCTATGCTGCGCACCGCCGATGCTGCAGGCGTAGATGCGGTGATCGTGTGCGACCCTTTGGTGGACGAGTACAACCCCAACGTCATCCGGGCGAGCCTGGGGGCTATCTTTTCTGTGCCCCTGGTCACGACCGATTCCGCGCCGGCCCTCGAGTGGCTGCACCTGTACGGGGTGCGCATCCTGTCCACCTGGCTGGAGGCCAGCCGACCTTATTTCGACTGCGACCTGCGCGGCCCCGTCGCTTTTGTAATGGGCAGCGAAGCCCACGGCATCTCCGATGTCTGGGTGCGGGAGTCCAGTGAGCGGATTATCATCCCCATGCAAGGGGAAGTGGACTCCCTGAACGTCTCGGCCTCGGCAGCAATCGTACTGTTTGAGGCGCTCCGACAGCGGGGGGCTCAATAATAGACTTGTTGCGAGGGGAATCATCGAGGGGTCAAAAAGGACTCTTTTTTCCCACCTCGCTGACCCATCGCAACAAGTCTAATAAAAAAAGGGGCAAGAACTGCACGCCACCATCTGCTCCACCCAGGGATTTCTTACAGATAACCAGCTTCAGTGCTGCCCCCCTTTTTACGGTGCTACCTTCTTGTAGCCAGAGTCTATTTAGCTTACTTTAGACGCTGCATCGTCTTTCAATACGCGGCGAAGGATTTTGCCCACGTTCGTCTTGGGCAACTGGTCAATGAATTCGACGATGCGCGGGATCTTATAGCCCGTGAGGTTTTCGCGGCAAAACGCGATGAGCTCTGCCTCTGTGAGCGTCTCGTCTTTTTTCACCACATATACTTTGACCGCCTCACCCGATTTCTCGTCGGGAATGGCTACGGCAGCGGCTTCTAACACTTTGGGGTGCATAGCCAACACGCCTTCGATCTCGTTGGGGAACACGTTGAAGCCGGAGACTAAGATCATGTCTTTTTTGCGGTCCACTATCCGGAAGAAGCCGTCGGGTTCCATGAGGCCGACATCGCCCGTGCTGAGCCAGCCGTCTTTGAGGACTTCCTCTGTAGCTTCTGGGCGGTTGTAGTACCCTTTCATGATCTGTGGCCCCTTGATCTGGATTTCTCCCGATTCGCCTATCGGCATGGGATGGCCCTGATCATCTACGATCCGGATTTCCGTGGAGGGGATAGGTATCCCGATGGTGCCCAGCCGTCCACGGCCTCCGAGCGGGTTGATGGTGGACACTGCAGAGGTCTCCGTCATGCCGTATCCCTCGGATAGGTCGCAGCCGGTCACTTTTTTCCAGCGTTCCGCTACAGCTACTTGTATCGCCGTTCCACCCCCACCCGTGAGCTTGAGCCCGCTGAAGTCCAGCTTGTCGAATTCCGGATGGTTGAGCAGGGCATTGAACAAGGTGTTCACCCCTGTGATGGCATTGACCGGGAACGTTTTAAATTCCTTGATGATGGAACCAATGTCCCGGCCATTGATGACCAGCACGTTCATCCCGCCGCGGTACATGAAACAGAGCGCGTTGACCGTGAACGCGAAAATATGGTACAAGGGCAGCGCACAGATGATGATGGGATCCTTGATCTGGTTGATGATATCACCCCCCATCGCATTGAATTGCAATACGTTGGAAACTAGGTTCCGGTTGGTGAGCATCGCGCCCTTGGAGACGCCCGTGGTGCCGCCAGTGTATTGCAGCAAAATGACATCGTCCGGGCTGGTCTTGACCGGGTTGAACGTTTTTCCCTTGCCCACCTGGATGGCATGCGAGAAGGTGACCGCGCCAGGAAGGGAATACGCCGGCACCATCTTGCGCACTTTGCGTACGACGTAGTTGACGATCAAATTTTTCGGGAAGTTGAGCATCTCGCCCGCGCTGGTCAGGATGATGTGCTTGATGCTGGTCTCCCCCAGGATTTTTTCGAGGTTGAATGCAAAGTTCTCCGCAATCACGATGGCCGTAGTACCGGAATCGTTGAACTGGTGGAGCATCTCCCGCGGCGTGTAGAGCGGGTTGGTATTGACGACTACGAGGCCGGCCCGCAAGGCACCGAACAAGGCAATGGGGTACTGCAACATATTGGGCAGCATGAAGGCAATGCGGTCGCCCGGCTTTAGCCCGGTGGACTGTAGGTAGGCTGCGAATTGCCGACACAGCACGTCCATTTCCCCATAGGTGATCTTTTTGCCCATATAGGCAAACGCGTACTTGTCCTTGAATTTTTTGAAGCAACCATCGTACATTTCAGAAATGGACGAGAAAGCTTCCGAGTCAATGTGTGCAGGTACTTCGCTCGAGTAGTGCTGCAGCCAGATATGGTCCGTGCTCATGACAGTGTATTTAGCTTTTTTCGGTAAAAAGGGTATTTTTTTCTGAAAACACCCAAAAATAAGTATAAATGCCTGAAAATTTGAAGGAGACAAAAATATATTTCCAAGTCGTTTTTAGGGGAACAAGTGTCGGGGCGTGTTGTTATGCAGTTTATGACAAACGACGCGCTACTTGGTTCGGCAGAAAGTTGGTTTTTACAACAATCCTGGCAGCCCTTTGCTTTCCAGCGCGCTGCCTGGCTCGCCTACCTGGAGGGCCGGGAAGGCCTGGTGAACGCACCCACGGGAAGCGGGAAAACGTATTCCCTGCTGCTGCCTATCCTGCTGGAAGGGTTGCGCGAGCGGCAAACGGGTACCACCCGTTCGTGCGTCCAGGCCATCTGGATCACGCCGGTGCGGGCCTTGGCAGGGGAAATCCAGATGGCGGCAAAGCGCGCGCTGCAAGGACTGGGCCTGGATTGGGAAGTGGCCGTGCGCAACGGGGATACCACCGCCGCCGACCGACAGCGCCAAAAGAAAAAACCTCCCGAAATCCTGATCCTCACCCCGGAAAGCCTACACCTGCTGTTGGCTATGAAAGGATACCCATCGTACTTCCAGTCGCTCAAAGCGATTATCTGCGATGAATGGCACGAGTTGTTGGGTTCTAAACGGGGCGTGCAGGTGGAATTGGCCATCTCCCGGCTGCGGAGCCTCTCCCCCCGGTTAAAAGTATGGGGAATCTCGGCTACCATCGGCAACCTGGAAGAAGCGCTGGCGGTCTTGCTGGGCTACAAAGCTAATGAAACCGGGCACGTCATCATCCGCGCAGATATCGAAAAAAAAATCGAAGTGCAGACCCTACTACCGGATGAAATAGAGCGCTTCCCCTGGACGGGCCACCTGGGGCTGCGCATGGTGGAAAAAGTATTGCCCATTATCGAACAGAGCAAGAGCACCCTGCTCTTTGCCAATACCCGCTCGCAATGCGAAATCTGGTACCGCCAGCTCCTGGACGTTTGCCCCGACCTGGCCGGCGCCCTGGCCATGCACCACGGTGCCCTGAGCCGCGAACTGCGCGACTGGGTCGAAAATGCCCTCCACGAAGGGGTGCTGAAAGCGGTAGTCTGCACCTCCAGCCTCGACCTGGGCGTGGACTTTCGCCCCGTGGAAACCATCGTGCAGATCGGCAGCCCCAAAGGGGTCGCCCGCTGCATACAGCGGGCAGGCCGCAGCGGGCATCAGCCGGGGGCCTTGAGCCGCATTTTCTTCGCTCCTACCCATAGCCTCGAACTGGTAGAAGGGGCTGCTCTCCGGCAAGCCATCGCCTCGGGGCAGGTGGAAAGCCGTACGCCGTACGTGCGCTGCTTCGATGTGTTGGCCCAGTACCTGCTCACCCTGGCCGTCTCGGAAGGCTTTCATCCAGAGGAAATCCTACGCGAAGTCCAAGGTACGTTTGCTTTTGAAAGCATCTCCCGCCAGGAGTGGGACTGGCTGCTGTCGTTCATCCGGGATGGCGGAGCCCCTTTGCACGCGTATGACGAATTTAAAAAGGCAGAGCTCGATGAGGATGGGGCGTACCGCATCCACAGCCGGCGCATAGCGATGCAGCACCGCATGCAGATCGGCACCATCGTAAGCGATGCCGGGATGCAGGTCCAATACGTCAGCGGAGGGCATCTCGGCACCATCGAGGAGCGCTTCGTCGGCCTGCTGAAGCCCGGGGATGTGTTCTGGTTTGCAGGAAAAAACCTGGAGCTGGTGCGCATCAAAGAGATGACCGTGCAAGTGCGGGCCAGCAAACAAAAAGAGGGGAAAGTGCCTTCCTGGCTGGGAGGCCGCCTGCCCTGGTCTTCCCAAATGGGCGAACACCTGCGCCTTAAAATAGACGAAGCCGCCGCAGGCAGCGCCACAGACCCAGAGCTGCTCGCCCTGGAACCGCTCTTTGCCCTTCAGCGTACCCGCTCCCATCTGCCGCGCCACAACGAACTCCTGATGGAATACTTTTCCACCAAAGAAGGTTTTCATCTCATGGTCTATCCATTTGAAGGCCGGTTTGTGCACGAGGGTATGAGCGCATTGCTCGCTTACCGCCTGTCGCGCCTGCAGCCCATTTCTTTTTCCATCGCCATGAACGACTACGGCTTTGAACTGCTGTCCGATAGCGAAATCCCAATAGAAGAGGCTTTGCGCCAAGGCTTGTTCTCCATCGAAGCCCTGGGCACCGATATCGAAAGCAGCCTCAATG
>JBEGMH010000293.1:0-8997 GCA_041183125.1 Bacteroidota bacterium | reverse complement strand
TTATGCTTTTGGCTCAAAACGGGCCGTGAAATGCCGCAGGAACGGAGGCTCATACACGATGCGGAAGCCCTTCGTGCTGTATCGTTCGCGCAACAGCTCCCCAAAGGTCTCGATGACGTAGTCAATATGGCTCTGCGTGTAGACGCGGCGCGGGATAGCCAGCCGCACGAGCTCCATCGGTGCCGGGATGAGCCTGCCGTCTGCATCGGTTTTGCCAAACATGACCGACCCGATTTCGCAACTGCGGATGCCCGCCTTGAGGTAGAGCTCGCAGACCAGCGCCTGCCCTGGGAATTCCTCTACGGGGATATGCGGGTAAAAGGCTTTGGCGTCTATGTACACCGCATGGCCTCCGATGGGCCAGATCAGGGGAACGCCCATGTCCCGCAGCTTTTCGCCCAGGTACCCCGTGCTTTTGATGCGGTAGTGGAGGTAGTCGTCGTCAAAAACTTCTTCGAGCCCGATGGCGATCGCCTCCATGTCGCGGCCCGACAATCCCCCGTAGGTAGCGTAGCCTTCTGTGATGATGAGCACGGTGCGGCACTGCACGGCCAGGTTTTCGTCCTTGAGCGCCAGGAAGCCGCCCATGTTGACGAGGGCGTCTTTCTTGGCGCTCATGATACAGCCGTCGGCCAGGCGGAACATCTGCTGCGCAATGTCGCGGTAGCTATGGCCGCTCCAGGCCGCTTCGCGGTGCCGGATGAAGTAGGCGTTTTCTGCGATGCGGCAGGCATCGAGCAGGAAGAGGACGCCGTGCTGCCGGCAGATGCGCGCCACTGCTTCCGCGTTGGCCATGCTGACCGGCTGCCCGCCCCCGCTGTTGTTCGTGACGGTCAGGATGACCGCCCCGATCCGCTCAGGGCCATGCTGCCGAATCAGGGCATCCAGCTTTTCGGTGTCCATATTGCCTTTGAACGGGTGCTCCAGGTCTGGCTGGCGAGCCTCGGGGATGGCGATGTCTATGGCCGTAGCCCCGGAGAATTCGACATTGGCCCGCGTCGTATCGAAGTGGGTATTGCTGATGAATATTTTCCCCGGTCCGCCGAGGCGGCTGTACAGCAAATGCTCCGCCGCCCTGCCCTGGTGGGTGGGCAACACGTATGGGCATCCGGTGAGGTCCTGAACAGCCTTTTCCATGCGTTGCCAGCTTATGGCCCCGGCATAGCTCTCGTCCCCCCGCATCACGCCCGCCCACTGCTCGGCGCTCATGGCCGAGGTACCGCTGTCGGTGAGCAGGTCAATGATGACCTGGCTGGATTTGAGCAAAAACGGATTGAAGTGCGCGTCCTGCATGAACTGCCGGCGCTCCCCCTCCGTGGTCAGCCGGATTTGTTCGACGACCTTGATGCGGAAGGGCTCGATAATCACCTTGTGGTGCATGGTACATTTGGTTTTGTTGGTTATATAAGGAGTCACCAGGGGGAAAAGGGCGTTTTTTTCACCAAGGTGTATTTCGACCGCATATTTACTAAATAATAGACGTACTTTTTCTTTACCTTACACCCTACTTTTGTCTTAAAATTGCCCGCTCATGCCCGTTTGGACCCATCGGCCCGCCCTGCTCTTCCTCCTGCTCGCCCTGCTGGGTGCCGGGTGTAAAAAAACAACGCCCCCACCGCCTACCGACGCGATCCGGCACGGGCTGCTCGACCGGTTGGGCATTGCGGTGGAAGCGTCGGAAAACCGGGAGTTTGCCTATACCGACAAGCGTGCGGGCTACTTCTATGGGACTACGCACACGCGCTTCAACGACCTCTATTTCTCCGGCTGGAATATCGCCACCAAGCGCGTGCTGCGCGACTATCAACTCTTTGCCGACGACGAAAAACTCGATCGCCGCCAAGCTAAAGTCATCGTTTTTCCCCACTTGCTGCAACGCAGCTACCCCCAGGGCACCGAACAGCTCCTGCTCTTCGACGAGCTGCCCGCCATCGGCATCCCAATGAGCAACCTGAAAACGCCACGGATCGGCATAGCCGTCGCCGGGGACCTCTGCCGCTTCAGCTACCAAAGCACCCAGGGGGCCTGGTATATGCCGCTGGAAGCAACCCGCACCCGCATCCTGATCACCACCTGGAACAAGAGCAAATTCGACTTCACAGACGGCGTGCTCAGCGCCCCCGCCGATTGCGGCGGCTTCCTGCTCATCCACGGAAAAGATAAAGCCGAGATACTGGCTACCCTGGACAAAATCCGCTCCCGCGCCACGGAGCTGCTCGACCAACGCTGGGACCGCATGGAACCATTAGCCAAGGAAGCCATGCCCAACAGCGGGCAAGACAGCCTCGACCACGCCCTGGCTTGGCTCACCCTCACCCTGGACCAGCTGGTCACCCAACAGCAAGGCCCGGGGATCTACGCCGGCCTGCCCTGGTTCAACGATTACTGGGGACGGGATATGTTCGTATCCCTGCCCGGTGCCTGCCTGGTCAACGGACAGTTCGACCGGGCGAAAAAAATCCTCCTCTCCTTCGCCCAACTCCAGGACACGAACCCCAAGTCTAGATACTACGGCCGTATCCCCAACCGCGCCCGACCAGATGGCCTCATCTACAACACCGCCGACGGCACCCCGCGCTTCGTCGCACAAATCGCGGAATACGTGCGCTATACCGGCGATACCGCCATCCTCCCCGAACTTTATCCCGCCGTCAAACGCAGCGTCGAAGGGGCCCTCCAGTACTGGGCCAGCCCCCAAGGCTACCTCCTCCACGACGACGCCGACACCTGGATGGACGCCAAGATCAAAGGCAAAACGCCTTACTCGCCGCGTGGGAACCGCGCCAACGATATCCAAGCCCTCTGGGTAGCCCAGCTCCGCACGGCCAGCCGTATCGCAGCCTTTGTCGGCGATACCGCAAACCAAAAAAAATGGGCCGCCCTGGCCGATAAGGTCAGCAAACAGTTCGAACGGGATTTTTTGCTGAAAAAAGAAGGCCTCCTGGCCGATCACCTCAACGCCGATGGCTCCCAGGACCAGCAGATGCGCCCTAACCAGCTCTTCGCCCTCCCCCTGCTGCAGGACGAAGCCCTCAAACGGCGCATCGTCAAACGCGTCTGGCAAGAACTCGCCTACCCCTGGGGCATCGCTTCCCTGAGCCAGCAAGACAGCGCCTTCCACCCCTATCACGAACACTGGAACTACTACCACAAAGACGCCGCCTACCACAACGGCACCGTCTGGCCCTGGCTCAATGGCATCGCCATGCAGCGCATGATCGAAGCCGGGCAAACCGAAACCGCCTTCTCCTTGTTCCAGCGCATGAACCGCCAAGCCCTGCGGGAAGGCGCCGTCGGCTGCCTCAGCGAAAATGCCGACGCACTGCCCCAGGAAGGGAAAACGAGAGGGAAAATCTCCGGGGCCTTCCTGCAAGCCTGGTCCAATGCCGAACAGCTCCGCGTATGGCACCAATACTTCCTGGGCATACAGCCCAACCTCTTTGCCGGACACATCGCCCTCAAACCCGCAATCCCCAGGGCAATCCCCCGGCTGCAATGCAGCAGCCGCATCGGAAAAGGCCGCCTGCAATTCGATTACTCCGCTACCGGTGCCGCCCAATATTCCTATACGCCCAGCGGTTTTTCCCCCACCCTCATCGTAGAACTTCCCGCCTTCCCCGCCTTCAAAAAGAAAGTCCCCGACGGCGCTACCCTCCAGATCACCGACCAGGCCGACTTCCTCGAGATCCGCCTCCTGCAAGACGGGAAAGTGGTCGAATCTTTCGAAATCGAAGCCGCCGTCGCCGAACGTACCAAAATAGCCGACCAGAACGAGTTCTTCCAGGGAATACGCTATTGTAAACCCTTCTTGCAGCCCGGACTGAAGGCCCTGCAAGTGTTCCACGACCCACCATTAACCTACTAACCAGAAAGCTATGCTGCACATTCAAAAAAACCTGAGCAACCGCTTCTATGCCATCCTAAGCCTCCCCTCCACCGCCATGGGGTTCGCGCTGTCCGTGCAAATCAGCGCCCTGAGCTGGATCCTGAGCACCAAATACCAGCTCAACATCGAAGAAGTCGGCTTCGTCTGGGCCGCAGGCCCCATCTCCGGTATCTTCGGCCAGCTCATCATCGGACTCATCAGCGATCGGGTGTGGTTCTGGAACGGACGCCGCAGGCCGTTCATCCTCATCGGGGGCGTGCTCGCCAGCCTCATGCTCCTCGCCCTGCCCAATATTGACGTGCTCTCCAATGCCCTGGGCGTGGGCGGTATCCTCGGCGTGGCCATCACCGTAGCCCTCCTGCTGGACCTTTCGATCAACATCAGCTTCAACCCCACCCGCTCCATCATCGCCGACGTCACCCCCGAAGGGCCGCAACGCACCAAAGGATATACCTGGATGCAGACCATCTCGGGCACCTTCGGCGTCGGCGCGTATGCCGTGGGGGCCCTGTGGGACAACTACGTCCTGATTTATTCCGGTGCCCTCCTGGTACTGCTGCTCTCCATCATCCCGCCTTTCTTCATCGAAGAACCCCGCCCGGAAGAAGGGGACACCGCCGAAACCGCCGCCGGGCAACACGGCGGACTGCTCAAATCCCTGCTCACCATCCGCCCGCTCTGGGGCTTCCTGCTCTATGCCTTCTATGGGATGTTTGCACGGCTCACGCAAATCAGCGTGCCCGGCCACCTCGTGGAAATGGCCTGCGCCGCCCTGACCCTGCTGCTCTTCGCCCAGGTGTTGCGCCAGAAAGAACGCGGAGGCCACTCTTTTTCCGCCACGGGCTTCCAAAAAGTACTCGCCGCCCACGCGTTTACCTGGTTGGGGATACAGACCATGTTCATCTATATGTTCGCCTACGTACAAGACAAAATGCCCGGCCTCGACAACGTGGCAGCCGGACGCGTCGTCTCGCTGTCTTTTCTCATCCTGAACGCCGTCGGGGCCATCTTGCCCGCCACCGTGTTAGAGCCGCTCACCCGCCGCATCGGACGGGTGAACACCCACCTGGCCAGTATCGCCGTCATGGCGCTGGGCTATGCCGGCATCTGGTTTTTCGGCAAAAGCCCCCTGGCCGTCTATGTGCTGATGGGCGTGCTCGGCGTCGGCTGGGCCGCTACCGTGAGCCTGCCCTTTGCCATCATGTCGCAGAAAGTGGAAAAGTCCCGCATGGGCCTGTACATGGGCCTGTTCAACCTCTCCGTCGTGCTGCCCCAGCTCGTCTCCAGCCTCGGCGTCGGACAAGCCATCCAGGCCGCCGCCGACAAAAACCTGATCTTCATCCTCTGTGCGGCAGCGCTCGCGTTTTCTGCCCTCTGCTGGTTCTTCGTGGACGAACCCAGCGATGAAAAACCAATATAAATGCCTGAAAAAAAGCCGGATATGACCCCGGATATCGCCCTTGTCCCCGAAAAAACGCTGCTGGGCCTACACCGTACCATGAGCCTGGCCGAGGACCATACCCAAGCGCTGTGGCGGGCGTTCATGCCCCTGCGCCATACCATCGCACACCGCTGCCACGAGGACCTGTTTTCCCTACAAGTTTACCCGAAAGGCTATTTCGCCGATTTCAACCCCCAGCGAACTTTTGAAAAATGGGCCGCCGTGGAAGTGTCCAGCACCGAAAATATCCCCCAGGGCATGGCGGTTTTTCAGCTCCCCGCCGGCCTCTATGCGGTTTTTCCCCACCGTGGGACGGAAGATACGAACGCGAAATTCCAGTACATCTTTACCGAGTGGCTCCCTGCTTCCGGTTTTGACCTCGACGAAAGGCCCCACTTCGAACGCCTGGGCGAAGGGTACCAGCCTGGCGCCCCCGATTCGGAAGAAAGTATCTGGATCCCCATACGGAAGCGGGGGGAGTAAGGCTGGGCGCTTATTCGCCCTTCCATACTCCCCCCGCCATACCCCGGGTTTATAGGCTCCCTAACGGGCTGCTGCCTGGTATATAGCGTTGAAAATCAGCTTATAGCTTCCTCTCGGCTGCCCGCGGAACTGCGGTGGGAAGCTGAACAGCACCACATCGCCCTTCCCCTGGGGGACCCGGACGAGGGCGGCTTTCCCGCGCAGATAGCGGTCGGCCCCGTTGGCCCAGCCGCTCATGAGCAGGTCTTTGTCGGCAAAGGTGACTACGACTTCTGCATTCGCTTCCGGGGAGCGGGCGATTTTTTCTTCCCCGCCTTCCCCGCTGTAATTGCGTTTGAAGACCTCGAAAGCGCGGCTGTTGTCGTAGTACGCCGCGATTTCCGGCTGCATGCCCAGGGCCAGGGGGTGTTTGGCCTGCACATTGGCGCGCAGCAGCGAGCCGGGGATGAAGAACTGCTGGCTCGACAACCCGTTGGTGACGTTGCGCACGGGCAGCCCCAACCACTCGATCGCCAGGTCGCTGGATTCGTCGAATGTGATCAGCGTGCCGCCGTTGCGCACGAAATCGGCGAGCTTTTGCATGCCGTCCAGCTCGATGCCCCCGCAGAACTCCTCGGGCATGGTGCCTTTGGCGTGGCCGTGGAGGATGCTGTTGGGCGACATAGAGGGCAGGATGATCGCGTCGTAGCGCGACAGATCGCCCGTGCGGATCTGTGCATCGTGCAGGGTATCGAAGTCGAAGGCAAACTGCTCGAGCACCCAGCGGGTCCAGCCCTCGTCCATGCTGGCCGTCCAGGATTTGTACAAGCCCACTTTCACGGAATTGATCGGCTGGAGCTGCTGCCCCGGCGCTTTGTCCAGCCCGCTGAACGTCAGGCCGCTCTGCTGGGCTATTTTTTCCACAGCCCCTTCCAATCCGCTTTTCGCGGGCACCCAGAAGCTCCCCGCCGGGTAAGCCGCGTTCGTATCGCGCAGGATATGGACAGGATAGCCCGCTTTCAACAGTTGGTTGACGGCTTTATAGGCGTTGTTTTCTTTATTGGAAAAAACGAAGCCTGCCGTCCCCTTGCGCGCTATCATGCCGGTACGGATGGGGATGTAGTCCGGGATCAAGCGCGTTTGGGCGCTGAAGGCGCTGTCTATGCGCTGCACCTTGACGCCCATCTGCTGCGGCAGCGTCCAACCCGCTAAGTCGTAGGGCGGTACCGGAGGCCCGCCCGGGTAGGCTACCTGGTTGGGGTGTTCCTGTTTTTCCATGAGGTCAATCAGGTAGGGCCGGAAGGCCTGTGCGCCGTAGAAGATCACGGAGCCCGCCTCGTACGTCTGCCCATTGGCCTGGAAGGCAGCCGTAGCTTCGTGGGCTTCGAGGCCCCCGCGCTGCAGGATTTCGACCAGGTTGCGCGCCTCGCCCGCGTCCCATTGGGCTTTGGGAAGGACGTATGCGAAAGCTTGTTTGGTGTTTTGGATGGCGTCGCGCCCCATTTTGTACATATCGTAGAGGAAGGCGTCCTTGCGGTCGGCGGCGAGGTTGAGCACGGCGATCGAAGCCTCCAGCGTATAGTCCACCGCATCGCGGAAATGCGATTCCCCGCCTTCCCAGGGCATGGGGTAGAAGATCTCGGTGCCATCGGTGCGCAGACCGGCTACCGTGGCGGGCTTTTTGGCAGGGTCGTAGTAGCGCGGGGTCGGGGTCGCGTGCGCCGTTTCGGTGAGGATGCCGACCATATTGTGGAAGTACGGCACGGTGCGCATGCCCCCGTTCCACCACATGCTGAAGTTGGTGGTTGAGATGGCCCCCGGCATGCCCAGCACCGCGAAGCGGTTGGCCATAGCCGAGCCCACCAGGTTCACGCTGGCCGTCACCCCCGGGTGGATATTGGGGTTTACCGGGCTGCGGAAAGGCGGGATGAAGATCCGCGCCCAGGCCGGCGAGGTCTGGTGGTGGTTGTGGACGATCTGCGGGAACCACTCCCGGTACAGCGCCTGGGAGATGACTTTGGTCTCCTGCATGTTGTTCATGAACCAGTCGCGGTTGTTGTCGTGGCCCACGTACTCCTGGTAGAGCACCGATGGCGAGGTCGTCTCGTACGGCGTGCCGAGGTATTTGCGGTACCAGGACACGACGAGTTCCAGCCCGTCGGGGTTGATGACCGGCACGAGGAGGGTGATCACCTGGTCGCGCACCTTTTGCATCTCGGGCGTCTCCTCGGTGGCGATGCGGTAGGCCAACTCGGGCGTCATCTGCGCCGGGGCGCGTTCCGTGGCGTGCATGCCCGCGTCAAACCAGACCATGGCTTTGCCCTCCCGGGCCAAGGTGCGGGCTTCCGCTTCCGGAATGCGCGCGGTGGCTAAAGCGGTGCTGATCTCGCGGTAGCGGGCCAGGCCCTTGAGGTTTTTCTCCGAAGAGATGAACAGCAACTTGATCGGTCTTCCGTGGGTGGACTTACCGATCTCTATCATCTGGACCCGCTCCGACGCAGCGTCCAATTTCTCGTAAAACGAAAGCATCTGGCCGTAGTCGGCCATTTTGTAGTCTGCCCCCGGTCGGAACCCGAAGATGTCGTCGGGCTTGGGCACCTGGGCCAAAAGCGGGAGCTGCAGACAGAAGAACAAAGCCGGCAAGAGCAACAGGGCGGCCAGCGGGAAACGTTTAGGCGTTTTTTTCATGCTTTTCCAATTTTTTGACAGCAAAAAGGCAATATAGGAAAAACTGGAATATGCCGGAACACCCGGTACAAAAAGGTTTTTTTGGGAAATGCCGCCGCAGGTACTACAAGGCAATCATAAAAAACCGTACCTTTGCGCTGTCAAAAAGGTCCCGTAGCTCAGCTGGATAGAGCAACTGACTTCTAATCAGTAGGTCACAGGTTCGAATCCTGTCGGGATCGCAACCTTTTTTAGAATAAGTAATTGAAAAACAAAAACTTAAACAGCCAAAGTCGCTATCTATTCCAGCGTTAGGTACGATATTAGGTACTATTTTCCTACGCTGCACAATCGACCCCGAACCAACCCTGCCTTTTTGAACCCAGACTTTCAAGTGTCGCCTTCGACTTTTCAAAGGCTTACATCCCCCCTCTAAGCGGAGAACGGATGTAAATTTACTGTAAAAAAGCGATTGTCGCCTTGGTTTGGGGTCGATTGTGCAGCGTAGGAAAATAGTACCTAATATCGTACCTAACGCTGG
>JBEGMH010000292.1:0-55230 GCA_041183125.1 Bacteroidota bacterium | reverse complement strand
AGGTCCACGAGGTGCAGGCGGGTCAGGCCGGCGTCTTCGAAAGCGAGGGCTACGTCGAGCGGGTCGTCGTGATAAACCGTTTTTTTTTCGTAATCGCCCTGCGTGAGCCGCACGCACTTGCCTTCTATCAGGTCTATGGCAGGAATGATGAACATGGTGCTTACACGTTTAGGAAGTGGCGCAGAACCTCCTCACCTACCGTTCCCGATTTTTCGGGGTGGAACTGAGTGGCGTAAAAATTGTCTTTTTGCACCGCTGCGCTGAACGGAAGGATATATTCGGTCGTAGCGGTGGTATAGGGCCCCTCCTCGACGTAGTAGCTGTGTACGAAATAGACGTAGCTGCCTTCCAGCGCGGAGGTGAAGAGGGTATCGCCGGGGCGTATTTGGAGGGTGTTCCAGCCGATATGCGGTACTTTTTCGCCGTGTTCCGGTCGGAAGCGGCGTACTTCTTGCGGGATAATGCCCAAGCAGGGCGTATCGTTTTCCTCGGAATGCCGGCACAGGAGTTGCATACCCAGGCATATTCCGAGCACCGGCTGCTCGAGTTGTTTGATCAACACATCCAGGCCTTGTTTTTTCAGAAAAGCCATGGTCGTGCTGGCTTCGCCCACGCCGGGGAAAATGACTTTTTCCGCTGCTTTGATTTGGCGGGGGTCATTGGTCAGGATGGCCTCTACGCCCAGGCGTTCGAGGGCGAATAATACGGACTGTACATTTCCGGCATTGTAATCTATGATCGCAACCATGATGGCTAAAGTTTTCCTTTTGTCGTGGGCAAATCCTGGCTGCCCGGGATACGCGCTGCGGCCATCCGGATAGCGCGGGCAAACGCTTTGAACAGGATTTCAATTTTGTGGTGTTCGTTCCCGCCTTCTGCCTTCAGGTTGAGGTTGCACTGGGCCTGGTCGCTGAAAGACTTGAAAAAGTGGAAAAACATTTCGGTGGGCATTCCCCCTACTTTTTCACGGTGGAAATCGGCGTCCCAGACCAGCCAGGGCCGTCCGCTGAAGTCAATGGCTACCTGGGCGAGGCAGTCGTCCATGGGTAGGATGGCGAAGCCATATCGGCTGATGCCCCGTTTGTCGCCGAGGGCTAAACGGAAGGCTTCCCCCAGGGCGAGGGCGGTATCTTCGATGGTGTGGTGCTCGTCAATGTGCAGGTCGCCCTGAACGGCGATTTCCAGGTCGCAGCCGGAGTGCCGGGCCAACTGGTCGAGCATGTGGTCGAAAAAGCCGATGCCGGTATGGTTGTCGTAGCGCCCGCTCCCATCGAGCTGGAGCTGTACGCGCACGTCGGTTTCGTTGGTTTGTCGGTGTACGCGGGCACTGCGCCCCTGCTGTGCGCGCAAAAAGTGGTAGATATCGGCCCAGCTCCGGGTAGTGAGCGCGATGGCTTCCCGGAGTGCTTCGGAGGGTGCGCCGGTTTCTGCTGCCCCATGGCCGGGCCTGTTGTTCAGGTAGATTGCTTTTGCGCCCAGGTTTTTGGCGAGTTCCACATCGGTGAGGCGGTCGCCGATGACGAAAGAGCGGGACAGGTCGAAGCCCTCGTTGAAATAATGGGTCAGGAGGCCGGTCCGGGGTTTGCGGGTCGGCGCGTTTTCGTGCGGAAAACTGCGGTCTATCAGGATTTCGCGGAAGGCGATGCCCTCGTTTCGGAACGCTTGTAGGATAGCGTTGTGCGCCGGCCAAAAGTCAGGTTCTGGAAACGAGTCCGTACCCAGGCCATCCTGGTTGCTGACCATCACCAGTTCGTAGTCCATCTCGGAGGCGATGCGGGCGAGGTATTGGAACACCTTGGGATAGTATTCGATTTTTTCCAGCGCATCAATTTGAAAATCCGGAGGTTCCAGGATGAGGGTGCCGTCGCGGTCTATGAACAGTATTTTTTTCATTGGTATCCAGGTTTGTCGTGCCGGTTAAAGGTTTTTGTTGGAATCAGGGGCATCTTTCAGGGCGGTTAGGAGGGCTTGGTTTTCTTCTGGGGTCCCGATGGTGATGCGCAGGCTACCCGCACAGAGGTGAACGCTGTGGCGGTTGCGGACGATAATACCCCGTTCGACGAGGTAGCGGTACAAGGCGTTTGGATCGGCTACGCGGACCAGTACAAAATTGGCATCGCTGGGATAAACGCGCCCGACGAGGGGAAGCTCGTGCAAGGCGGCGACCAAGCGGGTTCTTTCGGAGAGGATCTGTTTGACCATTTCCTCTTTTCGGGAGGTATCCCGGAGGGCTTCCAGGGCTTTTTCCTGGGTGAGTTGGTTGATGTTGTAGGGCGGTTTGACTTTGTTAAAAAGGTCGGTTATGGCTTTGGAGGCAAAGGCCATGCCCAGGCGGATCCCCGCCATGCCCCAGGCTTTGGAAAAGGTTTGGAGCACTACCAGGTTGGGGAAATCCTCTAATAGGGCGATGGTGGAGGGCTGGGAAGAAAAGTCAATGTATGCTTCGTCCACGACTACGATGCCCGGGAAGCTGGCGGCGAGTTGGCGGACGGCCTCCGGGTGCATATCGTTGCCGGTCGGGTTATTTGGGCTACAGAGGAAAAGGATTTTGGTGCTGGAATCGGCTGCGGCCCGGATAGCGGCGACATCGGGTTGGAAATCGGGGTTCAGGGATACTTCGCGCACCGCTACCCCGGCGATATCGGCGGCCACCTGGTACATTCCGTAGGTCGGCGGTAAGATGAGGATGCTGTCTTTTCCCGGTTCACAGAAAATGCGCACCAGCAGGTCAATCGCTTCGTCGCTGCCGTTGCCTAAGAAAATTTGGTCTGCAGCAACCCCTTTGAGCTCGGAGATCCGGGCTTTGAGCGCTTTTTGCAGCGGGTCCGGGTAGCGGTTCAGGCCATTTTCAAAAGGGTTTTCATTGGCATCGAGGAAGATATCCGCCTGTCCTTTGAATTCACTGCGCGCGGAAGAATAGGGGGTGAGGTGGAGGATATTGGGTCTGACGAGTTGGAGCAGGTTCATGGTTGAGTAGGCTTGTTGCGGGTGAAAATCAACGGGGGCATTGTTGTATCAGGGGTATGCGGGTAGTTTGCGCATTGTTTTTTTTCAGCACCAGCCAGTAGATGCCATTGGGGAACTTGCTGGTGGGCAGTGCAAGGGTTGCGGGGGGCTCGGACCATTCCATTTGTTTTTTGCCATAGCTGTCGAAGACGCCCATACTCCAGGTATCTGGTTCTGGGACTTCGATTTGGAAGGTACCGCAGCCGGGGTTGGGGAAGAGGCGAACGGGGGTATGCCCTATTTCTTCGGTCGGCGTGACGGTCAAGCAGCTTGGCAAGGGGGAAAAATAGTGGAGCTTGAGGTATTCGAGCAAGGATTTGGCCAGGCTTTCCGCGAAATAGGCCAAGCTGATTTCGCTGTCCCGTACGCCTTGGTAGTTGCATTCGATTTGGACGGCATCTATATTTCCCCCGTTGGCGGAGCCGTGGCGGTCGGTGCTATACCCACCGCTGAAGTAGTCCTGGCCGCTTCGGGGAGCGGGGTCAGCGGAGCTCGGTACGGAGGCATAGCTCGCTTTTTCCAGCAGGGTACCCAGGCTTTGCTCGCCGCGGATGAGTTCGGCGTGGGGTAGTTTTTGGCGCCCATCGGCGACCAGTTGCCGGATACTGCTGTTGGAGATGACATCGGGGCTGTTGAGAGCTTCATTGGTGCCGCGCAGGGTCGTTCCGGAGAGAAGATAGCCCAGTTCGAGGCGCTGGATGCTGTGGCCGTGGCCGTGCAAGTCTATGAAAAGGCCCCTTTTCGCAGTCGTTTCAACTCTTTTTTTCGCAATATCTATGAAGCCGTGGTACTCTTTCCAGGCCTGTTCGGCATCCGGGTTCCCCAGGGCTGCTTCCTGGATATCGCGGTTGGCATCCAGGCGGCTGCGGCGCAGGCGGTTGATGACGAGGTGGGGATAGCAGCCCGTTTCTTTGAACACGGCGTTGCGCACCATACGCCCTAACTCCTGGGTGTTGAGGTCGGTCGCGGTGACGCATCCGCTACAACTGCGGGTAGGAATATCGGCTGGGGCGAGGTCGCCACCGTGAGAGGCAGCAAAAAGGAGCGGCATATTGCCGGGCAGGTACTCTACGTAGCCTTTCGCGCCTTGGTACAGGCTGTCGGTGCGGTAGGTCTGCGCGGAGAGCGACAGCGGGAGCAGCAGCACGAGCAGCAGGCTTTGGCACTTTTGCGGATGTGGTAGGAGATTTTGCAGGGTGCAATTCCGGGAGCACATAATAGGTAATGGGTTATTTGGTTTCCAATCGTATGCGAACGGCCTGCCGGTGTGCTTCTAATTGTTCTGCGTGGGCCATGGCTTCGACGGCGGGGCCCAGGGCTTGTAGTCCCTCGAGGCTCAGCTGCTGAAAGGTGATGTTTTTCTGGAAGGATTCCAGGGAGACCCCGCTGAATGCGCGGGCAAACCCATTGGTCGGCAGGGTGTGGTTGGTGCCAGAGGCATAGTCCCCTACGGATTCGGGTGTGTAATTTCCGAGGAAGACAGAACCGGCGTTGAGCACTTGCCCTGCTATGTCTTCCGCGTGTTCGACCGCTAAGATGAGGTGTTCCGGGGCGTATGCATTGATGAGGTCAAGGGCTTCGCCGCGGTTTTTCGGGACGATAGTCAGGCTGTTCTGCAGGGCTTGGCGCGCGATTTCGGCGCGGGGCAGGGCGGGGAGCTGGCGCTCGATGGCTTCTTGGACGGCAGCTACCGGGCAGCCTTTGAGGGCGAGCAGCACGACCTGGCTATCGGCTCCGTGTTCTGCCTGGGACAGTAGGTCGGCGGCGACAAAATCGGGATTAGCGGTATGGTCTGCACAGACCATTACCTCTGAAGGGCCTGCGGGCATGTCAATCGCCACCCCCAGGCGGCTCACGGCTTGTTTGGCGGCAGTGACGTACTGGTTGCCCGGCCCGAATATTTTGTATACCCGTGGCACCGTTTCGGTGCCAAAAGCCATGGCGGCGATAGCCTGTATCCCACCCACTTTAAAAACCTGGGATATGCCCACCAGCCGGGCGGCGTATGCGATGGCAGGGTTGATATTGCCCTGTGGGTCGGGCGGGGTACAAAGTACGATGTCGCGGCAACCGGCCAGTACTGCCGGGATGCCGAGCATGAGCACCGTGGAAAACAGAGGGGCGGTGCCCCCTGGTATGTAGAGGCCCACTTTCTCTATGGGCCTGCTTTGGCGCCAGCAGCGCACCCCAGGCATGGTTTCTACTTCAATCCCTTGGTGGCGTTGTGCCTCGTGGAAGCGGGAGATATTCGCTGCTGCGGTCTGCATGGCTTGCCGGAGTGCTGCCGGTATTTGCGCCTCTGCTGCATCCAGGTCGGCGGTACCGAGGGCTATGTGGTCGAGCTGGGCGTGGTCGAAGCGGGCGGTGTAGCGTTTGAGCGCTGTGTCGCCCGCTTTGCGCACCTCGTCGAGTACGGTAGCTACGATTTGGTCGAGGTCCTGGGCTTCGAGGCTTGGGCGGGCCAGGAGGGAGGCCCAGGTACTGCGTTCCGGATAGAGGTGAACCTTCATGGCGTGCGGTTTTACAAAATCATTTTTTCAATAGGTACGATGAGGATGCCTTGTGCGCCGTGTGCCTTTAGCTGGTCTATGATTTCCCAGAACCGGTCTTCGCTGATGACGGTATGCACCGAGTTCCAGCCCGGCTCGGCCAGAGGCATCACGGTAGGGCTCTTCATGCCGGGGAGGATGCGGATCAGGGCGTCGAGCGATTCGGTAGGGGCATTCATGAGCAGGTACTTGTGGTTGCGGGCTGCCAGGACGGATTTCAAGCGGAAGAGGAGCTGGTCGAGCAGGGCGCGTACTTCCGGCAGGAGGTTTTTGCCCGTCACGAGCCAGGCTTCGGATTTCAAGAGGATTTCTTTTTCCTCCAGGTTGTTCATGAACAGGGTGTTCCCCGAGCTGACCAGGTCGCAGATCGCATCGGCTAACCCGATGTTCGGGGCGATTTCGACGGAGCCGGAAATTTCGTGGATATCGGCGTGCAGGGCGTTTTTTTCGAGGAACAGGCGCAGGGAGTGCGGGTAAGAAGTGGCTATTTTTTTTCCGTTCAGCCATTGCAGGCCCGGGTATTCCGTCCCTTTGGGCACGGCGATGGAAAGCCGGCAACGCGAGAAGCCCAGGGGCAGCACCAAGTCCAGGTTGCGGGCGGATTCCAGGACCGTATTTTCCCCCAAGATGGCGATGTCTGCGATGCCGTCATGGACGTAGTGGGGGATGTCGGAGTTGCGCAGGTAGAACACTTCCATAGGGAAGTTGGCCGCTTGTACTTTTAGGGAGTCCCGGCCTTCTTCAACCTTGATACCACACTCTTTGAGGATTTTGAGGGAATCTTCCAGCAGGCGGCCGGATTTCTGGACGGCAATCCTGATTTTTTGCCCCATGGGAACACTTTTTTGAAATGATAAAAAAAAAGGGCCTGCCGTCAAATGGCAGACCCTTTTTTGAGTTGGTTTTTAGCACTCGCACAGCACCGCCACTTGCTCTAACAAGAGTGAGAATGGCGATGATGACAGGTTGCAAAAAACATAGTTCGAGTTCTTGTGGTACGGGGCGGGATCGAACCGCCGACACCAGGATTTTCAGTCCTGTGCTCTACCAACTGAGCTACCATACCTATTGGTGCCTTTTTCAAAAAAGGCGATGCAAATATAGGGTGTTTTTTTGGTATGTACAAGGCTATTAAAAAAATTGTGGCTAAATATGTTAGGTTAGCGGGTGGATAGCGGTATCTTTAGAGGCTTTCTTACGGAAGAAAGTCGTCGCATATATAAAAGAAATGACTTCTTTTCCTCGTCACTTACCCCCTTCCACCCATCTAAATTGCGTTTAGTATGCCCTCGAAAATCCTTTCTATACCTTTCGTCCTATTGGCGGCGTGGAACTTGTACCATGCGTTCACAGGCGGGGAGTTGAATCTGGTCGGCATGGTGTTGCCGGTCGTTGCGTTAGCGGTGATCTACGTGCTGAACCCTCAGGTAGACTGGTTTTGGTACAGCCGTTTCCCGCCTGATCTACCCTCTGGGCTCGTGCGTATGTTGGAGGCCTCTACGGGGCCTTACCGCGGGTATTCGGAAGAAGAAAAGGCGGATTTTCGAAAAAAAACGGCATTGTTTCGCTTGAACCTGTCGTTCAAAGGCCCTGCTTTTGATGATACGATCCCGGAAGACCTGCAAATCCTGGTAGCGGCTACAGCGGTTCAGTTGACGAGGTTGCGGGAAAAGTTTCTTTTTCCGGATTTTCAGGTTGCGGTGCTGTACCCGGGGCCCTTTCCTTCCCCGCGCTATCCCACGTTATTCCATGCTTCTGAGTTGCACGAGGAGGATGGCGTCCTGTTGTTTTCTGCCGAGCACCTGGTCAGGGGGTTCCTGGAGCCTGGCCGGTACTACGACGTAGGGCTGCACGAGTGGGCGCACGCCTTCATCCGGAGCCACCCCAACCTGCACTGGCCGGAACCGGGCGAGGATACCTGGGAGCTGCTGGCGCAGGTCAGCGGGTTCAGGCGGGCTGTCTTACAGGGATATGTGAACCGCCCGGATCTGGAACTATTGCCTGCGATGATCGTCCACTACGTCCATTTTTCGCCTGCTTTTGAAAGCGTCCTGCCGGAGTACGCCCGCTATTTCAAGCTGATTTTTGGCAAGTGAGGCCAGTTGCCCCGTTCTCTTTCGGCACCTTTTACCGCGGTACTTCGATACTTTGGATGATGTTGCGGATGGCGTCTTCGGTTTCCATGCCTTCCATTTCCCGTTCGGGTTGCAGGATGAGGCGGTGGATAAGGACCGGGTAAGCGACGAGCTGGATGTCTTCCGGCGTGACGAAAGAGCGGCCTTGCATAGCAGCGATGGCTTTGGAGGTTTTCAGGATAGCCAGGGAGGCGCGGGGCGATGCGCCGAGATAGATATCCCGGTGGTTGCGGGTCTGGTGTACGATTTGTGCGATATAATCCAGCAGGGCCTCTTCGATTCGGATTTCTTCGATCAGTTTGCGGCACTGCAGGATATCTTTGGAGCTCATCACGCGGTGTACGTCGCGGCGCAGTGCCAGGCTAAAGTCCCCCTGGAAGCGGCGTAGGATTTGCTTTTCTTCATCGAGTCCCGGATATGCCACGATAATTTTCATCAGGAAGCGGTCGAGTTGTGCTTCCGGCAGTTTGTAGGTGCCCTCTTGTTCGATGGGGTTCTGGGTAGCTACGACGAAGAAAGGCGATTCCATGGGATAGGTTTTTCCGTCCATGGTGATCTGGAGTTCTTCCATGACTTCGAACAAAGCGGCCTGGGTTTTGGCTGGTGCGCGGTTGATTTCGTCTATTAGGGTGAGCTGTGCGAAAATAGGGCCGGGGTTAAAGGTGAACTCGGTCGTTTTCGGGTTGAATACGGTCATACCGAGTACATCGCTGGGCATGAGGTCCGGGGTGAACTGGATGCGGGAAAAGTGTATGTCCAGTGTTTGGGCCAATAGTTTGGCCGTAAGGGTTTTGGCGATACCGGGAACCCCTTCCACGAGGGCGTGGCCGCCGCTGAACAGCGTGGCGAGCAGCAGGTCAATAGCGGCTTCCTGGCCGACGATCACTTTGCCGATTTCATCTTTTACGTGGGCAACCAGTGCCTGCAGGCGGTCTATCGGTGGGCTATCTTGCTCTATCAAAGGGTTGAAGTATTCGGAATCCATAGCTTGAACGGGTTATTTTTTAATAAAAAAATCACAAACTGTTTTTTCCCGGCACGGAGGCGTTGACCTGCTCCAACCGTTGCTGAAATTGGATCAGGGTACCTTCTGAAATGCGGGCTGCGCGCTGGATGTTGTGGTACATCCGGAACAACTGCTCTAAGGGCTGTCGGGGTAGATTGGTCTTGCCTTGTATGATGTCCACGGCTGCAGGATGATCTGGGGCCAGCCCGTGGAGGGCGTAGCGCTCCCGTAAGGTTTGCATAAAAAATTTCATGTGTTGCAATGCGATGCGGCGGTGGTCTTGTTGTAAAAAGTGGAGCCGTCCAATGGCTTTTACGAACTCCAGCGTAGGGTTGTACCGCGCAGGCAGCACAGGTATGGCGCGCTGTCTGCGGCGGGTGCGGAAGAGTAGGAAGAGCAGCCCGGCCAATAAAACGAGGTACCAGGCCAGTGCGAGGGGCGGTTGGCTGAGGATATAGCCCAGGGGGCTGTCGGATCGCAGTTGCCGTGTACCGGGAGGGGAGTCGTCCGTACTTTCCCGGGGTGGTTTTTTGCTGTAATTGTCCCAGAGCAGCCTGCCTGAGGGGAGATGGGACAAAGCCCGGAAGGCGTACTGCGTCCGGTCTTCGTCTAACAGGGCGAGGTTGGAGAACAAAAGCGGTGTGGTATGGAGGTAAAAAAAGCCTTTTTCATGGGGTATGCGTACAAAATTGACCCGCTTACCGCTCAAGGTACCGAGTTCGGCTAGGCCTTTGGAAGCACAGGGCAAGGTTGGGTCTATGTATTCCCAGTAGTAAGACGCCCGGGGCTGGTTGCGCGCCACGGGCCTTTGATACACAAAGCGCAGCGGCTTCGGAAACGCCAGGGAAGGGTGTTGGAGGTTGTAAAAAATTTGCGTGTCCTGGTAAAAAGGGTAAGGCGATTGCAACGGGTTCACGCACCATTCCGGGTTGAGCGCTGCCAGCAAGGGGTAGGGAAGTTTGCAGGAAGCGATGAAGGCATGGTTCCCACGGCCCACAAACTGTAGCAGGGCCTGTGCGTCCACGCTGTCCATATAGAGGGTTTCCCCGATAAACACATAGTTGCCGGAGGGGTTTTGGCGCAGCTCCAGCGCTGGTCTTTGGTCGAGCGGAACGAGCACGGGCGACCATTTTTGGAGCAGGGCATAGAGTACGGAAGTACCATAAGCGCCTTTGTTTTGATAGCGGTAATCTTCGTTCCAGTTGGGCGATGAAAAAATCTGGGACAGCAGCACCAGGACGGCCAAGGCGGCGAGCCCCATGAGCATCAGGAGATATTTCTTTTGTCTAAGCATGCTTTTCCGGTGTTTGGGAAGAGGGGATAGCCTTTAATTTTTCCAAAAAAGCAATGAAACGGGGCGATATGGACTCGAAGGTATGCGCCCCGGGCGTTTGTCCGCCATAGCGCACCTGTTCGAAAAAGTGCGCGAGGACGCGGAACTCGGAAGCGATGGCTGGTTCGCGGATTTCGCGTAGGTAGTCCTGGTTGGTTTTGTCTTTTTTCCAGCGGATACACTGGGCATGCTGGAGTTCCTGTAATACCCTCAAGAAATAGATCCGCACGGCTATGGCGAAGTGCCCTTGTGCGATGGCCCGTTCGAGCAGGGCGTGCAGGGTGTCTTCGGGCAGGTCGGCATCCAGATCGTCTGGGTACAACGTTACGGAAGGAGGTTTGATGCTTTGGTTGCGGGGCTGGGCGAGGAGCCTGCGCAGGAGGAAGGCGATAGCGACGGCGAGCAGTACAATGCTCAATACTTGCAGCCAGGCACCTTTGAAGGATTCGGTTTGGAGGGGTTTTTCTTTTTTTGTCCCCGTAGGTGCAGGGGTATTTGTCTGTCCCCGTCTTGCGGGCGGGAGCTCATAGCGGAGCCCCTGCGTAGTTTCCCGCCAGGTGCCCTGGTCGAAAGCCCGGGGCTGGGGCGTCTCGCGCAGATAGGCGTCCTGGGGGCTATCCTGTGCCCTGGTACCGGGCAGCCAGGCGAGCAGGCAAAGTATAAAGCAGGCTTTTTTCATGGCGTCTCCTGTTCTATGCCCCTGATTTGCCGACGGGTACCGATGGCCATGACCTGTTTGTGCAAGCCCCTGGCTTCTGTGATTTCGAGCAGGCTGTAGTACAGCAACCCGAAACCACTGGCGAACAGGGCAATCCAAGCGTACTGGAAGGCATAGGTCAGGTACATCAGTCCGACCGCCCCGACCTGTGCCGCTTGTGGTTCAGATAAGCGCACGACCCAGCCTAAGAGGTTGAAAAACTGCCAAAACAGCGTCGCGCCGAGCAAAGAGAAAAACAGCCCGCCCACCAATACCAACAGGAAAGCCATCTGGATCGAACGGGTCGCGTCCCCTAAGAACAGCTTCACGGCCACCGGCAGCGCGAAACGCGTCTCCGGTTCGAGCGAGAGTACGGCAAGCCAGAGCATGGGTATGGGCAACAGAGGGAACGCGAGCAAAAACCACCCTCCGGCATAGTGTACC
This sequence comes from Bacteroidota bacterium, assembly GCA_041183125.1. Lineage (GTDB taxonomy): Bacteria > Bacteroidota > Bacteroidia > Chitinophagales > Saprospiraceae > JADJPL01. The sequence continues at coordinate 44,060 of JBEGMH010000292.1, read as the reverse complement.
CATAGTACGAGGAGGGAGGCGGGCAGTAGGGACCTCAGAAAAGCAAGCAGGTACGGGCGCAACCCGGGAAAGGGTTTTCCCATGAGCCGGGGGAAAACCATCGCGCTGAACGCGGCCAGGATGGGGATGTTCATCCAATGCGCCCAGCCGGCACGGGGGTGGTCGTAGAAAAACAGCAGCGACTGCAAACTTCCCAAGAGTGTATTTTTTTGAAAAAAAAGTTCTTCACCCTCCAATCCCAGAACGACCAGAGGGGTGCAAAACGCCAAAGCGGCCAATGCCACCGCCGGAACCAAGGTACCCCAACCGCGGTTCAGGAAAAAGAACAAGTCGGTAAACAACTCCCCTATGCCGCGGATACGGTCGAGCGACGGTACCTCATAGCGGTCGGGCAACAGCTCGGGCGGGGCGGTTATGGTACTTGTCCTGGCTGCAACGCGGCGCGGGTACCATACAAAATAGACCAACACGAAGGCTAGGCACGCAAGAATGAACAGGGCCCGGATGAGGATACCCGTATCGGTGTGGCGGGTGAGAAAGCCTTCAAAAATGGCTGCCAACACGATGAGGGGTGCGATGCCCAAAACTATTTTGAATCCCCGCCGGGCCGACTGCTGAAAAGATTGCCACCGGGAAAAAGTGCCCGGAAAGGCCAAGCCCCTGCCCATGGTAATCCCTGCCCCTGCCGCCAAGACGATAGCCGATATTTCCAGGGTGCCATGTATCCAAATCGTAAGGAAGGACTCGAGGAAAAGGCCCTGTTGGATGAAAAAATACTGGAACACGCCTACCATAACCCCATTGGACACCAGGATGAAAAGAGAGCCGATGGCGTAAAAAATGCCGAGCACAAAACTCAGACTAGCCACGTAAAGGTTGTTGAACGCGATGCCCAGCGACATGCCCCAGGGCCCGGATTGCTTGTACACGGCCATGGGGTCACCGGATTCGATGAACCGCTGCGTCATCTCCACGTAGTCTTGCCCCAGTATCTGCTCCGCAAACGAAGGATCCATGGCACAGGAGAGGACACCGACCAGAAAAGCACCCAAAAACGTGAGAAAAGCAATCGCCATATCGCGGCGGGCAGTGTAGAGCAGGACAGGCAGCTCCTCCTTCCAGAAAAGTCCGATCCGGGTGATGCGGGGTTTTTGCCCGCGGTAAACAAGCAGAAAAACGCGCTGGGCCAACCCGTTGAGATAGACGCGCACAGAGCGGTTGGGATAGAAGGTGCGGGAGTACGACAGGTCATCGTTGATTTGGACAAAGAGCTCGCCAACCCGGTCGGGGTCGCCATGCCCATCCCGCAGGATTTTCTCAAAATCCCGCCATTTGTCTGTATTTTGTTCTATGAAACTGGTTTCCCGCATGCGGCACTGTATTTTGCGTGGCTTGGTTTTTTGGAAAAGTACTATATTATAGAAATATTTGCACTTGTGCAAAACAAAGGCCCTGTATTTTTACGAAATACCCTGTATGCAAACCATTGATATCCTGACACCCCAAAACGTGCGCATCGAATATGAGCTGGGCTCCCTGCGGGAGCGCGCTTTCGCCTTTGTGCTGGACAGTATCCTCCTGGGGCTTGGGTACTCTTTGCTTTTAGTGTTCCTGGTGACGGGCTTTTCTTGGTTCGCTGCGGGTACAGACAGTACTTTCTTCCTGATGGTGCTGTTTGGGTTCGGGCCCCTGGCTACTTTTTTTCTCTATCATTTTTTGTTCGAACTGTCCACAGCCGGCCAGACACCGGGCAAGAAAATGATGAAGCTTTGCGTGATCCGCCTCGATGCCCGCCCGCCCCGTGCTGCCGACTATGCGCTGCGGGCTGCGTTCCACCTCGTAGAGACTGTTTCCTGTTCGGGGATATTGGCTGCGATTGGTATCAGTGCCACGCCCTACCGGCAGCGGCTTGGCGACCGGGCCGCCCATACCGTCGTCGTGCGGCAGGAGAACCTGATCCGCTTTTCCCTGCAGGACATCGTGGAAAGGGTGGACCAGGATAGCTATGTGCCGGTCTATCCCCAGGTCCTGGAATTGGGCGAACGGGACATGTTGTCGGTTAAAATAGCCCTGAACCGCTGTTTGCGCTATCCCAACCCGGCGCATGAGGAGGTGTTGAAGGTGCTTTGCAGCCGCCTTTGTACTTTGTTGCACATCCCCGGACCCCCGGCTGATTCAGTCGTTTTTTTAAAAACCCTTTTAAAGGATTACATCGCTTTGACCCGATAGCCCATGAGCAGAAAGAAACCTTTTATATTGCCCAATGTCTTGTTTCACGGAATTGCAGATAAAGGCCAGTGCGCCGGCAGGGCCGAAAACGGGGAGACGGTCTTTGCCACGGGCATCGTACCCGGCGATGTGGCGGATGTATTGGTCATCAAGAAGAAGAAAGGGTATCATCAGGGGGTGGTACAGCATATAAAAACGTATTCCCCTGACCGGGTCGAGCCCGTTTGTGCGCATTTCGGAACTTGCGGGGGCTGCAAGTGGCAGAACCTATCGTATCCGGCCCAGTTACAGCAAAAAGAGGAGGTCGCCCACCAGGCTTTCGCCCGTATCGGGAAAGTTCCGGTAGCGGAGTGGTTGCCCATACAGCCTGCCCCGGAGTTATTTTTTTACCGCAACAAACTGGAATTCGCGTTTTCCTGCCGGCGCTGGCTGACCCGCGACGAGATCGGGAAAGGGCTCTCCAACGCGGTGGATGTGCTCGGCTTCCATCCGGCAGGGGCGTTCGACAAGGTCATTGATATCGAAACCTGCCACCTGCAGGCCGACCCGTCCAACCGGGTTCGCAATGCTGCCCGGAAGATAGGTGCCCGCTTGGGGCTCACGTTCTACGACGCGCTGAAGCACGAGGGCTTTCTGCGCAACATCATGGTGCGCACCGGTTCCCTGGGCCAGTGTATGGTGGTGCTGAGCGTTGGCGCGGACGAGCCGGAGCAGATCGCGGCTTTTTCGAAAGCATTGATAAACGAAGTGCCCGACATCACCACGTTGTGGTATTGCGTCAACACCAAGTGGAACGATACCGTTTTTGACCTCGATATGCACCTTTTCCACGGGCCGGGCTACGTAGAGGAACGGTTGGGCAAGGTGTACTTCCGCATTGGCCCGAAATCGTTTTTCCAGACCAATACCCGCCAGGCAGAATCGCTGTACGCGATTGCCCGCGACTTCGCCGGGCTGCAAGGGCATGAAAATGTGTACGACCTGTACACGGGCATAGGTAGTATTGCCCTATATCTTGCCGATGCCTGCAGACAGGTGGTCGGCATCGAAGAAGTAGGTGCCGCCGTGGAAGATGCCCGCGAAAACTGCACGCGGAACGGTATCGCCAATGCCCGCTTTTACGCCGGGGACGTGCGGCACATCCTCACCCCGGACTTCGCTGCCGTACATGGGCGGCCAGACGTCCTCATCACGGATCCGCCTCGTGCCGGTATGCACCCCGATGTGGTCAGTATGCTGCTCGAACTGGAAGCGCCCCGGATAGTTTACGTAAGTTGTAACCCTGCCACTCAGGCCAGGGACTTGAATGGGTTACAGGAAAAATACGAGGTGCTCAAAGCCCAACCCGTGGATATGTTCCCCCATACGCACCACGTCGAAAACGTAGCGCTCCTCCAACTTCGCCGATCATGAACGAATTTACACCATTTGCCCGCCTGGAAGAAGAGATCCGGCCTTTCTTCCCCGTCATGGGGCAGGCTTCGGATACGATTATAGACGAAAATGTGTCGAACTATCCCATTTTCGTCGTGAGCCAGCTCGATATCGAATTGGGGATACCCATTGTGCAGCGGCAGGAAGAAGGGAACCCCTGGTCGGTCTATGCGTCTACCTTGGAAGAGATGAGCGCAAAAAAAATCGTCCAGGCAGAGCGGGTAAGCGATTTCCGAAGTATATTTAAAGACCCGCGTGATTATCTTTGTCTGTTCGTATTAAGCGATTTGGGGGCGAAGTTTATTTTTTTACCCCGTATGTAATCCGATGGGTAGCATCCGGCGAAAAAGGTCTTTTTACACAACCTCGGTTCAAAAGCCTTCGTGTGGACGAAAACGACTTTTTCCCCTCGTAACCAGTCTGTCAGCAAACTGTTGTCTATGAAAGTATTGATTTGCGAAAGTGAAGAAGTGCTGCTCTCCGCCATTGAGTTCCGCCTACGCAAGCAGGGCTTTGAGGTGGTGTTTTGTAAAAAAAAGGCTTCTGTGGAGGAGCATGTGCGCCGCGAAGACCCCGACCTGGTTTTGATTGACCTGGATATGGGCAAACAATCAGGACTGGAGATTGTGCAGCAAGTACAGGAAATCCAGCAGGAAAGGGCTAAAGTCCTTTTGATTGCCGATCCTGAGGAAGAAGAAAAGATTGTAGCGGGCTTTGTGCTCGGAGTCCAGGATTTTTTGCCCAAACCCTTTAAACCGGCAGAGCTCATCCTTCGGGTGCGCCGGATACTGGGCCAGTATTAACGATTAACTCATAGCTTTCATGAAAGGAATTATCTTAGCTGGCGGCCTTGGGACGCGGCTTTACCCTTTGACGCTTGCGGTGAGCAAGCAGCTCATGCCGGTGTACGACAAACCCATGATCTACTATCCGCTTTCCATCCTGCTCTCGGCAGGCATACGGGAAATCCTCATCATCTCCACGCCCCACGACCTGCCCCAGTTCCGGAAACTCCTGGGCGACGGCAGTGACATTGGCTGCCGCTTCGAGTATGTGCCGCAGGAGGTGGCCAATGGTCTGGCACAGGCTTTTGTGTTGGGCGAAACCTTTATTGGATCGGATTCGGTAGCACTGATCCTGGGCGATAATATTTTCTATGGGAATGGCCTGTCGGAACTGCTCCGAAGCGCAGCCAACCCCTTGGGCGGGGTCGTTTTTGCCTACTGGGTAGCCGATCCGGAGCGCTACGGGGTGGTCGAGTTCGACAAGAACTTCAAGGCCCTTTCTATCGAGGAAAAGCCGAAAGTACCCAAATCGAACTACGCCGTGCCGGGCTTGTATTTTTACGATAACAGCGTCGTGGATATCGCCAAAAACCTCCGCCCCAGCCCCCGCGGGGAATACGAAATCACCGATGTGAACAAACATTACCTGGAAAATGGCACTCTGGAAGTCGGCGTACTGGGTAGGGGTATCGCCTGGCTGGATACCGGTACCCACCAATCGCTGATGCAGGCCGGCCAGTTCATACAGGTCATCGAAGAACGGCAGGGGCTCAAAATTGGTTGTATCGAAGAAGTAGCCCATGCCATGGGCTTCATTGATGATGCGCAATTGGAAAAACTGGGACACAAATACCTACAAAGCGGTTACGGACAGTACCTGCTGGACCTGCTGAAGCACCGCTGATGAAATTTGAAGAGTATGCCATCGCCGATGAAGTAAAAAAAGGGTTAGCCCTGCTGGGGTTCCGCCGGCCCACCGATATTCAGTACAAGGCTATCCCCTCCATCCTGAAAGGAGAGGATGTGTTGGCCATAGCCCATACGGGAACCGGTAAAACGGCGGCTTTTGCCATCCCGATCCTCCACGTCCTGCATACCCGCAAGCGCCCAGGACGCCCGGATGGCATCAAGTGCGTCGTCATGGCCCCTACCCACGAACTGGCGCTGCAAATTGCCGGGGTGTTTCAGGAAATCGGAAAATTTACGGATGTAAAAACCTATTGCATCATAGGCGGTGTGGAACAAGACCCCCAAATCCGGCAACTCGAAAAGGGAATAGATATCGTGGTCGCTACGCCGGGCCGCCTCTTCGACCTGCGCAGCCAGGGCTATCTGCGCCTCAACCGCATGGAAATGCTCGTCATTGACGAGGCCGACCACATGCTGGACCTGGGCTTTCTGAAAGATATTCAAGATCTCGTAGGCTACTTACCCAAGCGCAGACAGACGCTCTTCTTCTCAGCTACGATCAACGAACGGATCAAAAAATTAGCCTACTCCCTGGTAGTCAACCCTATCCGCATACAATTATCCCCTAAAAACCCGGTGGCAAAAACCATCACGCACTCCGTGGCCTTCGTCCAAATGGACGACAAGCGCTTTTTCCTCGAGCGCCTGATCAACGAACACCCGGGCGTGAAAATCCTCGTGTTCGCACGGACTAAAGTGCGCGTCGAACGCGTGCGAAAAGCACTGGAACGGGTGCAAGTGGAAAGCGAGACGATACACGGGGATAAAACGCAGGAGGAGCGGCAGTTAGCGATGGACCGATTTAAGCAGGGCCTCGTCCATGTCCTGATTGCTACCGATGTGAGCGCACGGGGTATAGACATCCCCAATGTGGATTATGTCGTCAACTACGACCTCCCCGACAAAGCGGAAAATTACGTCCACCGCATCGGGCGTACCGGCCGGGGCAACCAGCGCGGGAACGCCGTGACCTTCTGTAGCCCCGAGGAAAAACCAATGCTCACAGAGATCGAAGCCTATATCGGGCAACCTGTCCACGTCCTGGAAATTACCAAACGCGATTACCAGTACACCCTGGAGTTCACACGCGATACCGACAACGATTGGCAGTCGCTCATCGAACAGGCTGAAAAAATGACCGGCCAACGCAAGAAAAAAAAGTAGGGACGCCATGCTGGCGTCTAAGCGCTTTTCTCAAAAGCATTTCGCCGCATCAGCCTGAAGAATAAAATGAGAACACGCCTTTGTTTTTTGATTTTGCGAAGCAAAATCAAAAAACAAAGGCGTGTTCAAACTATTTTTCGGTGGTATCGAGCGGAAAAGGTCTTTTGCGACAGCCCCTACCCCCATCCGAACAGTTGCCACAACTGTGCTACGAAAAAGCAAACCGTCAACCCCATGGCGATGGGGAGGAACGTGGCTACCAGGGTCCAGCGCAAGCTGTTGGTCTCTTTGTAAATGGTGTAGATGGTCGTGGAACAAGGGTTGTGCAACAGACTGAACAACATCAGGTTGATGCCCGTCAACAAGGTCCATCCTCCTGCTTTGAGCAACTGGGCTGTATCGCCCGCGGCATCTAACTCGAAGAGCACCCCGCTGCCGGGGCCTACGCCGTCGAGGCCGAGGCTTACCACGGTGAGCATCAATACGGTGGGGATGACGATTTCATTGGCGGGAATAGCGATGATATAGGCAAGGAAAATGACCCCGTTGAGGCCGAAGATCAGTGCAACCGGGTTCACCCCGTGTATGAAGTGTTCCGCAAGGCTCCATTCTCCGATATGGACATTGGCGACCAGCCAGATGAGGAAGCCGGAAGGCACCGCAAACACTACGGCGCGCCAGAGCACGAACAAGGTGCGGTCAATGAGCGAGGAGTACAGGGTCTGCAGGAGTTGCGGCGGCCGGTAGGGTGGCAACTCCAGGCTGAACGCCGACGCTTCCCCCCGCAGGACGGTCTTGCTCAGTGCCCACGACACCGCCAAGCTGAACCCTATGCCCAATACGGCAATCCCGACGACAGCAGCAGCCGATACGATGCCTGCAAGATAGGGAGGCACCGCTCCTCCGATAAAAATCGTGGCAATCAGAATCTGTGTGGGCCAGCGGCCATTGCACAGGGAAAAGTTATTAGTGAGTATGGCGATGAGCCGTTCCCGTGGGCTGTCAATGACCCGGGCAGCGATGACCCCTGCCGCATTGCACCCAAAGCCCATGCTCATGGTGAGGGCCTGCTTCCCGTGGGCACCCGCTTTTCGGAACATACTGTCCATGTTAAACGCTACGCGGGGGAGATAGCCCAAATCTTCCAGTAGGGTGAAGAGCGGGAAGAAAATCGCCATCGGCGGCAACATGACCGATACGACCCAGGCCATGGCCAGATAGCCGCCGTCCACCAATAAGCCACTTAGCCACCAGGGCATCCCGATGTAGGTTGCGCCTTCTTTCAGGATGGGGTGAAGGGTATCTACCAACAAACCCGCTAACAGGCCGGACGGGACATTGGCGCCGGCAACGGTCAGCCAAAATACCAGTGCGAGCAACAGCAGCATGATGGGGAAGCCCAGCCAGCGGCTCGTGAGCAACTGGTCCAGGTTTCGCTCAAAGCGATAGCTCGACCCGTCGCCCTCGATCCGGAGGACCTTCCCCGCGATCTTCGAGGCGTCTTCGTAGATGGATTCAATGATGGTGTCGTGCAAGTCCACCCCCAGGTCCCAACGCAGGGAGTTGGCCATAGACAGGATAGCGTCATTTGGTTGGACAGGTTCTTTTTCCATAGTGTGGGTGCTTTTCAAGTGGTTCAGGAGGCGGGGGTTAACAGCCCTTCGCCCAATTTTCCGAGCTCGCCGTTCCGCACGGCTTGCGTGATGCTTTGGTCGCCCTCCAATAAGCGTAGGGCCACCCAGTTGAGGTTGGGCACAGTGGGAAAACGCTCGACCAGTTTAGCCGACAGTTGTGCGACGGCGTGTTTGATTTTGGGGGAGCGCGTGCGCACGCGGTGGGGGCGGCAAACGTATTTCCCGCTCGCCACCTCTTCGATGGCAGCGATGAGTTCGTCCATACCTTCCTTTTGCCGCATAGCAGCAGGGATGACCGGGATGCCGAGTTCTTTGCTCAAGGTGCGGATGTCCAGGAGGATGCCGTGGCGGCGGGCTTCGTCCATGAGGTTGACGCAGAGTACAGCGCGATCGGTGATTTCCAAGATTTGCAGCACCAGGTTGAGGTTGCGCTCCAAGCGGGTCGCATCGGCGACGATGACCGTGACGTCGGGGCGGCCGAAGAGGATGAAATCCCGTGCTACTTCCTCGTCGGCACTGGTGGACAGCAAGGAGTACGCCCCGGGGAGATCCACGACTTTATACCGTTTTTCAGCGTACGAAAACCCGCCTTCCGCCCGTACTACGGTTTTGCCGGGCCAGTTCCCGGTGTGCTGCCGGAGGCCGGTCAGGTTGTTGAACAACGTACTTTTACCCGTATTGGGGTTTCCGGCTAAGGCCACGACGTAGTCTATGCGGTCCATGGCAATACCTAAGCGCACCAGGTGCTCGCGGTGGTGTACCGGGCAGGTTTCGCAGTTGTGGGAAGTGTTCATAGTCCTTGTTTTTCGGATGGTGCAATCTTTTGGATATAGATATGGTCAGCTTGTGCCTTTCGGATGGCCAGTGTTGCCCCCAAGATGCGGTAGGCCACCGGGTCGCCGGAAGCACTTCGAAAAGCCGCGGAAATCCGGGTTCCCGGTACGACGCCCATGTCCATGAGCCGCCGGCGTTGTTGCCCCCGAAACAGAGGGGAAATGCGTTTGACGACAGCGCTGTCCCCGATTTCCAGGGAAGACAGGAGTTCGTGCTTTTCCCTGCTCTGTGTACCTTGCTGCAGGAGCTCGACGGTGATATTGGAAGCGAAAAGCGGGGTCAGGGTACATTCCTCGCCGTTGGCTGCAAAGCGGATCCGGTCTTCGGAAACCTCCGTGAGATAGACTTCTACGCCCGGGTAGAGGCCGAGGGCGGCTATTTGGGCAAAAATGGCAGCGGGCTCGTCTTCAATGTGCAGGATCCGGGCCAACTCCCCTTCTTGTAGGGTATGGAGCGCTTTGCCCCGATAGGCCGGGAGCTCCCCTTGTGGCGATGGGATAGGGTCGCCGTGGGGATCGAATACCGGGTTTCCCATCTGTGCAGCCAGCTCGTCTGCTGCTGCTGGCGACAAGCGGTGCTCCGCGAGGTCGGCTTGGCCATGCCACTCCTGATGCCCTACCCCGGTTTCATCGGCCAGGTACCGCTCCCATATCCGGTGTACGCGGATGACGCGCAGCGCGTAGGAGCGCCCGGCATCGGTGAGCTGGAAGACGTCTCCCCGCGATCGCACCAGCCCCATAGCGCTCAAGCTCTCCAGCAGGCGGGCGGTGCGGTCGGCAGAATAGTGCAGGTTGCCGGCAATGCCGTTGAGCCGACAGGAAATGCCCCGGTACTCGCAGTCAAAGATGTATTTGAGGGCATCCTCCAGCAGAACGCGCTGTGCGTTCAGCCGGTTGCGCGCAATCCTGGCGAATAAACCCCACTGGGGCCATAGCACCAGGGCGGCTATCAGGAGGACGAGTACCCCGCCCATCAGGGTAAATAGTGGTGGAATGACCATGTACATTTTTCGATGCGTTAGGATTCTGTTCTGACAAATAAATGGTCGGCAAACGTCTTGGATACCGAGTGCATCCGTCCCCCTACTTCGATCAACATCGTCAGGTCGAAGCCGCGGACGGCATGCACCAGAATAGTGCTGTTTAGTTCGAGGCCCATCTCGGAGGCGTATTGCAGGAGCGCCCCGGATTGATCGGCCACCGCGATCAGACGGCAGCGGTCACCGGCGTGCAATTCCGAAAGCATGGTGCGGGGGGTGACGGTATAGCGCCCCTCCCCATCCGGTATGATCGCTCCGTGAGGGTCTGTTTTGGGAAACCCTAAGAATTTATCTAACTCGGCAATCAGCTTCGCCGATTGTATGTGCTCTAATTGCTCCGCTACATCGTGTACCTCGTCCCAGGTGAACTGCATGTGGCGGTAGAGAAAAGTCTCCCAAAGCCGGTGCTTGCGGATGAGCCAAACCGCTGTTTCCCTACCGCTATCGGTGAGTTCTACCTTGCCGTACTTCTGATAGGTAACTAAGTCTTTTTCCTTCAAACGCTTCAGCATATTGTTTACAGAGGCAGGGGATACGCGCAGGTAGTCCGCTAACTGGTTCGTCCCGGCTTTTTCCTCCTCACATTCTATACATAAGTGAAAAAGGGCTTTTAGGTAGTCTTCTTCGGATTTACTAAGGGTCATAAACTTTATTTGTTAGACAAAGCTAACTTTATTTATTAAAACGTGTGAAATTTATTTTTGTTGGCAAAAAGGGGCGACGGTCGGACAGGGGGGATGTTTACCCCCAGACCTTGCACCCTTCTGTACAGTTGGTACAGATATCTATCTTATCGCGTCCCTGCAGCAGGCTTTTGCGGAAGCGCATGTAGGCATCGCTGTGCCAGATATCTAGAAAGGATTGGTGTTGCAGGCTGCCGAGCTGATGTTGGGCATCTTTGTCGAAGCAGCAGGGGACGACGGTGCCGTCCCAGGTAATGACGCAAGCGTGCCAGAGTTTCCAGCAGTGGTTGAGGAGTTGGTTCTTGATGCGATATGTTCCGTCGGGTTGCTGTTGGTAGCGGGCATAGCGTTCGAGGGTAGGTATGAGCGGGTTTCCGTGGACAAAATCGTACACCTGTGCGGTTTTGAGCAGCACTTCATCCATCCCGATTTCCCTGGCTAGGCGGTATAGGTCTTCAATTTGGTGTTCATTGGGTCGAACGACTAGAAACTGGAAGATGAGGTGAGGAGTGGAAGAGCCCAGCTTTTTTTTCCAGGCGACCACGTTGCGGGCACCTTGCAGCACGACCTCGAGTTTGCCGTTGATGCGGTATTGGGCATACGTCTCCTGGGTGGTCCCGTCCACGGAGATGATGAGGCGGTCCAGGCCGGATTCGACGGTTCGACGGGCATTATCGTCGTTTAGGAAGTGGCCATTGGTAGAGGTGATGGTATACAGGCCTTTTTTTCGGGCATAAGCGGCCATATCGAGGAAAGCGGGATGGATATAGGGTTCCCCTTGGAAATAAAAGATGAGGTAGATGAGCTCGGGGGCGAGCTCGTCTATAGTTTTGCGAAAAAAATCGGCTTGCAGGTTGCCGGTAGGGCGTGTAAAAGCCCGTAGCCCGCTCGGGCACTCGGGGCAGCGCAGGTTACAGGCGGTAGTTGGCTCGAAGGAAACCGACATCGGTTTCCCCCATACCACGGGCTTTTGGAGTAGGCGGGTCAGGTAGTATGCAGCAAGGACTTTCAGGGCATTGACTATCCTTCTGACCTGCATTTTCCGCAAGAAATTCAACGTGTCGGCAACGTATATACCGGGCATGGGCTAGGGTCAGTTCTTTACCGGTGAAACGGGTATGGGCTCTTCGATTTTGAGCACTTTGACCTCGGTGCGGCGGTTGAACTGGTGTTCGCTCTCCGAGCAATAGACACTGTCGGTGCATCCGTTGCGGAGACGGGTTTCTCCATAGCCCACGGCCTTGATGCGTTCTGCTGCTATGCCGCGGCCTAGGAGAAAGGCCTTAGCCGATTCAGCCCGTTCCTGTGACAGGGTCAGGTTATAGTCGGAAGCCCCACGGGAGTCCGTATGGGCGCCCAGTTCAATTTCCATAGTTGGATAGACGGTCATGAGGCGGGCCAGGGCTTCGAGGTCGCGCGACTGGCCGCTCCGTATTTCGGATTTATTGAAATCATAGTAAATATTGTTCAGTACGATGACTGCACCTTCGGTCAGCGGCGTACGGGAGGCCAATTTGGACGCTTGCGGAAGGGTGAGGTCCAGCTCGAACACCCGGCTTTCTTTGACATTGCCGAGGGCGAGCTGCGCCTGGAAGGGGTCATAACCTTCTTTAGTACCTACGAGGACATAGTTGCAACCCAGCTCCACGCAGTATTCATAAACGCCATTGGAGTTGGACAGGATGTTCTGTTCCTGTTGGGTGCACGAATTGAGTACGCGCACCTTGGCATTGGGTATGGGCGAGCCACTCGCTGCGCTTCGGACGACGCCTCTCAAGGTATTGCAATTGTTTCGTTCCAGCGCGATGGGCAGGGGGACAGAGGGATCGTAGCTACCCGGGGAAAAAGTGGTTTCGGACAATTTGTAGCCATCTTTGGAGACCAATATCAGGTAATCCCGGTACGGGTGCAGTTGTACGACCGCCTCGCCCATCCGTCCGGTCAATGCTTTGGGGGTGCCGAGTTCTTTGGGCGATTTTCGGATCATGCGCAATCCAAAGTCCTGGTTTTGAGAAGATACTTCTACGTGGTAGGCGGAGTCATTCAGGATACGTCCATCTAGCGAGCGTTCGAAAACATGCACGGAAGCATTGAGGACCGGGTAGTTGATCCGGGCGTCGGTCACGTTGAGGCGCAAGGTGTAGATGCGTGGTTCCAACAGGCCGTTCAGGCCGTCTGGCGTTTCAAAAAAATAGATATCGTCTTTTCCCTTCCCGTCTTTTCGGTTAGATGAAAAATACCCCTTTTTGCCATCGTTGCTGATGATGATGCCCACATCGTCTGAGGGTGAATTAATGGGCGGTTCCAACTTGCGCAACTGGCCCCATCGGGTAGGGCGGATATCAATAGAGTACACATCGAAATTGCCCGAGCTGCGGTGTCCATTGGACGAGAAGAACAGCACGCCGCTCTCGTGGAGGAACGGAAAGGCTTCGTCCTGGGTCGTATTGACCTCCGGGCCCAGATTGATGGGCTCGGACCAGGAATCGCCTTCCCGGTCAACGAAGTAGATATCCATCCCGCCATACCCGCCCGGCATATTGGACGCGAAGAAGAGCCGGTGGTCGTCCGGGCTCAGGGAAGGGTGCATACAGGAGAAAGAATCGCGGTTGAAGGGCAGTTCGGTCACTTTTTCCCAGTCGTATGTCCCGCGAGTGGCTTGGTATATTTTGAGGACTACCTTGCCCGCCTTATCGGTTTTGCTGACGCCTTGGTCCAGGTTGTTACGGGTAAAAAACAAGGTGTTTTCCGCGCGGTCAAAACATACCGGGCCCTCGTTCAGGGTTGAATTGATCTCCAGGGAAAAGAGCTTGGCTTTTTGGGGAATCCCCTCTTTGTCAAAAGGGGCGTAGAACAGGTCAAAAAAAGTACCGCCTGTGTTGGGATCCACCATGCCGCCCTTCAGCCGGGAACTTACGAATACCAGGCCATTGGCATAAAACGCCGGTGAAAAATCGAACGTACTGGAATTGATGAGGCTGGTGTTTTGAATGCGCACACTGGACGTTTCCTCACGGCGGTCCTTGCCTTGACCTGCCAAGGTGCTGTGCCCCATCCACACGAGGACAAACAGGAGCCATCTAACCTGGATATTCATACCTACTGTATTTAAAAGTCGCGCGGACTGTCCACACTCCGACCACTATTGGAAGATTTGCCCGACATCGTGAAGCGGAGTACCCCCTCCACCGTGCCGTCGGTATAGTTCCTCAGTTCCGTAAGGGTCATATCATAAGCGATGCCAAAGAGGATTTTGTCGCTCAATTGCACGCTCGTGAGCAGGGAGATGGATTCACCTAACCCCTTATCGCGTGCCCCCCCCGGTCGGTAAGAGGCTCCGACGGAAAACTGGTCTAAAAAGATCAGGGTCAGGTTGATATCGGCTTCCACAGGTGCCGATTTGACGTAGCGGAAGAGGATATTGGGCTGAAGGGATGCGTTTTCACCCATCGGAATCACGAAACCGGTCATGAAGTACAAGTGCTGTACCTCCTTTGAAATAGGGCCTTGGTCATCGCTCAAATCAATATTGCTTTTTAGGAGCCTCGGCGTGGACAATCCGATGTAGAAATTTTCAGAGTCGTAATAGAGCCCTACCCCGAAGTTGGGTACCAGTTTGCTTTGTATGTTGGAAGGCACCGCCTGGTCTTGGCTGATGGGCTGCGTCCCTTTCAGTCTGGAAAAGTCTGTGCGGAGCATGCGCAGGGAAGTTTGCAGGCCTATGTGCAGGTATCCCCTGGGCGCGCGCAGGCGGTAGGAGTACGAAGTCTCCACCGAGTAGTTGGAACTGACACCGATGGTCTGGCGTGCCAAGTTGGCGCCAAGGCCGATATTCTGGTTCCACACCGGCACAGAGAAGGAGAGGAGCTGCGTCTCCGGTGCCCCTTCGAGTCCGAGCCACTGGCTGCGCACCAATGAAGATACCGTAACCCCTCCCTGGGCTCCGGCATACGCCGGGTTGATGCCGAGTTTGTTCAGCATAAACTGGGAGTAGCGCTCCTCTTGCTGTGCTTGTAGCGGAAGCCAGATAGCGCACAAGGCGAAAAGAGTTCCTAAAAATCGCAGCATATCCCTTCCATTTAGCGCTGAATAACAAAAAAGCCCCTGACCGGGGTGCTTCCATCCCCAAAGTCTATCACATAAAAATAGGTGCCAACCGGCAGTGGCTCCCCGTTATATGTGCCTTGCCAGTTGTTTTGGTAAGGCTGACGGGAGCGGTATACCTCCTGTCCGGATCGGTTGAAAACCAGGATTTGGTTCTGGGGGTAAGCCCCTTCATCAAGCAAACAGGGCACGATGAACGTGTCGTTGATACCATCGTTGTTGGGGGTGATGATAGTAGGCACATCACAACGGGCTTCTTTCCCTACCTCCAAATCTACTACGGTTGTGCTGCAAGCGCAACCCGTGCCGCAGAGCTCGTACCGGAATGCGTCTTTTCCCACATAGTTGACGGCAGGGGTATAGACCAGGACGCTGTCGTTGCGCAGTTGCAGCGTGCCGCGATTGGGAGGGGCTAAAATGCGAAGCTGTGCCTTGCCCGAGTAGAGATCGTTTTGCAGGACGGGAACGGTAAATGCCTCTCCGAAGGGCACGCCGAACGCGTCCGGGACGGCCTCCGGACTACGGGTGTACCGGATGACGACAGTGTCCCTTGAACTAGCCCCACAGATCCCACGGTCAATTTCCCACACGAAAGCGTTTTCCCCTGGCCGCAGTTGGCTTACAATGGGCTGGAGCTTGAGGGAATCGCTGATGCGCACACCGGGCGTCAAAGTAAACCACTTGCCGCTGCTTCCACTCGTCGGCAAGTCGGCTGATAGTTTTGCGGTGCCTTCCAGGGTGCAGATCTGCTGGTCAGGGCCAGCATACGGATTGGGGTCAGAGATGAGCACCATCACTTCATCGCTGAGGTTTCCACAACCTCCTAATACCGTCCAGGTGAATGCGTATAGGTTGCCCGGCTGCATCCCACTAACGGCAGTTCCGGGGTTGGCTGGTTCGAGGATACGGACGCCTAGTTGTGCCTGCACGGAACTCTGCGACCAGGTCCCGGTTCCGTTCACGCTGGGTTTTGCCCCTAATTTGATACTGGGGCTGAGGCAGACCAGCAGGTCCTCTCCCGCAAACGCTGTATCCTGGCGGCTTACCGATACGCGCACCTCGTCGGTAGAAAAATCGGTACAAGCCCCGTTGGAGAGCGTCCAGCGGAAGGTGTAAAGGTTGGGCCCAACCAGCTTCTGTACCGCTGTGCGGCCTCTATTGGGGGAAGTGATGACAATCTCCGAAGGGTTGGGGCCTGACACCAGCGTCCAGCGGCCTTGGCCCAGGGAGGGCTCAAGCCCGTTTAGGAAGACAGCCTCGGCATCACACGCGCTGAAATCATTTCCTGCAAAGGCGATGTCTTCCGGAATGGTGTTCAGCGAAACCTCGATGGGCCTCGAGAGGGGGGAGCTGCAAGAACCAAGTTGTGCCTGCACGGAGAATGCGTTTACCCCATTTCGGTAGTTGCTGAAATTGGACAACGTAAATTCAGGTATTTGGGTAGCGCCAAGGGGGCCGAGCGGTCCTAACCAAACATACGTTGCACCGGATGTGGTACTGCCCTGCTGTATCTCAATCTTCAGTTCGGTGCCAGGTTTGCTGATACAGATCGCATCCTTTGCCGTCAGAACGGGTTGTGTGGGGGTGGGAAGGATTTTCACCAACGTGCTGGCCGCAGCCGAGCGACAGCCGTTCAAAATGGCTGTAACAGAATAGATTCCAGCGTTTTGTGCGGAGTCCGACTGTGCGATTTGCGCAATGGCCAAGGAAGAACTGAAGTTGGGGCCTGTCCATTCGTACGTCGCCCCTGAGAGGATCGTAGCCCGCAGTTCCAGAGGCCTGCCCGCACAGACCGGGCTGTTGCTGACTGCGTTGATGACCGGCTTGGGGTTTACGGTCAACAGCGTAGGTGCAGACTGCATAGAACGGCATCCGTCCACCGTGACGAAAACGGCATAAGCACCCGAATCGCCCGAGCGCACGTCGCTGAGGGTGAGGCAGGGCGTGGTAGTAGTCAAAATACCTTTATTAGGCGTTGCCCAGCTATAAACGACTTGTGCTCCCTGATATGCCTGTGCACACAGCACGGCTTGTGAGCCTTCACACACGGGCCCTGGTGCCGTTTCATTAATCTGGGGCGCAGCAGGAGCCTGAGGGGGATCCTTGACGTCCACGATGGTTATGGATGGGGCGGATACGCATCCCTGGGAAGTAGTGACCAAAAGCTGGTAGTTACCATTGTTGAGTTGGGTGGCCTTGGGGATAATCCCTATCCGGTTGTTTGAGACGTAGCCGTTCGGACCTGTCCAGCGGTACAAATAGGTGCCGTCGTCCTCAGGAAAAATAGAAGCGCTCAAGCGGATGTCCATAGGCCCTGACAGGCAGTCTGGCCCATCATTGGTCACAGCGGCAATCCGCACAGCGGGCCTCACCTCCACATCGGTGAATGCCGTCGCAGAGCAGCCGTCGGCTCCGGTGACGGTCAGCGAGTAGCGCCCCGAATGCTGCGTGCGCGCAATGGGTACGCTGGCCGTGTTGCCAACCGCACTGAAATTGGAGGGCCCCGACCAGCGGTAGGTCGCGTTCACTATCGTTGGGGATGCGTTCAGCATGAGTGGTCCCCCGTCGCAGATGACGGCAGGGGTCGTAGCGATACTCACTTTTGGAGGGTCGTTCACGACTACCAACGTGGGCAGGGAAACATCCGATTGACAGCCCTGGACGGTCACGTACATCCTCCAGGCCCCCGCTACTGCTTTGGAAACGTTGGATAGAAAAAAAGAACTGGAAGAAGTAGGGAACTCCAACAAGCTGGGCCCTATCCAGGTATATTTGGTGGCACTGGTGCTCGTGCGCAAGGTAACCTCGCCCCCGGCACAAACCGCCCCAGAATTGGTTATCTCCGGTCTGGAAGGCTTGGGGATGATGTTGACCGCCACGAAAGCCGGTGCCGACGCACAGCCATAGCGGGAAACGACGAGCTCGTAATCCCCGCCGTCGGCCATAGTCGTGAGTATGGCGGGGGGATATTGACTGGTGGAGCTAAATCCATTTGGTCCTTTCCAGGCATAGGTGATGCCAGGGCCCGTCACCTCAGTGCCCAACAGGACTTCCTGCCCGGCGCAAACCCTGAACTGGTCCGAACTCGGTACCGCCACCGGCCGCTTCACCACTCGTATAGGCTTGGGAGCAGAAGGACGCGATATACAACCATTCACTTCAATCGTCAGGTAAAAGTCCTGAATACCTTCGGAATGGGGAGCCGCTATAGAAAAAGAGGGTACAATAGTCGTCCCTAACAACACCCCGTCAGGAGCAATACCGCGATACCAGCGGTACTGTACCGATGGGTCACTCGGCGCGATGGAAGAGTTGAGCACAATCGCATCTTCTTCACAGACATTGTCTTTTGCGGTCAAGCCAGGGGTCAACGGCAAATCTTCAATCGCTATCTCTAACGTACCAATCGCTTTACATCCCGTAAACCCGGTAATTTCTACGGTATAGGAACCTGCGTTCCGGGAACCGATATTGGGTATGAAAGGATTTTCACGGGTAGAGCTGAACCCGTTTGGCCCGGTCCACTTGTAGGTGTACAGGATACCGCCGCTTGCTTTGGGCGGATTGGCGTACAGAAACAGCGTATCCGTCCCGCAGAGATCCGAGTTTGCAAAGGGATCCGGAGCAGTATTTTCTACCCGCACCAGGGTGGAACAGCGCGCACTGTTGCCGCTCGAGTCAAAGACGGTTAGCACTACATCCTGTACGGTGCCCGCTTGGGCACAAGTGAACGTGTTGGGTAGGAGTTCGAACCGCGCTATGCCGCAGTTGTCGGAACTGCCCGCGTCTATCTGTTGGGCGCTGACTTGCGGGTTCTCCAGTCCTGCTGGACTGATAAACAGGGTAGTCGGTTGGCAAAGCGCCTTTGGGACCTCCCGGTCTTCTACCCGTACCTGAAAACTACAAGTGTCGCGGTTGCCGTAGGCATCCGGTATGAGATAATACACCGTAGTAACGCCCCGGTTAAAGGTGTGCGTAGGCCTTTTCAAGGGGAATGGTGCCGCCGTGAGCGGTATCTGCGTAGCACCAGTGGCAAAGTAGGAAGGACCGATGTTGGGATAGGCCATTTCGGCGAATAGGTATGCGATGGAGTCCTTGCTGCCGTTTGCCCGGACACGCGTAGAGTCGCAGGGATAAATCCCTCCCCCCGCCGCGGCAGTGCCCGGTAAAACGGAGAAGTCCACCTTGCCGTCGGCAGCCCAGCGGTTGAACGTGCCGGGGGCAATCCGAAGGGTCAGCTTTCCAGCTGAACTACAGCTCGCATCCCCTACACGGGTGGAGCCCAGCAAATCCCCTTCTTCGCTGCGCACGGCAAGCGTGGCCCCTGGGCTTGAAAAATTGCCTCTGAAATACAGCGTCAGCGAAGCGCTATCCGTAGCATTGGGCCCTAATTGGGTAAACGAGAAAGTGCGCCCATTGGCGACATAAGCATTTATAGTGGGGTTGAAATCGTAGGTTAAATAGGCAGAAGCAGTATCCAGCGGCAGTCGCAGTTGATAGCCGCCCAACGCGGAGCAGTTATCCTGGGCTACTACCGGCAGGGGAATGGCGATCTGGGCGGTACACGCACCTTCAGACAAGGCCACCGTGGTATCGCTTGGGCAGGTCAGTTGGGGCGCTTCGCGGTCTTCTACCGTCACCTGGAACGAACAACTGTCCGTCTGTCCGGCGCAATCGCTTACGTAGTACCGTATCGTATGGGTGCCTCCCGGCAAGGTGATTCGCTCGTTGTACAAGGACAAAGCCTGTTTTTTGGCACCAGAACCCACCCGGTACTCCAGTTTGAGGCTGCTGAAGTCTTTGAGGGAAGCTTCGAGGGTTGCTTCCACCCGACCTCCGGCACAAAGGGGGTTGATGGTTCCGGCACCGCTGAGGCCGGGCTGCATAAACGGTTCCAAGCGGATTTGAACCTGCCCGTCGGCACCCCATTGGTCTATTTGTGCAACGCTTAGCGCGATGGTCGTCTCGGAGTTCCCGCATTGGGCGCTAGTAGAGACCGTCCGGCCTAACACACTGCCGTCTTCGGCGGTGATGCGGAAGTATTCAGCAGCCCCCTCGCCGTCCACAGCAAGCAGTTTTATCTTCAAAACTCCCGCCGCTGCCGCACGCACGAAGCGGTCGCTGGGGAACGCAAAAGTGAATACAATGGGCTGTACCGGGGTAATAGCCGGATCTTTGGAAGGGTCGGAAGAAGCTAAGTCGGACGCCTTGGTCTGGGAGAACGCACTGCGGGCGAGGGAACAGTCCTCGTTGACTTGGGGTACCGGCAGGGTGAACATGGCCGTACACTGGCCGGGATCGGTGCGTATCACCGTATCTTTTGCACAAGAGAGGATGTCGGGTGGAACGACATCGAGTACCTGGAACAAAGCGGTGGTGGTGTCGGATAGCCCACAAGCGTCTCGGGCGATGAAGTCCACCCGCTGTTCCAATACTACGGCATTCCCGGGGGTACAGACAGCGGTGGGGAAACGAATGGTATCCTGCGTGCCGGCGTTGCGGGCCGACCAGGTAATCGGGCCGTTGCAGTTATCGGTGGCCAGCGCGTCGCCGTGCGCAGCCGCCCAAGCCCAGAAAAGGGAGTCCACATTCGCTTCGTCGCATTGTACTTCCAGGTTTCGGGCCGGCCGGGTGATGGTCGGCGCACTGAGATCCCTGATCTGGATGATCTGTTGGGCCGAATCGGCGTTGCCGCAGCCATCTGCTACCAGCCATACCCGCCGTATGCTATACGTATTGAGGCAGGCCGAGGAGGTCACCACGTCTTTATAGGTAACGCTGATGGAAGCAGAGGGGGCGCAGTTGTCTTTTAGGTTGCCCGGCCTGCCTGCAATGTTGGGATGATCGCCGCTGGAGCAGTCGAGTATGGTGTCGCGCGGTACCGTGAAGGTGGGTGCTTTCAAATCGCGCACCCGAATGATCTGGCGGATGATACTGGCATTGCCACAGGTGTCTACAGCGAACCAGCTGCGCTCTACGGTGTAATCCCCGGCACAACCCGACTGGGTGGGGAGCTGTACATCCTGGTAGTACAGGCGGGGCATGGTATCGCAATTATCGGTTACGACGGGGCGTCTGCGCAGGCTATCGGGATGGGGGGATTGCGAGCAATCAATGGTCGTATCCAGGGCGAAATGGAAGGAAAAGGTCGGTGGGGTCTCATCGCGTATGGAGATGACCTGCCGATAGGTCGCGCGCTGCCGGCAGCGGTCCCAGGCGTCCCAGGTACGCACAATTTTGTAGGTGTTGGGGCAATCCCCTCCCAGGATGACCTGGTTGAAGATAGCAGTATCCAGGGCACAGTTGTCGCTGATTAGTATGCTCCCGGCGGTATCGGGAATGGTCTCCCCGCACCGGAGGAACAGGCTGTCGGGCAGCGCTGATTGGATCGTCGGCGGAACCGTATCCCGCACGATCAACAGGTAGTGCAGGGTGGTGTCGGGCGCTGCGCTACGGCGCACGAGAAAGGCATGCGATACCGTATCCGAACAGGTGCCGGCAAAGGCGTATGCCGTTTTGCGCGCAGGGGTGACGTTGCGTATGGAGTCCCCGCGGGCCCTCAGCACGCTGTCAATTTGGTCATACCATTGGCTGTAAAAGGCTGGTGCGTTCTCACAGGATACATACGTGGTGTCGGAAAGGGTAGTGAAAACACCAGTCGGCCCCGTGGTAGCCTTGGGCACGGTCGTCCAGGCAGGGAACAATAAGACGGCGGCGAATACGCAAACCAGGCATGCGCCGAAGTAACTGCGTAGTTTCCTCATAGGCGCCAAGTGGATTTTTGCATGGAGAGGGATGGGCCAACTTCCCGGGAACCGTGCGGTCGGCCAGTATAAGGCTGCATGTCGTAGTGTGTTGGATACATGGGATGTTTCGGTTTTTGGGAACATTAGGCTTGTTGCGGGGGGAACCATCGCAACAAGCCTATTATAAGTTCCTCTTAACTATGCAAATATAAGACAAAAAACAGGTTGCATGACAAAATATGAAAAACGGGTTTCATTCTTCCTCTAAATGCAACGCAAATGAGCCCTGGTCCGGCTTTTTTTTGTCGCTGAGGTGTTTGTCCAGAAACTGGTTGATGCGTTCGATTTCCAAACTGGACTGGATTTCCCCGAAAGCGTTTATCTGGAGGTTCAGCCCTTTTAACTCTTCGTGCACCAGTTGGTGAGCCCTTTTTTTGTTCTTGGATCCCATTAGCCGATTTTTTAAACCGTTCCGGAATACTTTATGCGCTTTGCACGGCATCGAACCGTGCAGCAGCTTGCAGCAGACGGCGCTGCGATTCCTGGAAGCCTAACAGGGCCAACATCTCCGGAACACCCGGGCCTTTCATGGTGCCGATGAGCGCGATGCGTAGCAAAGGGAACAGGTCGCCTGGTTGCAGCGCTTTTTCAGTCATCCAGCCCTCCAGCGCACCGTGGATCGTTTCGGTCTCGAAGACGGGAAGGGCTTCGAGCTGCGAGAGGAGTTCGTGAAAAAGGGCTTTTTTGCCGGCATCCCATTTTTTGGCAACCGTTTTTTCATCAAAAACGATAAAGTCTTCAAAAAAGTAGCGCCCGCTGTCCCAAAAATCGGGTAACATGACCACCCGCTCTTTCATCAAGCCACAAAAAGCCTCTAAAAAGCTATCCTGGGGGTGCTGCCCCTGTGCTTCTATCAGCGGGCGGATACGGGCGGCCAACTCGCTATTGGCCATGCCCATGAGGTGCTGTTGGTTGAACCAACGGGCTTTGTCGTAATCAAAACGGGCCCCCGATTTTCCGATTTTTTCAATGGAAAACGCTTGCACAAGCGCTTCGATTGAAAAGAGCTCCTGCTCGGTACCGGGGTTCCAGCCGAGCAAGGCCAGGAAGTTGATGGCGGCTTCGGGCAGGAAACCGGCTTCCCGGAAGCCGGTAAAGGATTCTTCGGGTGTTTCGCCCTTCCAGGCTAACGGAAATACAGGTATGCCGAGCTGTACCCCGTCCCGCTTGCTGAGCTTGCCCTGTCCGTTGGGCTTCAAAATGAGGGGTAGGTGGGCAAACAGGGGCATATCCCACCCCAGGGCTTGATAGAGCAATACGTGGTGCGCTGTGCTGGGCAGCCACTCTTCCCCCCGGATGACGTGGGTGATCTCCATGAGGTGGTCGTCCACGATGTTGGCCAGATGATAGGTGGGCATGCCGTCACTTTTTAAGATGACCTTATCGTCGAGCTCGTTGCTCTGGAAGTGGACAGTCCCCCGGATGAGGTCCTCGACGGTGATGGTCTGATCCTGCGGTACTTTCAAGCGGATGACCCAGGGGTCGCCTGCTTCGATGCGCGCGCGGACCTCCGGCTCCGCCAAGGTCAGGCTGTTGCACAGGTCAAGGCGCGTCTTGCTGTCGTATTTGAAGGTTTCCCCGCCTCTTTCTTGTGCCTCCTGACGACGGCGGTCCAGCTCTTCCGCCGTGTCAAAGGCATAATATGCGTGGCCTTTTTGCAGCAATTCCATAGCATATTGCGCGTACAGATCTTTGCGCTCGGATTGGCGATAGGGCCCAAAATTCCCACCGATTGCGCCGGGACCTTCGTCGGGACGCAACCCAAACCACTCCAATGCCTCCAGAATATAGGCTTCGGCACCCGGTACATAGCGCAGTTGGTCGGTGTCTTCGATGCGCAAAATGAATACCCCCCCTGTTTTTCGGGCAAAGAGGTAGTTGTACAGCGCGGTGCGGATTCCTCCTATATGCAGCGCACCAGTCGGACTGGGCGCAAATCGGACGCGGTTGACTTTCATAGCGATTTTTATTGGTTAAACGCAGCCCGCAAATTTCCTCTTTTTTCGCAAGCATGGAAAGAAAAGGAGGCAAAGTGTTAAAAATGGCGAAATCTTTAAAAAAAAAACGCATCTGGCAGCAACTAAAGGGGCTTGTGCGTTACCATAATACTATAACAAATCAAAAAGTTTGTTGTTATACGCTCTGTTCCAGGCTCAAAATGGATGTACAGATGTGTGTTTTAACAAATTTTTAACCATGAACATCAAAAAAGGCAACTATGTACCTAATCAAAACTCCCCTGTTCGTCCAGAACTTGTTTCCTAATTTTACCTGGAAAATCCCTACGGCGGACAAGCGCTTGTTCCTCACCTTCGACGACGGCCCTATCCCGGAAGTAACGGACTGGATACTGGAACAACTCGATGCGTACAACGCCAAGGCTACGTTCTTCTGCGTGGGCGAAAACATCGTGCGGTACCCCGATCTCTTTCGAAAGATCCGCGAGAAAGGCCACTCCGTAGGCAATCACACGCTCAACCACCTAAATGGCTGGGCTAGTGACAACATCCCCTACTTCCACAACGTGCGCAACGGCGCTTCCCTCGCCCAGACGGAATTGTTCCGCCCGCCCTACGGACGGCTGAAACCCAAACAGGCACAATTCCTGCAACGCCACTACCGCGTCGTGATGTGGGATGTGCTCAGCGGGGACTTCGACCAGTCCCTGAGCGGCGAACAGTGTTTCCAAAATGTGGCACAACATGCCGGCCCGGGCTCCATTGTCGTTTTTCACGACAGCCTCAAAGCTATCGGGCGCCTGGAATACGCCTTGCCCCAAACGCTCGCGCATTTTTCCGAAATGGGCTATCGCTTCGAAGCCCTCAACGAACATAAAATGCAGACCGTGCAACCCGCACTACAGAGTGCTTGAGCTACGTTTTAGTACTTGCTTGACATAAAAAAAGCCCTGCTGCTACCCCGCAGCGGGCTTTTGTTTTTTAAGGCTTGGTAGAAAAAACCGAAAAAGGATAAACCGCACTTTTTACACGTTCAACCAATACGTCATCTTCAATACCAACGCCCGGTTCTTGTTGACCAAACCGCTTGGGAAATAGTTGTCCGTATAGACGACGAACAAATCGGAGACCGGAGCAAAACGCCACTGGAAACGGGAGTTGATGTTGATGTTTTCGATCTGCGTGTTGTACTGGACGAACGTGGACCAAAAGACGCTCTTGGAAAACGTGAGGTTGAACCGCGGCCCTATGAGCAACAGGTCGGCGTCAGCATACGGGGCAGGCAGGCGGATGCGGTTGTAGGAAACGTCCACGGAAATGATCCCATACGGCTGGATGCGGTAGTTCAGGGAGCCGTCGAGGTTGAGCCGCGTTCCGTTGTAGTACTGCCCGCTGCGGGTCTCAATCTCAAAGCTGAGCGGCTTTCGGAAGTTGGACGTAAAATTGCCGATAAAAAGGTACTGTGCATAATCGCTGCTGGCAGGCAGTCGCTGCCCCCCGGTATTGGTGGGGTCGAAGGGGCTGGTCAGGTAAACGTACTCTTTGCGGACGCGCATGTTGAACTGCGCGGTGCTCTGGAAGGTAATCCGGTACATGAGGTTGACGTCCCAGTCGGTCAACCCATTGACCGGATTGCCGAGGACATCGAAATCAAACCCCGGCCCGTGCCGGTTGATGATCCCTTTCTTAGGGTAAAAATTCCGCCAGGAAACCGAGGCGGCCCGCTGATACCCTACGCGACGGGCAAAACCGACTTCGGGGTTGTAGTTCTCCCCCACCCACTGGGCAGTTAGGAACACTTCGTAGGGATTGGTGCCATATCCTATCTGGGCTCCGGTGGCAAAGGCATTTTCGGGCTGGTCGGATTCAAAAGAATGGTGGAAAAAAGCCTTCCCGGTCCAGGTGTTGTCTTTGGAAGAGAGGTTGTAGTCCATCCCCAGGACGCTGTTGCCCTTGAAGGCATCGTCGCCCAGGCTATCGGCAATGATGGCATCGCGAAACGGGGATTTGTTCACCGCGATCAACCCAATGTTGGACCGGCTGAAGACCTTGCGCTGTAAAGCAGCCACAGTATAGTTGGTCGAAGGCTGGTTGATGTCGCGGTCGCGCGCCGTTTGCATATTGAGCAGGCCCACCCGCCAGTCATCGCCGAGTTTGCCGCTGAGCCGCGCCCCCATGTAGATGGGGTTCTGCACGTTCTGGCCAGTAGATTCGTCCCGGGCCACGCCGATGCGACGGGAAAAGAAAGGACGCATGCGCTCCACCCCGAAGTTGCTGAATAGGTCGGCATTCTCCAGGAAAAACTGGCGCCGCTCCGGAAAAAAGATCTCAAAGCGGTCTAAGTTAGTGACCTGCTGGTCTACTTCGACCTGCGAAAAATCTGGGTTGACGGTTAAATCCAGGTTGAGGGAAGGCCCTAAGCCTACTTTGGCATCGCCACCGATACCGAGGCCCTGTTTGGAACCCCCACCCCCGATGCGGTCTTCGCTGTAGTTGGCAGAGAGGTAAGGTATGGCCACCATATTGCTGCCCGGTTTGCCCAAAGGGGTATCCCACACGAGCTTGTTCACGTAGGCGAGGTTCATGATGGGGAACTGGCGCGGCGTCAACGGCCATACGGAACGCTCCCCGTACTCGCTGTCGATCCGGTAAAATTTGATGTTCCACATCTCGCTGTCCTCCCGGTAGCGCAGGCTTTTGAGCGGTATGGCAAGCTCCCCGATCCAGTAACCGTCGTACATCTTGCCTGCGGCAAACCAGCGGTTGTCCCAGCTCAGGTCCAGGTCGCTGCTCATGTTGCCCCCGTTGAAAATCAGCCCCTCCCGCTGTACGCCAAAAGGGTTCACCCCAAAGGAAAACGCGTTGGTATTGTCCTGAAAAGGGTCGAGTACCACGACGATGGCATCGTTGGCCTCCCCGCGAAAATCGCGGCGCAGGGATGGCGTCACGTAGCGGCGGGCATCGGGTAGGTTGTACATCAGCCCGCCGATGTAGATGAAGTCCTTGTCGTGGAGCACACGCACCGTAGTTTGGCCTACTGCCAGACAGGTATCCATCGGAAATTGCTGGAAAAAACCACTCGCCCCGCGCACCTGCCCCCAGTCTGGCTCGTCCATCAAACCGTCAATGCGGATGGTACCACTTGCTGTACCCGAATATAGGGTGTCGGGAAACTGTGCCGACAGATGAAACCCAGTACCCAGAAAAAGGGCTAACAGGAGGTAAAAAAATTTTGACATGTGTATTAGGTGTTGTGCGTACGCAAAGAAAGGGAACTAAAGGTAATTTTTCCCCAAAAAATAGATATACGGCGTGCGTCTGTATAGGAGTGGGGTTGGTATGCAAAAAGATGCGTTTTGGCAGGTCCGTAAGGCGATCTCATATCCTCCCCGCTTCAATTGCCTTTTGCCCCCGCTCTCCGAAGAAGCGGACTGCGTCTATGAGGCGGCTGAAACGGGGGTCTTGGGTGAAGCCTTTTTTATATCGGAAATAAATCTGCTGTACGATGACCCCGATTTTGAAGTTGCCAAAGACGTAGTAGAACAGGAGTTGTTCGATATTGCGGCCGCTGCGGTCTGCATAGCGGGCCGCAGCTTCCCCGCGCGTGAGGTTGCCCGGTAGCCAGGTGAGGGTACCGATAGACGACAGCAAGGGCCCTCCTTCCCCTTCGTGCAGCCAGTAGGCGAGCGATAAGCCGAGATCCATCAAGGGGTCGCCCACGGTGCACATTTCCCAGTCTAGGACCGCGCGGATATCGTCCAGCGTGTCCGGGTTAAGAACGAGGTTATCGTACTTGTAATCGTTGTGCAACAGCGCAGGCGGGTTTTCGGTGGGGAGCTGCGCGTGCATCCATTCTGCCATGAAGGCCATCCCGGGGATAGTATCGGTTGCCGATTGCTCGTACCGTTTGGACCAGCCTTCGACCTGGCGCTGTACATAGCCTTCCGGCTTGCCCAACTGGCGCAGGCCGCTGTGGTCAATATCGAGGGCGTGTAGGTCTGCCAGGTTGTCTATGGCGGCACAGGAGAGGCGGTGCATCACCTCCGGCCCCAGGTCAAGCCCCTCCGGGGGGCGGTTGCGCAGGACGAGGCCTTCCACTTTTTCCATCAGGTAGAAAGGGGCACCGATAACCCCGGCGTCGTCACAGTACAAAACAGGTGCCGGGATGCGGGGATACACGGGCTGTAACATACGGAGCACTTTGTACTCCCGTCCCATATCGTGCGCCGACTTGATGTTGGCCCCCAAAGGAGGCCTGCGCAATACAAAATACCCGATATTCGTGCGGATGGAGTACGTCAGGTTGGAGTATCCCCCGGGGAATTGCCGCAATTCCAGTATCTCGCGGTATCCGTCGAGGTGGGCCAGGAGGAAGCTGTGTAACGGTTCTTGTGGCAGCTCTTCTCCGGCTCGCATGGGCGTTGTATTTTCTGTGTTCATAGTCTTATGCCTTGACGCCGTACTGCTTCAGGATTTTGCGGGCCAAAGAGGCTTTATGCGTTTCATCGGGCCCGTCGTAGATGCGTGCACCGCGCTCTTCGCGGTAGTAGTAGCTGAGCAGGGTATCGTCGGTGACGCCGAGGGCCCCGTGGACTTGGATGGCGCGGTCCACCACTTTGTCCAGTACATTGGCGGCGAAAAACTTGATCGTGGAAATTTCTGCAGCGGCAGCATGCTGGCCCTGCTCTTGTATCTTGAGGGCAGCGTGGAGTACCATTAGCCTGGCAGCATCTATTTCGGCACGGCTTTCCGCGATAAAAGATTGTACCATCTGCATTTGCCCCAACGCGCGCCCCGGCGCGATCTCCCGGGACGCAGCCCGGCGGCACATGAGGTCAAACGCACGTTCGCAGATACCTATCCAGCGCATACAGTGGTGGATGCGGCCCGGGCCGAGGCGCTCCTGTGCCAACATAAACCCTCCGCCCTCCGGGCCCAGCCGGTTGCCTACAGGTACCCGGACATCCGTGTAGCGTATTTCGCCGTGGCTGTGCCAGCCTTCCCCGGGATGCCCCATGACGGGTATGTTGCGCAGTAGTTCGAACCCAGGGGTATCGGTCGGTACGATAATCATACTGGCCCTTTGGTATGGACTTTCTGCCTCCGGGTTGGTGACGGCCATGACGATGGCAAAAGCAGCCCCATCGGCAGCCGTGGTAAACCACTTGTGCCCGTTGATGACATAGTGATCCCCGTCGCGCACTGCTGTGGTGGCCATCAGGACGGGGTTAGACCCCGCCATGCCGGGTTCGGTCATGGAGAAACAGGAGCGTATCCCGCCCTCTAACAGCGGGTGTAGGTATCGCTGTCGGATTTCGTCGTTGCCATATAGTAACAACAACTCGATGTTCCCTGCATCGGGTGCCTGGCAGTTGAACGTGAAATGGCCGAAGGGAGAGCGCCCCAGGAGCTCCCCTAACTGCGCTACTTCCATAAGGTTGAGGCCTACACCACCATGCGCCTCGCTGTGGTAAGGGTTCCAGGCGCGCAGCGATTTTACCTTTTCCCGCTTCGCCCGCAATAGTTTTTCCACCTCCTTGAAGGGCATCTGCAGCCACTCTGCCTCAAAGGGGTAAATCTCTTCTTCTAAAAAAGCCTTGACACGAGGGTACAAGCTGCGCAGGCGCTCGGTCGCGAATAGTGCTATCATTAGGCATTTGGTTTTGAAAAAACGGATTGCCAGAGACCGACGAGGAGGGAACCGGACCAGACTCGGTGCTCCCCAAAAAATCGGATAACGGGCAGGCAACAAGATAATCAAAAAAGGAAAATAGACGAAAATTTTGCGGAAAGGCGTAAGGGGCAAAAGGGCAGTTTTGGCCATTCTTAACATGCCCGATATAAAATGCGCATTTGATTTGACAAAAAAATAAATAAACCCTATATTTGCATCCGCAAAAAAGTATGGCGCGGTAGCTCAGCCGGTCAGAGCGTGCGATTCATAATCGCAAGGTCGGGAGTTCAAGCCTCCCCCGCGCTACAAGAGACGCTTCTTCAAGGTCTGAATATTTGGTAAAACAAATGTCCAGACCTTTTCTTTTTAAGGCTTGTTTTTCAGTAATTTGTAAAAAAAGGTGCCTCCTGGGGAGCGGCCGCGGAGCAAGTACAGGCCGTCGGGCCAGTCGCGTTGCCCAATGCTGCGTTCCAGGACACCCGCAGGGACATTGCTGAACCGCTCCTGGTGTACGAGTTGGCCTTGCACGGTGAAAACTTCCCACGTGACCCATTCCTGTTTTTGGGGAAAGTCCACTTGTACGGCTACGGTTTCTGTGAAAGGATTGGGGAAAGCCTGCACCTGCGGGGAGGAGGAGGGCGCTTGGACGGAACTGATTTTCCCAATCGTCACGCAGTAGTCTTCCACCTCGCCGTAGAAATCTTTGGGGAAAGCGCAGGAAACACCGGGCTGTTTGAAGCGCATGACTACCCGCATCCGGGTAGCGCCCAATTTGGCCGTGGCCGGAATGAGTACTATGCCGCTGACCGAGTCGCGGCTGGCCTGCCCGGAATCAAACACAGCTTCCTGGGAGCTGAAAAAGCCGTCTTGGTTCAAGTCTATCCATACTATCCAGTACTCCTGGGAGGCAAAACCCGGAAAGCCGGGGTGCAACGACAGGGAGAAGGTCCCGCCTGCGCTGAGGGTAGGGCCGTTCAAGGACGTGAAATTGGAATATCCACCTTTGCCGCTCCGGTGCTCGAAATCGTGCAGCCGTACTTTGGCGATCCACTCCTGGCTGGCGTTCAGGCTGTCGAGCCCGGTGGCAGGGCAATAGCTCTGCTCTATACAGGCCCCGCAACCTTTCGTGCGGAAGGTTGTAGGCGGGCTGTAGTCGGAAGCGACCCCACCCTCGCAAAGCGTGCGGACCTGCAACTCGTAGGTGCTGCAAGCGCTTAGGTTACGAACGAACAGGGAGGTTGAAAAACTGGTAGTTTCCTGCCAGGTGGTACTGCCCACTACCCGATAGCGAAGGCCGTAGGCCAGGGCAGCCGTGACTGGGCTCCAGCTCAGGAACACATCGCGTTCGTTGAGGAGGGGCAGTTGGATGCCGGTAGGGGGCTCGCAACACCCATCCGTCCGGAAGCGATAGGTGGAGCCAAAATCCATGCTGTCGGAGCGGCACGTGATGTTGAACTGGTATTCATAGTCGGTGCAGGGGCTGAGCCCGGTCAGCTGCAGGGGTGAGCTGACGTTGCGCAGGGTAGTCCAGACGGCGTCGCCCGATTTTTTCCAACGCAGGTCTATGCGGGTAATGCTGTCGTTGCCTATCCAACCCAGGCGGGCACTGCTGAGGCCGCGTTCCAGGACTTGTATTTTAGAAGGGGGCGGGCAATTGCCGCAGTTGTCCAGGAGGAGGCGCAAGCTGTTATATACGTTGAGCCGTCCACCGCTGACGGTGATGCCTTTGAGTTCGGGACTTGGCGTGGTACCCTGCAGCAAGAGATTTTTTATCCAAAGAGCAGCTGCCGGCGGGTCGTTTTCGGCCAATACGGCAAGCGTAGGGCACTGGGCGGAATAGAGCAACGCAATGGCCCCACAGACCAGAGGGGCGGCGAAGGACGTCCCGCGCTCATAGCCGTACCCAGCACCTGGGGTAGTAGAATATACGTTTTCCCCAAAAGCCGCCAGGTCAATAGACGTGGCCCCATAGCCACCGGGTGCTTTTTTTCCGTTGATGTCCACACTGTTGACCGCGACGAGGAAGTCGCTGCCGCAGGCGGTCGGCATATCGCCCGACACGTCTACGTCTATGTTTTGGCTGGATTCCGTAGCGGCCACGTTGAGGATACCCACCTGCCCCAGCGTGTCGTAGAACGCACACCAGATGGGGTACTCCTGCGGTTTTACGCGGCTGAGCCCCCAGGAGGCATTCGTGGCGACCACGAATGCGCCTTCTTTGCCCTGTGTTTCATTGTAGCGCTTGCGCTGTCGGTAAGGATACAAATAAGCTTGTAGGATGCGGTCTTCGGAGATCGCCCCGAACCCACCGACTACGTGCATGATTTTGACATTCCAGTTTACCCCGCTGACGCCGACGCCATTGTTGCCGCGTGCGCCTGCGATACCAGAAACAGGGGTTCCATGGAAATTGGACTCGCTGACGTTGCCGTTGCCGCGGATGCTGTTCCAACCGTGCAGGTCATCGGCATAGCCATTGTTATCGTCGTCTATGCCATTGAAGGGAATTTCCCGGGCGTTGCGCCACAGATTGGGCCGGATATCCGGGTGGGAGGTATCCAGCCCGTTGTCAATGATACAGATGACGATGGTATCGTTGCCGGGGGTGACGCCACCCGTGGTAATGTCCCAGGCGCGGGCCATATCCAGGTCCATACCGGGGGTACCCCCTAATTGGCCTGTGTTGTACAGATGCCATTGCAGGGCAAACGAGGGGTCGTTGGGCAGGCGGTTGCGGAGGGAAGCGAAGTGGTTGAACTGCGCCATAGCCACCTCAGGGTCACTCCGGAGTTGGCGGAGTACAGCATTCTCGTCCACTTTTGTCCAGTCGAAACGAAGTTTCCAGACATTGAGTTCCTCCACGACGACCGGCCCTAACGCGACGCGGTACGACTCGGAGCGGAAAGCAGTCTGGTGCTCTATCCAGCGCCTGGCGCGCACCCCATCCTGGAAGCGCACCAACAATTCGCCCTGGACATGGGTGAGCTGCTGTGCGCACAGAGGAAGAAACAGGCCCGGCAGTGCCAGGAGCACGATGAAGAAACGCAGGCGCATCATCAAAGCGTTTAGCCGTTCATGGACATCAGGAATTCGTCGTTATTAGAGGTAGAGACGATGTGTTTGCGCAGGAACTCCATGGCCTCATCGGGTTTCATATCTGCCAGGTGGTTGCGCAGGATGAACATTCGCTGTAGGGTGTCTTTGTCGAGCAGCAAATCATCGCGGCGCGTGCTGGACTTGGTGAGGTCTATGGAAGGGAAGAGGCGCTTATTGGCCAGGTTCCGGTCGAGTTGGAGTTCCATGTTGCCCGTACCTTTGAATTCTTCGAAGATCACGCCGTCCATTTTGGAGCCGGTATCTATGAGGGCGGTAGCCAATATGGTCAGCGAGCCGCCCCCTTCGATATTCCGGGCGGCGCCGAAGAATTTTTTCGGCTTGTGCAGGGCATTGGCTTCTACGCCCCCGGAGAGGACTTTGCCGCTGGCCGGTGCTACGGTGTTGTAGGCACGGGCGAGGCGGGTGATGGAGTCGAGCATGATGACGACATCGTGTCCGCTTTCGACCAATCGCTTTGCTTTTTCCAGGACGATGCCTGCTACGCGCACGTGGTTGTCGGCGGGTTCGTCAAAGGTGGAGGCTACCACTTCTGCGTTGACGCTGCGTTTGAAGTCCGTCACTTCCTCGGGGCGCTCGTCCACCAGCAGTACGATGATGTAGCACTCCGGATGGTTTTTGGAGATGGCGTTGGCCAGGTCTTTGAGCAGGAAGGTCTTACCCGTTTTGGGCTGGGCTACGATAAGTCCCCTTTGGCCTTTTCCGATAGGGGTGAACAGGTCTATCATGCGGTTGCCCAGGTCCCTTCCCGTCGGGGATGTGGTGAGTTTGAATTTCTCTGTGGGGAACAGGGGGGTAAGGTAGTCGAACGGCACGCGGTCGCGCAGGTCTTGTGGGTCGCGGCCATTTATTTTGGACACGCGCAGCAGGGCGAAGTATTTTTCCCCTTCTTTGGGCGGCCGGATACCTCCTTTTATCGTATCGCCGGTGCGGATGCCAAACAGTTTGATTTGGGAGGGCGACACATAGATATCGTCAGGTGAGGTGAGGTAGTTGTAGTCGGCGGAGCGGAGGAACCCATATCCATCGGGCATCATTTCCAGGATGCCTTCCCCTTCGATTACCCCGTCGAGTTCGATATCGAATTTTTCGCTGTCGTCGGGTTGGGGCTCTTCGACCGCTTCCGGGGCGTAGGGCCGCTGCGGTTCTTCGCTTTTCCCTGCCCAGGGCTTATTGTGCTTATCGGGCCGTTGCTCGCGTTCCGGTCGTTCGGGTCGTTGTTCGCGTTCTGCCCGTTGTTCGCGTTCTGGTCGTTCTGGTCTGTCCTGTCGCTGCTCGCGTTCCGGTCGTTCGGGTCGCTGCTCGCGTTCTGCCCGTTGTTCGCGTTCCGGTCGTTCGGGTCTGTCCTGTCGCTGCTCCCGTTCTGGTCGTTCGGGTCGCTGTTCGCGTTCTGGGCGTTCCGGCTTATCGGTTCGTTCGGGCCGGAAGTCCTGTCGGTTGTCGTGGCGCGGTTTGGGGCGGGGCTGGAAGGGCAGTTCGGGTTCGGAGGAGGACATCCGCTTGCGTGCCCGGCGGCGGCGGCCGGAGCCGTCTTCATCTTCTCCGGCATCGGCATCATCGCCATTTTCCGGGGAGGATTCAATCTGTACATCGCTTCGGAACTGTTCGCGACTAGCGATACTTTGGGGGATATCGGGAACCTCTTCCTGTGCGGAGGATGATTTTCCATCCGTACTGAGGGCCTGGTGGTCTAAAATTTTATAAACCAGTTCTTTTTTATTCAATCGTTTATAGTTGGCGAGTCCTATCTGCTCTGCCAGGTCGCGTAGTTCCGGCAGCAGCATGTCATTCAGTTGCAGAATATCCAGCATACAAAGTTCTCTTTAAGAGGAAACTGTTAAGGGTGAAAAAAGGAACGCAGGAGGGATGGATCGTTTGCCCATTGAAAGCGACTTACCCATGACTACGAAGCCATAAGGAATGTCCCGAATGTCGTTCTATGAGAAATCAAGTGGAAAAAATTGGATTTGAAAAACCAGGGCACCTGGAATTTGGAGGAAACACAGTACGCCTAGCTGTTAAAAGCCTTTGTGGCACAAAAATACATTATATTTTGAATAGGGCACACTATCTTTGCAAAAAATTAACACCCCGGGCCATAAATACCCAATTTCTTTACTAGTAAACACCACATGCTACAGCTTCAGATTATCCGGAACGAAAAAGAGCGCGTTGTCGAGGGCTTGAAAAAGCGCAACTGGTCGGATGCGCAGATTGCGGTCATAGAAGAGATATTGCGTCTGGATGGAGTCCGTCGGGCGTTGCAAACGGAGATGGATAAGTCCCTGGCGGAACAAAACCGGCTTTCCGGGGAGATTGGCTCCTTGTTCAAGCAGGGAAAAAAAGAGGAAGCGGAGGGGCTCCGTGCGCAAGTAGCTGCGTTGAAAGCCAGCAGTGTCGAGCAAAAAACCCGGCATGATGAGGCGCTTGCACAAGTGCAGGACTTGCTGTACCAGGTTCCTAACCTTCCGCATGCCAGTGTGCCGGCGGGGCGTTCGGCCGACGACAACGAGGTGTACCGCGCCTGGCCACATGCGCTTCCCGAACTGCCTGCCGATGCGCTGCCTCATTGGGAGCTGGCTTCCAGGTACCAGTTGTTCGATCTCGAGCTGGGCGTGAAGCTCACCGGTAGTGGTTTTCCGGTTTTCCGGGGTAAGGGTGCCCGCCTGGAGCGGGCCTTGATCAGTTTTTTCCTGGACGAAGCAACGGCAGCGGGCTACGAAGAAATCCTTCCCCCGCTCATGGTCAGTGAAGAAACCGCGCGTGCGACGGGCCAGCTTCCCGACAAGGAGGCGCAGATGTACTTTGTGGAGCGCGACAACCTCTACCTCATCCCCACTGCTGAGGTGCCCGTGACCAACCTCTACCGCGATGAGATCCTGGACGCGTCCCGTCTGCCGGTAAAACTCACGGGCTATACGCCTTGTTTCCGTCGCGAAGCGGGTTCTTACGGGGCGGATGTGCGCGGCCTGAACCGCGTGCACCAGTTTGACAAAGTGGAGATTGTACAGCTTGCCCACCCTGCGCATTCCTACCAGGCGTTGGAAGGGATGTTGGAACACGTGGCCAGCCTGCTCGACAAGCTCGAGCTGCCGTACCGCATTTTGCGCCTTTGCGGCGGGGACATGGGGTTCACGGCAGCGCTGACGTATGATTTTGAGGTATATTCCGCTGCGCAAAAACGCTGGCTGGAAGTCAGTTCTGTATCCAACTTTGAGACCTACCAGAGCAACCGCCTCAAGTTGCGCTTCCGGGAGGGCAAGGATATCCAGCTTGCCCATACGCTGAACGGGAGTGCCCTGGCCCTGGCGCGCATCGTCGCTGCCCTGCTGGAAAACAACCAAACCCCCGATGGGATTGTTATTCCGGAGGTGTTGCATCCATACACCCGTTTCGAAGTTATTCGTTGATTCAAAAGACGTGTCGTATGTTCGAGTATTATGGTTATATGGCGATTGCCGGCGTCCTTTCCCTGGTAGGTTTGTTCGTCGGCCAACGTCTGAAATCCAAATTTGCCCATTACAGCCAGGTGCCGACCGGTGCGCGCATGACCGGCCGGGAGGTTGCAGAAGCCATGCTGCGGCACTACGGTATCGGCGATGTACAGGTAGTGGAAAGCCACGGTATGTTGAGCGACCACTATAACCCGCTCAGCAAGACGGTGGCGTTGAGCCATGAGGTATTTCATGGCCGGCACGTGGCCGCTGCGGCTGTGGCGGCCCACGAGTGCGGGCATGCCGTGCAGCATGCCACGGCGTACAGCATGCTCCAGTTGCGTTCCCGCTTGGTGCCGGTGGTACAGCTTTCGGCTATGGCGCAACAGTGGTTGTTGCTCATCGCGTTCATGACCATTAACACCATGCCGCAGATCATGCTGCTGACCATCATTGCATTTGGCGTAACTACTCTGTTCAGCTTCATCACCCTGCCGGTCGAATTCGATGCGAGCCGCCGGGCCCTGGTTTGGCTGGACCAGTCGGGGGTTGCGCGAGGGGTGGAACACGAAGGGGCAAAAGACGCCCTGAAATGGGCGGCCATGACCTATGTGTCCGCAGCGCTTTCGGCATTGGTGATGCTGTTGTTCCTCATTTTCCGCTATGTAGGTGCCAACGAGGAATAGCACGGCGTACGACACTGCCTTTTTTAATTGATTTCTTAAAATTTCACAGCTATACGCGCTTTTATGACACAGGAAGAAATAGAAATGTACCTGGAAGAAGCCAGGGACCACATGGAACGCGCCATGACCCATCTGCACCACGAACTGGCAAAAATCACCACCGGTAAGGCCAGTCCGGCCATCGTGTCCGATTTGTTGGTGTCTTACTACGGCAGTATGACCCCGATGAGCCAGGTGGCCAATATCAGTGCGGCAGATGCGCGCACATTAGTCATCCAGCCCTGGGAAAAGTCCACCCTGGCACCTATTGAAAAAGCGATCTTCGAGGCCAATATCGGGGTTACCCCGATGAACGACGGACAGGTGGTGCGCCTGACTTTCCCACCGCTCACCGAGGAGCGCCGCCGCGACCTGGTCAAACGAGCCAAGCACCTGGGCGAAGAAGCCAAAGTAAGCCTGCGCAACGCCCGCCGCGATGCGATGGAACAGATTAAAAAAGCAGTCAAAAATGGGTTCCCTGAAGATGCCGGCAAGCGAAAGGAAGAAGAAATCCAGGAAATGACCAATAAATACGCGACTAAAGTAGAGCAGGTTTTAGACGCGAAAGAAAAGGAAATCCTGACGGTGTAGTAGGGGTAGTGCGAAAAGGCCTCTTTTCGCACTACTGCCGTCCTTCCCGTAACAAGTATGTGATTTTTTATTTTGCACATTGGCAAAATAAACCTACCTTTGCCAAACTTTTGAAACAAGGATTAGAAGAAGCTATAAAAGCGTACAGTAATGAAGAGGACGTATCAGCCTTCCCGCAGGAAACGCGTAAACAAACATGGATTCCGCTCGCGCATGAGCACTAAGAACGGGCGCAAGGTATTGTCGCGCCGCCGTGCGCAAGGCCGTTACAAATTGACGGTTTCTGACGAGAAGCGGCTGAAATAATCGCCGCTCCTCGCCCATCCATTCACTGTACCTTATCTCCCCGTAGGATTCTATATCGCTTGCGGGCTTCCACAGCAAAGGTGCTGCCTGAATAATCTATAAAGAGTTTCTCATAAAGGGCTTTCGCCTTTTCCACATCATTCAACTGCTTTTCGTACAGCCCTGCGAGGGCGAAGAGCGCGTTGTCTGCGCGGATCCCGTCCGCGTGGGTCTCTAATATTTTTTGGTACTCCTGGGCAGCTTCCCCGTATTTTTTCTGTTTGAGGAATACCTGTGCGCGCAGGTAGGCGGCGTCGTCTTCGAGGGCATGGCCTGGGAAGGCTTTGAGGAGACTATCCAACTTGGCAAAGGCTTCTTCGAACCGGTTTTGGAAGACCAGCAAGTCGGCCTGCGAATACAGCTGCAGGGGGGTAGCGCTCGTATCGAGGCCCAGGTTATCGGTGATGAACACCGACAAATCCAGGGCGTCGTTGGAGATGAGCTTGGAGGTAGAGGCCTTGAGCACGTCGAACTGGGCTTGTGCCCAGGTGAAATCGCCGGCGTAGTAAGACAAGCGGGCATTCCGGAAGCGCGCGTCGTTGCCGAGTTGGTCGTCGCGGAAGAGTTTATCCACTTGGGAATACAGCAAAGTAGCTTCCCAAACTTCCCCGCGGATGAGGTACAGGTCGCCGAGTTCGAGTTTCGCTTCGGCCTGTTTGCGGGGGTTCAGACCTGGGTAGTCAATCATTTGCACCAGCATGCCGATAGCTTTTTCGATGTCGTTCAGGAAGTAGGCCTCGAGGCCGGCTAATTCCAGGATGAGGGGGGCGGTGTTTCGGTTGTACCCGTTCTCTTCGAGGAAAGACAGGTATTCCTGCTCCAGGACGCGCAGGTCGGACTGGGCGTAAGAGAACCCTTCCATCAACTTGATGCGTCGGTAGCGGAGGGAAGAGCGTTTGGCGTCGAGATAGAAAGGCGACTCCGGGCCTTTCTGGGTCACGATGAAATCGAAGGCTTCGATAGCGGGGTCGTAGTCACCGTCGTTGGCTGCAATTTGTGCCATCTGGTAGATGCGCGCCCCATTTTCTTTGAGTCGGCGGTCTAATGCGCGCAGTTGCCGCAGGGCGTTTTCGTAGTCTTTTTGCTGTAAAAAGATCCAGGCCAGCAGTTCGGGATAGTGGGTAGCCGAGTCGTTGGCCTGTACGCGTTCGTAGAGCTGGCGTTGGAGTTCCTGGAAGCCTTTCGCGTCGAGGAAACGCTGGAAGAGCGTTTGGATATAATCTATGCGGTCGGGCACGACATCGAGGAAGTTGAGGTACTGCTCGATCATTTTTGCCGTTTCGCCTTTTCGGTGGTACAATTCCCCGAGGCTGGAGGCGAAAATAGCGCGGTCGTTGAGGAGCTGGACGCCTTTGACGTATGTTTCGATGGCGAAATCCACTTTGTTGAGGTTGGAAAACGCATTGGCGAGCCGGATGATGGAGTAGCGGTCCTTCGGCAACTTTTCGATGGCCTTCCGGTACTGGACGTTGGCTTCTGCTTCTTTGAGCTGTTGTTCGTATGCACGGCCAAGGGTGATGTAGTACTTCCCGTCTTCGGGGTATTTTTTGATCATCCGGTTGACCGTTCTTTCGAGGTCTCCATAGCGTTGGAGTTGGAGCAGGCAGTCGGTATAGCGATCGAAAAAGACCTCGTTGTTGTCCTGTTGCTGCAGGAGTTTTTCATAGAGGACGACCGCTTTTTCGAATTCGCCGTCTGAGAAGTATTGTTGGGCGAGTTTGGCTTCTTGCCCTTTGGCCCAGCCTGCCCAGCACAGGGCGATTGCGATGATCAGGAACCGCATGGATGATTGGTTTACAACCCTTGCTGCGCATTGGGGGAAGGGGGGGCGGACGCCGGTTTCCCCCAATGCGCTGTGGGGTGGTTCAAAAAAGGTTGGCGAAAAAAGTCTATTTTCTATAATCGAGCGGGGGTTTGCGGTCGCCCAACAGGGGCTGGTAGCTGAAGTTGGCCCCTCTGCGGCGCTCGAGTTCTGCTTTGGCGGCGGCGCGTGCATTGGGGTCGTTGAAGAGGTCTAATGCGGTCAGCGCCATCGTTTTAGCGGCGACCATCATGCCTTTGGCCCCTATGCTGGTACCGCCGGCGGCTACGGCCTGCCAGCTATGGGCAGCGGTACCGGGCACCCAGGTGGCGGTGCCTACGCCAGCGGTCGGAACGACCCAACTGATATCGCCTACATCGGTAGAGCCCCCGTTTCCTTCTTCGATAACCTCAAACGGTTGGATGGCGGCGGTGGAGGAAAGGGAAATATCCGGGCGGTTCAGGGTAGTAGCGATTTTTTCGGCGAATTGTTTTTCCTCTTCGGTATACGTAAACCCGCCGACGGCCTTCATGTTGTTGTACATGATTTTGCCTAATACTTCGTTGGGCATCAGGTTATAGACGCCGTGGATGAGTTCGTAATCGGTGCGCGTACCGGTACCCATGGCGGCGCCTTCGGCAGCTTTGAGGATGCGGGCGAAAATATCTTTCACTTCCTGCATTTTGGGGTGGCGCACGTAGTAATAGACCTCGGCGAACGCGGGCACTACATTGGGCGCTTCCCCGCCCCGGGTGATGACGTAATGGATGCGCGCATCCTCCTGTACGTGTTCCCGCATCAGGTTGACCATGTGGTTGAGGGCTTCCACGCCATCGAGTGCGGAGCGTCCCCGCTCGGGGGCTGCCGCAGCGTGGGAGGCTACGCCATAGAAGCGGATTTTGGCCGACATATTGGCCAGGGAGGAGGAGGCGCTGGCGCTGTTTTGGCTCGACGGGTGCCAGTGGATCACGGCATCCACATCATTGAACAAGCCGGCGCGCACCATATATACTTTTCCTGCACCGCCTTCTTCAGCCGGGGTACCGTAAAAGCGTATCGTGCCGGACTTGCCGCTTTTTTGTAGCCATTCCTTTACGGCTACGGCTGCTGCTGCCGAGCCGGCGCCAAACAGGTGGTGCCCGCAGGCGTGGCCGGCTTTTACCTCAGGGCGCTCCTGGCGCTCCGGTACGGCGGCCTGGGATACACCGGGCAGCGCATCGAACTCGCCGAGGATGCCGATGATCGGCTTGCCGGAGCCGAAAGAAGCGACGAAGGCGGTAGGGATATCGGCTACGCCCGTTTGGATTTGAAAGCCTTCTTTGCGCAGTTGCTCCTGCAGGAGCCCGGAGCTTTTTTCTTCCTGGTAGCCGACTTCGGCCCACTCCCAGATTTTCATGGCCACGCCGGCATATTCCGGCCCGATCTGGTCTAAACGCTTGAGCAGGCTAGCCCGGTCTGCCGAAGATAGGGAGGATACATTGGCCGGCATTTGGCCCATGAGGCCCCCTGCGGCGAGGAGGGTCAAAAAGAGCAAAGTGAAACGGTTCATCATGTTTTCATTAATAAGGTTAAACGCTACTATGGTTTGGAGGTGTAAGTATTGCGTTTTTACGCATGTACGGTTGTCGCAGACGCGAGCATTGCGTCCCTACTGCACATCGGTTTCGAGGGTGAGTCCGGCTTCCCCTTTTTTATTGCCCCCAAAGGTAAAGCCTATTCGTTTAATTGGCTCTTCGTCGTCGTAATCTTCCCAGGCGATCAATTCTTCGAGCCATTCTTCCACGTGGCGCAGGAAAAAGGGGGGTTGTAGCTCCTGTGGTCGGCAGATCACGATGGTTTTGGGCGGGCGGGGATCGCCATAGTTCTCGATGAAGGGGTAGTCTATGAGCACCAGGACCTTACCGTTGAACAACTGTTGGTAGATCAGGGCACCATTGTGTTTGATGAGGTCGCGGCGCAGCCCTGCCCCCAGGATTTGCAGCAGGCCGCTGGGCGTATCGCCCAGGGTGAGGGCTACGGCCTCCAGGTTGTCCACTTCTGAGCGGACTTCGGTGGTAGCGGCAAGCCCTGTTTCGGCGCATATCTGGTCGAGGGAGTGCTGGATGAGGTCGCGCACCCCATTTTTCCAGGCGTCGCGGAACGACAAGGTATTTTGCTGCACTTCGTGGTAGCGGTCCACTTTTCGTTTCAGGCTGAAAAATTGGCTGTCCATTTTTATGAGGATTATTTTAGGGTAAATATGCGACTAAATTCCGCGTATTTTGTTGTTAGACCAGTGGTATGGGTGAAAAATGGCATTTTTTGCCCCTACAAACGGTCGAGTAGCCCTATTACAAACGCATATTATCCAGAAAAGATGTTTTTGGCCATAGATATAGGAAATTCAAACGTAGTCGCCGGCTTGTACCTGCGGGGCGAATGGAAGGAGGTGTGGCGTTTCCAGACCACTACGGAAGCTGGTTCAGCAGCTTACTACGCCAACCATTTTTCGGAGCGCTTTTTGAAATCTGGGCTTCGACCCCAGCAAGTAGACCAAGTCGTGCTGAGCAGTGTGGTACCCAACCTGAACACGCTTTTTCTGGACCTCATCCGGCAGTTTTTTGATAAAGAAGCAATTCTGGTAGGTCCTCACCTGTACCCTTACCTCGACATGGACATTTTGCGTCCCAACGAAATCGGCACGGACCTGGTCGCCAATTCGGTAGGGGCACTTTCCCTGTACCAGCAGGATTGCATCATCGTGGATTTTGGAACGGCGCTCACGTTCACTACGGTGACGCGCCGGGGGGAAATCCTCGGCGTAGCCATTGCGCCCGGCCTGAAAACAGCCGTCTATGCCCTGTTCGACAAGACGGCCCAGTTGCCCGAGGTGCCGTTGGAGCTTCCGGAAACCCCCATTGGTAAAAATACGGCACACGCCATCCAGAGCGGGGTGTTGCGCGGGTATGTAGGCTTAGTGACCTACATGGTGGAAGACATACGAAAAGAAGCCGGTAGCCACTTCATCGCGGTGGCTACCGGCGGTCTTTCGGCGGTTCTGCACCCCCTGCAAGGGGTTTTTCACGCAGTCAATCCCAACTTGACGCTGGACGGACTCCGGGAGATCGGCGCCCGCGTATCGGAGCGCACCGGCGGGAAAGGGGTTATTTGACAGGGGGTGAAATCCATTCGCCCAAGCGTTCGCGCAGCGCGTTCAACT
The DNA here is from genome assembly GCA_041183125.1 of Bacteroidota bacterium. Classification (GTDB taxonomy): domain Bacteria; phylum Bacteroidota; class Bacteroidia; order Chitinophagales; family Saprospiraceae; genus JADJPL01. The sequence continues at coordinate 1,538 of JBEGMH010000292.1, read as the reverse complement.
TCACCTGGGCGGTTTCTTTGAACTCGGTCCATTCTTCGGCGGCTTCCTCGCCGGCCTCTTCGGCAAACTTTTCGAGTTTACCGCCCATTTCGTGGGCGAGGGTCTTTACTTTTTCCGCTTGTTCTTTGTATTCTTCGCGGGCCTCATCGGTGGTCTCCTCCATGATTTTCTGGAGCTCGTCCATCTTCTCCTGGATTTTGGCCTTCATTTCCAGGAATTCCTGTTGCATTTTCGTTTTGTCCATGATGTGCGTTTTTGAATCTACGTAATAGAGGGTTATGGGTATTCGCTTTTGAAAAGCATTAGACTTGTTGCGAGGGGTCAGCGAGGTGGGAAAAAAGAGTCATTTTTTATCCACACGAAGGCTTTTGGAGGGAGTCTAAGCGCCTTAGATGACCGAAGAAAGGCACAGTGTGGGAAAAAAGGGCCTTTTTGACCCCTTGAGAATCCCCTTTTAACAAGTATAGTCTAAAGTTACGATTTTTTTCGATGCTGCGCATAAAAAAAGATAAGCTATGGGGGAAAAGATGGATTTTTATTGTAGTTTCCCATATAATTTTTCACTTTTAAACAAATCACCTAATGAAAACCAGAAAAATCCTATTGACGGAGCAAGAAGTGCCGGACCATTGGTACAACATCATAGCGGATATGCCGAATAAGCCGCTGCCTCCCCTACATCCGGGCACAAAAGAGCCCATTGGCCCGGAAGCCCTGGCCCCTCTCTTTCCTATGGAACTCATCAAGCAAGAAGTGACGGCTGAAAAATGGGTGCAGATCCCGGATCCCGTGCGGGACGCCTACACGATCTGGCGCCCTACCCCGCTGTACCGGGCGTACAACCTGGAAAAAGCGCTGGATACTCCAGCTAAGATTTATTACAAGTACGAAGGTACCAGTCCGGTGGGGTCGCACAAGCCCAATACGGCTATCCCCCAGGCCTACTACAACAAGATGGAAGGGGTGAAGCGCATCACGACGGAGACGGGGGCCGGGCAGTGGGGCAGCGCGCTGGCTTTTGCCTGCAACATGTACGGTATCGAGTGCGAGGTCTATATGGTAAAAGTGAGCTATGACGGCAAGCCCTACCGCAAGCTGATGATGAACACCTGGGGGGCCAAAGTGTATTCTTCCCCGACCGACCATACCCAGGCCGGGCGAAAAATCCTGGCACAGGACCCCAACTCTCCCGGTAGCCTTGGTATTGCTATCTCGGAAGCTGTCGAGCAGGCCGCTATGTCCGACCATACCAAATATGCCCTGGGCAGCGTGCTCAACCACGTGCTCATGCACCAGACCATCCTGGGCCAGGAGGCGGTCGTACAGATGCAAAAAGCGGGCGATATGCCGGATATCGTGGTAGCGCCCTTTGGCGGGGGCTCTAACTTTGCGGGCCTTGCCTTTCCCTTCCTGCGCCTCAACTTCGAGGAGGGCCGCACTATCCGCTGTATCGCATCCGAGCCGGCGTCCTGCCCCAAGCTCACCCGTGGCGTGTTCCGCTACGATTTTGGCGATACCGTGGGCATGACGCCCCTGCT
>JBEGMH010000291.1:0-3962 GCA_041183125.1 Bacteroidota bacterium | reverse complement strand
ATATTCCGACCGTGAACGCGTCCACGATCTTTGCGCCTGGCAGCAACTTCAGCAGCAAGTCTGAGTATCGGATTATCTCCAATTTCAGCCGGGTAACCTATAACTTCGACCGCCGCTACCTCATCTCACTGGTACACCGCTTCGACGGGGTGTCCAGCTTGGCAGAAGAAAACCGCTGGGGCTTCTTCCCAGGGATGTCCGCTGGTTGGAACGTCCACAACGAGCCCTTCTTTGCGTCAAGTGGTATCTCGGGCGTGATTTCCACCTTGAAACCGCGCGTCAGCTACGGGGTGAACGGCAACGTAGCAGGCATAGGCCTCTACGAGGTACAGGGCTCATACGGCTCACAGGGCAATTACAACGGCAGTCTCGGGTTCCTGAATACGGGTGTCATCAACGGCGGCCTTCGCTGGGAAAAGAGCAAAACGCTGGATATCGGCATGGACGTCGGCTTGTTCTCCGATCGCATCACGCTGTTGTTCGACTACTTCGACCGCAAAACGAGCGACCTGCTCACCAACCTGGCCCTGCCAAGCTATACAGGCTTCAGCTCCATCCGCACCAACCTGGGGACTTTCCAGAACAAAGGCCTTGAATTCAGTGCGAATGCCAATGTGCTCAGACGTCAAAATGGGCTCTCCATCGTAGTAGGGGGCAACCTTACGTACAACGAGAATAAAATCCTCGAACTGCCTTTCAACGGAAACGAAAACAACCGCCAAGGGGGCTTCCAGATTTATGACCCCACCCAGGGCAAGGTAATCTGGGTCTCCGGCCTGCAGGAAGGGCAACCCTTAGGCGAAGTCTTTGCCTACAAGCAACTGTCCATCTTCCAGTCGGCGGACGAAGTGTCCAAAACCGCCGGACGCCGCTACGACGCCGTAGCGAATATCACCGGCCCGGAACGCACCGGCGGCCTGGGCAAAATCGCCCCCGGTGACGTCAACTGGCTGGACGTGGATAAAAACGACACCATTGACTCCCGCGACCAAGTATATGTGGGGAATATCAACCCGAAATTCTACGGGGGCTTTTCGTCCACGATTTCCTACAAAGGACTCCGCTTGTTTGCCCGCTTTGACTACGCGCTGGGCCATATCCTCTACAACGACCTCGTGGCGCGCATCCTGGGTAACTATCAGGGTACCTTCAACAATTTGGATCTGATAAAGCGCGGTTTCTCCGGGGATAAATCCCGGGCAGACATCCCCGCTGTGTATTGGGCTGACCAGGTGGGTGCCCCCAACGGCAAGAAGAACCTCACCCGGGCCAACAATGCTGGCCAGGTGCTTCAAAGCAACAACTCGAATTTCTACGAAAAGGGCGATTACTTAGCCTGCCGGGAAATCACGCTGACGTACGACTTCAACAAGGCGTTCATCTCCAAGTCCAAAGTGTTCTCCCAGTTGACTACTTACGTGAACGCCAACAACTTGTTCTATGTGACCAAGTTCTCGGGCAACTCGCCGGAACCCAAGGGGAACGGGATTTTTGCAGGGAACTATCCCACGCCCAGGTCTTTCGTGTTTGGTATCCAGGCTACCTTTTATTAATCGGGTAAACTCATAAAGGAATGAAAAACTTCAAGAAAAATATTCTGCTGCTGGGTTTCCTGGTCATCGGTGCCAGCGCCTGCCAGGACGACTTGAACCTCAAGCCCATCAGCAGCATCAGCGACAGCAACTTCTGGCAGACGCCCGATCAGTTCGATGCTTTTATATCGGGCATCCACAGCCAGTTCAGAGGCCATACTTCTGCATTTCAGATCCTGGGCGAACTCCGCTCCGATATCTTCGGTACCGAACCGGGATCGGCGGGGACCTTTACCGGGGAAGCCACACAGGGTGTTGAACGGCTGTGGCAGCAGACGCTGGATATGGATTATGCCGGGGTCAGCAACTTCGGGGGCTTCTATGGTAATATTGGGCAGCTCAACCTGCTGATTGACAAGTTAAACACGACTTCCGTAGTGACGCAGGCCAACAAGGACTACTACCTCGGGATCGCGCACGGCATGCGGGCGTTCTACTACTTTCACTTGCTCAGGACCTGGGGGGACGTCATCATCCAAACCGACCCGGTGACGTCTTTCGATATCTCAAACCTCGCTAAAGCGGCTTCGCCTGCATCGGAGGTGATGAACTTGGTCAAGTCGGATATCGAGAAGTCCCTGGCGGGCTTTGGTGCCAACTATGCGTTCCGCAACCAGAAAGGCTACTGGTCCAAGGCGGCAACCTTGATGCTCAGCGCCGAGGTATCCCTGTGGAACGCACACCGGGGAGCAACGGCAGAGGCGACCGCAGCCTTGAACGCACTGAACGAGATCCAAACCAAGGTGAGCGGTTTGTCACTACGGCCTACTTTCAGCAGTGTCTTCACCGCAGGTGCCGCCAACAAGGGCAATAGCGAAATCATTTTCGCAACCCGCTACCTGCTCAACGAGAGCACGATGCCGTTCTCCGGTACGTTCTATCCACAAACTTCCCTGATCGCCAACTACTGGGATTCATTGGAAAACCGCAAGTTCAGCGTAACCGTGGACAATTGGGGCGGCCTGCTCCGCGCACCGGTGCGCTCCGCTGTCTTCCGCCAGTTCAACGACCTGGATGCGCGCAAGCGCGCTTCTATCCAGGCGGCTTACTCCAGCCCTAGCGCAGGGAAGTTTACGATAGCCGGCTGCTTTGTGAAAAAATACGAAGGGGAACAGGACCAAGGGTCGCGCAGGTTCACCAACGACTATCCTATCTACCGCTTCGCCGACCTGCTGCTGATGCAGGCAGAGGCTAAGGTACTGCTCGGCCAGAGCCCGGCAACGGAAATCAACCTGGTGCGCCAAAGGGCATACGGTACGGCCTACAACGCCGCTGTACACGGGTTCCCCAACCAACCGGTAGATGCCGATCCCAAAGAGGCATTGCTCGCAGAACGCTTCTACGAGTTCGTCTTTGAAGGGAAGCGCTGGTACGACCTCCGGCGCTTCGGCGATGCCTACGTGTATAAGTACACCGCCGTGAAATCGTCGGAATCCTACAAGTTGCTCTGGCCTATTGATCGGAACTCCCTGACGAACAACAGGGCACTGAAGCAAAATCCAGGATACCCGGCCTTCTAAAGGGCTAATATGCCAAAAATTGGCCCTTCCTCTTTGCGTCCCTGCGTCTTTGCGTGAAAAAAAACCTCGCAAAGGCACAAAGATATGATTATCAACGGTTTGTGTGGTTCAGAGGTAAAAATGACCCTCTGTAGCTGGGCTGCCCTTCCACTTTGCGTCCCTGTGTCTTTGCGTGAAAAAATCCCTCGCAAAGACGCAGGAACGCAAAGAAACGGCAATCGAATTTTTGTATTTTGAGGCTCGTATCCGACCCATCCGTTTGGTACGCAGGGAAAATCAAGGTCTCCAAGCGGGCCTGGTGGTAAAACCAATAATGTATTGATCATGCACATTGAACATTTAGAGGGCCTGATCGCGGCGCCTTTCACGCCTATGAATGACGATGGAACCCTTCATACCGGGCTCATCCCGTCCTATTTTGAGTTGTTGAAAGCGAATGGTGTGCGAGGGGCTTTCATCTGCGGTTCCACGGGCGAAGGGGTTTCGATGACGACAGATGAGAAAAAAGCTGTTGCGGAAGCGTGGGCAGCTTGCACAAAAGGCGATCAGGAGTTCAAGGTCATTACCCTGCTCGGGGGTACGAGCCTGGCAGAATGCAAAGACCTAGCACAGCACGCCCGCCACGTCGGTTTGTATGCGGTTGCCTTCACCGCGCCCTTTTATTTCAAGCCCCCCGATGTGGAGAGCCTCGCAAAAGCATGTGAAGAGGTGGGAGGCGTCGTTCCGGACATGCCTTTCTACTACTACCACATTCCCGTCCTGACGGGCGTGGGTTTCCCTATCCTCAATCTACTGCAAGCCTTGCATGGGCGTATGCCCAATTTTGCCGGGGTGAAATACACCCATGAGG
>JBEGMH010000290.1:0-3826 GCA_041183125.1 Bacteroidota bacterium | reverse complement strand
GAACAAGCGACCGTCCCATTCCGCGGATTCCACATCCAAACCTACCACTGGCCCGGGCCGGGCAAGCGCCTCGTCCTGGTACACGGTTGGGAAGGCCGGGCGGGCAATTTCATTTCCTTACTCCCTTTCCTACAGGGCGCGGGATTCGATGTGTATGCTTTCGACGCGCCTTCCCACGGCTTGAGCAGCCGGGGGGCTACCAGTATGTTCGAGTTTTCGGACCTGGTCGCGGAGCGCTTGCAGGACTGGCAACCGGAGTATGCCATCAGCCACTCCTTCGGCAGCGTAGCGACGATTTCCGCGCTGAGCAATACCCCCGCGCTCTCCCTAAAGAAATACGCCCTCCTGACCACGCCCGACCGCTTCCTCGAGCGCATAGACTGGGTTGCAGCCCAGGTGGGCATCACGGAAGCCGTGAAACGGCGCCTGATCAACCGCATCCACCGGGAAATGGGGATAGACCCGGCTGCCATGAACGTGAGCGACGCCGCAGCCCATACCCGCGTAGGGCAAGCCCTCATCCTGCACGACGTGCGCGACCGCGTCATCCCGATACAGCAGGCTCGGAACGTACACGCGCACTGGCCGGTCAGCCACTTGCAGGAGCTGGAAGACACCGGCCACTTCAAAATACTGCGCGACCCGGGCGTGCAGGAGCACCTGCGCGCTTTCTTTCTATCCTAAAGGCCCTTCGGGTACTTTTTCTTTTTCTGCCACCAACCGAACGATATGAACGCTCGACACACCGCTGCCCGCCAGGCTTACGAGCGGCTTTTTTCCACCGGAACGCCCATTTTCATCAGCGTGCCGGGCCGCACGGAAATCGGGGGGAACCATACCGACCACAACCAGGGCAGGGTGCTGGCCGCCAGTATCCACCTGGACGCCCTGGCCTGTGCTGCGCCCTCCGGCGATGACCGGGTAATCCTGGTGTCGGAAGGCTATCCCACCCCCTTCGAGGTCGCCTTGGATGACCTGCAGCCCCGGGAAGCGGAAAAAGGCACGACCACAGCCCTCATCAGGGGTGTAGCGGCCCGCTTACAGGCCATGGGCCACCGCATCGGCGGCTTCCGCGCCTACGTCAGCAGCGAAGTACTGCCGGGCTCGGGGTTGAGCTCATCCGCTTCCATCGAAGTACTCCTCGGCGCGCTCTTCAACTACTTTTTTAACCAAAACGAAATCCCGGCAGAGGAACTGGCCGTCGTCGGGCAGTTCGCGGAAAACCATTTCTTCGGCAAGCCCTGTGGGTTGATGGACCAGACTGCCTGCGCCGTGGGCGGTATCATCGCGATTGATTTCGAAGACCCCCAACGGGCGAATATCAGCCGGATAGACTTCGATTTCGCCCAAACGGGCTACCGCCTGCTTATCGTGGACACAGGCGCCAACCACGCCGACCTCACCGCCGACTACGCAGCCGTGCCGGCAGAGATGAAAGCCGTCGCCGCTTTCCTGGGGCAGCCCTACCTGCGAAAGGTTCGTTGGGCCGAGCTCCTGCCCCACCTGCCCGAACTGCGCCGGGAAGTGGGCGACCGCGCTATCTTGCGCGCCCTGCACTTCCTGGAAGAAAACGAACGGGTAGTACAACAGATACACGCCCTGCAAACCGGGGACTTCCCCGCTTTCCTCGCGCTCGTCCGCGAATCGGGCAGCTCCTCGGCGCGCTGGCTCCAGAACAGCTTCGCCCCCCACCAGGTGCGCGAACAGGGGGTCTCCCTGGGCATAGCCCTGAGCGAACACTACCTCAAAAAAGTAGGGGAAGGCGCGTGCCGCGTACATGGAGGAGGGTTCGCCGGGACCATACAGGCCTTCCTGCCCGCGGATGCTGTCCCAGGATACGTTGACCTCCTCGATTCCGCTTTCGGAAAAGGCAGTACCCAGGTGCTGCACATACGAAACCAAGGGATTGGGATATATTAGGGCGCACCCCGTCCAATAATATCCCGGGGAAGTCGTACCTTTGCGCCAAATCCTCTTTTGCATGTCCGAGCCGTCACGATACGACCAACGCGGGGTTTCCGCTACTAAAGAAGAAGTGCACCAAGCGATAAAAGGCCTCGACAAAGGCTTGTTCCCCAATGCTTTCTGTAAGATAATCCCCGATTATGCCGCGCTGGATCCGGCGTACTGCAACCTCATGCACGCCGATACCGCAGGTACCAAAACGAGCCTGGCCTACTTGTACTGGAAAGAGAGCGGCGACCTCAGCGTATGGACCGGTGTGGCCCAGGATGCCATCGTCATGAACCTCGACGATATGGCTTGCGTGGGCTGTACGGATTCTTTTGTGCTCTCCTCCACGATCGGCCGTAACAAAGGCCTGGTGCCGGGGGAGGTGGTCGCCACCTTGATCCAGGCCGCCAGTGTGTTCGCGGATGCGATGCAGGCGTATGGCATCCACATCCACCTCGCCGGAGGTGAAACGGCGGATGTAGGGGATATCGTGCGCACCGTGGACGTCGGCTATACCGCCTTTGCCCGGATGAAACGCGAAGAGGTGCTGGAAATTAATCTCCGCCCCGGCGATGTGGTCGTTGGCCTGGCTTCGTACGGCAAAGCGACCTACGAAAATAGTTACAACGGCGGTATGGGCAGCAATGGGCTCACCTCCGCCCGCCACGACGTGCTCTCGGGAATCTACGCCCAAAAGTACCCGGAGAGTTTCGACCCCCAGCTTCCCCCCTCCCTCGCGTACTCCGGTAGCCGCCTGCTGACGGAATTAGTGGATACCCCGGAAGGCCCGGTACCGGTCGGCAAACTCATCCTTTCCCCTACGCGCACCTACCTGCCTTTCCTAAAGCCGTTTATCGCGCAACACCGCCGCGATATCCACGGGATAGTGCATTGTACCGGCGGCGGCCAGGGCAAAGTACTGAAGTTCCTCCAGGGAAAAAACAGGGTGGTAAAAGACGCGTTGCTCCCCGTGCCCCCGCTGTTCCACTTGATCCAATCGGAATCGGGAGCTAGCTGGAAAGAAATGTACCAGGTGTTCAACATGGGGCACCGCCTGGAGCTGTACCTGCCGCAAGAGCTGGCCTCGGCAGCAATTGCACAAGCAGCAGCCCTGGGCATCGAAGCAGCGGTCATCGGTAGGGTAGAGCCTGCCGACAAAGCCCAGGTCATTGTGGAAAGCCCTTATGGCCGTTTTGAATACGAAGAACGATGACGCGCAAAGACAAAGCGAAGGCCATAGCCACCATATTGGAATCGCTCTACCCGGAGACGCCCATCCCCCTGCAACACGAGGATGCCTACACCCTGCTGGTAGCGGTGCTCCTGTCGGCGCAGTGTACCGATGAGCGGGTGAACAAAGTTACCCCCCACCTTTTTGCCCGCGCCAACACCCCGGCTGAAATGGTATTGCTCAGCCCGGAAGAAATCGAGAGCATCATCCGGCCCTGTGGGCTGTCGCCCCGCAAGTCCAAAGCGATCTGGGATTTGTCGCGCATCCTGATCGAAAGCCACGGCAGCCAGGTCCCGGAATCTTTCGAAGCGCTCGAGGCATTGCCCGGCGTGGGCCACAAGACAGCGTCGGTGGTCATGAGCCAGGCGTTTGGGGTACCGGCCTTCCCGGTAGATACCCATATCCATCGCCTGGCGTACCGCTGGGGGCTGAGCGATGGCAAAAATGTGGAGCGCACAGAAGCTGACTTGAAAAAAGTATTTCCACGGGAAAAATGGAACGCCCTGCACTTGCAAATCATCTTCTTCGGGCGGCAGTACTGTGCGGCTCGGGTGCACAACCCCTACGAATGTCCGATTTGTAGCCAATATGGTCGGAAATCCTTGTTTCAGGAATACGACCGCGCACAGGAGAAGAAAAAGG
>JBEGMH010000289.1:0-11068 GCA_041183125.1 Bacteroidota bacterium | reverse complement strand
GAACAACTGCGGGAAGCCCGCCGACACCGTCTGTTCCAGACAGCCGTATGGATATTGGAGCAGGTAGTCCAGTCGCTTGCCCAGGTTGAGGGGCAGCACGGCGCTCACTTCGAGGAGTCCGCTTTGGGTGCCGGGCACGCCGACGGGCACGAGGTCCGGGTTCCAGGACTCGCCGGGTTCCAGGACTTCCGAGTACACGGTCGTCGTGTAGGGGTTGGGGTTTCGGATTTCGATTTCAATTTCCTGCCGCGCCTTTTCGCCATTGCTGGTAGCGGTGATTTCAAAGCGGGCGACCCCTTTGGTATTCTTCACCCGGACGGGGAAGAACGCCATCTGGCTGCCGGTTTTCGCGAAGCGCAAGGAGGCGCTGGAGGCCCCATCCGGCGCGGTTTTTCCACTTTTGTCGCGGATGCTGACCTGCACATTCCCCATTCCGGCCTCATTGGCGAATACGTTGACCGGAATCTGGAACACATCGCCGGGGGAGAGCACGCGCGGTGCGGTGGCCAGGACCATGAGCGGGTTTTGTACTTTAGCCCGTTGTTCCGCTTTGCCATAAGCGCCCTTGGAGGCGGCCACGACCATGACGCGCACGGCCCCTACGTAGTTCGGCATGGCGATGCGGTGGGTTGCGCCGGCACCGGGTTTCAGCTCGAACGGCCCGAAGTGGCGCACCACGGGTTCGAATCGGTTGGCCGTGTTGTTGAGGGCGGAGGGGTCCAGCGCCTGGTCGCCGCCGATGGCGACGACGTTTTCCAAGGCTCCGCCATACGCGCCCAGTACCGAGTTGTACAAGTCCCAGGAATGGACGCCGAGCGCTTCGCGGGCGTAGAACACCTCTCTGGGGTCGGGGGTTTGGAAGCGGGTCAGGCCGAGCAGGCCCTCATCCACGACAGCGAGGGTGTAGGCCATGGCCTTGCCCGTTTTCTCCCGTACTTCTACCTGAAAGCTCTGCTCCGGTTTGAGTACGGCCGGCATTTTGATTTCCGGCAGGAGGCGCGTGGCGGGGTCTTCCACCTGGATAGGCGCTACGCCGTAGAGGCGGATCGGCAGGTCGTTGGCCACCTGCCCGTGGGGCTGCAGAAGGGAGACGTGGGCATATACGTTGGGGGCCATTTCGGGGGTCACCTTGAAGGAGACCTGATTTTCGCCCGGTTTGGAGGACGCCCAGAACGCCTGCAGCACGCGCGTACCGTTTTCTATGGAGACCAGGATACGGCCCGATTTACCCCCCGGGATGGTCAGGGTAGCTGTTTCGCCCGGTTTATACGACTCTTTATCGCTCTTGAAGTTCAACATCGCAGCCACATCGCGGTAGCCTGCATCCTCAGCGCCCCCCTGCCAGGGGTTGCCTACGTAGATAAACCCACCGGCACAGTGGCCCCCCTGTTCGTCGCATACCCGCACCAGGTACCTTCCCCACTGTTTCATGGCGAACGGCCAGGTGGCGATGCCCTGTGCGTTGGTATTCACGGAAAAACGTCCTTTGGCATTGTAGTGGGTACTCGAGTTGTAGTTCGACATCTGCTCATCGTACTGGTCCCACCACCAGCGCCACTCGACGGCATAGACGCCCACGCTCAGGGTGCGGTTGGCCAGGGGCTTGCCCTCCGGGTCGGCCAGGGCGAAGCGGAGCGGGGTGCTCTTCCCCGTTTCGATTTGTGGTTCGCCGTACTTGTTTTTGGGGATCTCCACGCCTGCGTAGGCCGGGTAGGGCGAGTAGGACAGCACGACATTGTCCGTGCTGAAATCCCCGCCCGGTTCAAATACCCGCGTGCGGAAAGCGGCGTTTAGCATCCCCGGGGCATCCCGGACGGAGAGGGCGCCCGCGGATACGGTAGCCGCCCCGGTCCCGTCGAGTTTGCCGTCAAACAGCACGATGGGGTCGCCGGACTCCAGTTTCCGGGCGGGGTCGTTGAACGAGAAGGAAGGAAATTTAGGGAAGGATGTCTTTGCGGCAGAGAGCTGTGCTTCTACGATAGCGGACATCCCCGAGGCAGGTGCCCCGTGCAACCACTGGGCCTGGAGCTTGCCGGAGAGTCCTTCCGCAGACGCCCCGAGCCTTTTCTTCCCGAATGCGAGGTCTATTTCGATACGGTTGGGCTTGACGGTTTCTATTTTGAGCACTTTTTCAAACAAAGCCCCTCCCGCTTTGACTTTCACCTGCCAGTTGCCCGTAGGTGCGTCCCTGCGCGTAGCAAAATGCAGGGGATAAATCCCGCCCACGCTGCGGGAGGTCGTCCGTTTTTCCTGCAACTGGCCGCGCGCGTTGAACAGTTCGACGCTGATCGGGTAGCTCTCCGGCAGTTTACCGCTGCGATCGTCGAGCACAAAATTCAGGAAAACGGAATCCCCGGGGCGCCATACCCCGCGTTCCCCGTAGAGAAAGCCTTTCAAGCCCTTTTGTACCGCTGCCCCATCTACGTCGAAGCGGCTGATATCCAGCGCTTCTCCGTCTGTCAGGCGCAGGTAGCCCCGCTCCTTTCCCTGTTTGGCCAACAGGAGGAAGGGCTTGCCTTTGTAGGAGACACGGGCCATGCCCTCCTGGTCACTGGTTCCTTTTCCGATCAGTTGATGCTGGTAATCGTAGAGTTCTAGTTCGACGCGGGACATCGGTTCGGCACTCCGCAGGTCGGTGGCCACGGCCCACACTTCCTGGTTGCCGCCTGATTTGGCGATCAGGCCCAGGTTGGAGGCCAGTACATTGCGCTGCACAAAACGGTCGGAGTGGTAGTATTCCGACGCGCAGGGGTTGTCTCTGTTGTCCCAGTTGTACTCGTCCGTCCAACCTTCTGCACCGTACCAGTAATCCAGGATGCTTTTCACTTCCTCCTCCTCTTCGAATTCCAGGGACTTGGGCGGCCGTGTGAAGGCATCCTCCTCTTTTGCGCCCTGCTGCTTCATGCAATCCAGCGCGGCGTACTCCGGCCGGAACCCGATGCGGATGGAGTAGATAGCCTGTTCATCCTGGCCGACCAGTTTTTCGAGGTCCAGGGCGTAGGTGTGCCACTGGCCCGGCTCCGCATTGGGGTTGAGGCTTTCGAGGTTTACTTTCTGCTGCAGGACGATGCGGCCCACTTTGTAGAGGTCGTAGTTCCCGTCTATGGCATTGTCCTGTAGGAATTGCAGGATATTGTTGTGGTAGATTTTGAAGACCTCCACGTCCACAGAGGTCAGGCCAACGGCTTCGAAGGGGAAGCGGAGGCCGTTTGAACGGGGCATGATTACGCCGTTGCCGGTCAGTCGGACCTGTGGTTCGACCGATTCGAAGCGCAGGTCGTAAAAAGCCTCCTGGCGGATATCCGCGTCTTTCGAGTTGCGCAGCCCTTGCCGTGCGGCGAGGCGGAACGAACCGTACAGGCTGTTTTCAGGGTATACGCGCACGCGGTTGCTTTCGATCAGGTAGCGCAATGCGCCCTCATAGCCCTCCAGGGCGAGCAAGCCGTCGAGTACCTGGTCGGAGAGCAGCGGGTCGGAGAACTCGCAGAGTACGTACTGCTCTTCCCCCTGTACGACCTCGGCATCCAGCAGGGTGAAATCGCCCAGGGCGGGGATGGTTAGGGTTTCTTTTTCATCGAGCGGTGCCCCGATGGGCTTTCCGCTCCAGCGGAACGACACCTCGCTTTCGCGCTCGCCCCTCGAGGCCCCGTCAATGCGGAAGTAATGGGTCATGCGATCGGTGCTGTGCTCCCAGGCTACTTTCAGGGTGCTGCCCCTTTGGCTCGCTTCCAGCATTTTGCTTACGGCTTCGGGCTCTGCCTGGTCTGCGGTGCGCACAGTGCCCCGGATTTGGATGCGGCTATAGTCCCTTTCATTGGGGTAAAAAAGACCGTCTACACTTGCCCGGGCAAACTGGTCGCGGGTGCGGAACGCAAACGCAAAATCCGCATCCTCCCCTTTTGCGCGGGGGATGGCTTTTTGCACGGCGACCTGTACGGAAAAAGTAGTAGCCGCAGGCAGAGGCGTTTCGGGATCAAAGCGCAGGGTACGCTCGTCTTCCCAGACCAGGGTGCCCTCTACCGAGGGGGAAATCTCGAGCAGGTCTTTCTGAGCTGCTCGGCCCACCTCACCCGGCTCGACCACCGTTTCGGCAAACTGGATACGGACGGCGCTGGCTTTGGACACCACCCCAGAAGTATAGCCATATACAAACGGGTTTACATCCGTCAGGGATCGAAGCTCCCCGGTCCCTCTTTTGCAGGAAAAAGAGGCTGCAACAAGAACGGCAGATGCCAGAATAGCAGGCAGGCAGGCATTTCGCATGGAATTGGGTTTGAAGGTAAAAAAAGAGTAGACCGGATAGAACGAATGGACAGGGCGATTTCTTACAGGGGGAAGGTGAAAAGCGCAGAACAGGAAACGAAGAAAGCCACACAAGTGCCGGAAACAGAGGTTTTGAGACCCCTGAAAAATATGGATAAGGCCGTCTTTCCGGTTCGGTAATCCCCTTGTCCCTCAGGTTGCCCTGCTGGAACCCGTTGCCGGGCTGAGGCCCGCCCTTGCCGGATCGAATCGAACCCCAATTTGATAGAATTGTAGAGTCAAAATCCTGGTTTGGCACCTGTGTGGCATGAGACCTGCCGCGAGGAACCGGAAAGAAGGGGAAAAATCTTTTCCCACCTCATGGGCTCCCTGCGCAACAGCTCTTGTACCCTACTTTCAGGGTACGTTTCAAATGTACAGCTTTCTTTTTAATAGTGCAAGGACTTCAACTGCCTTTTGTACGGAGAAGGTAGGTCCTCTACGAATTCTTAAACGCCACCGAATGGTAGGCCTTGACATGCTGCCCTAAAAATACGCGGGCGTACAAGCGCAGCACAGCGATTTCCATAAAGACGAAGCACAGGGCTACCACGACCAACAAAGCGATCTGGTTGCTGTGCACCTGGCTCAGCACCACGTCCAACCCAATGAACGTGGGGGTAATGGGGAAACCGACCAGGGCCAGCCCCGACAACAGGAAGGCCAGTCCCAACCGTGGGTACTCGTAAATATGCCCATAAAAATGACTCAGGTCGTAAGTGTTTTCCCTCCGCTCCACCTCGCTCAACACATACCACCCGGCGATACCGGCAAGTACCACCCCGCTCAGATAAACCGCCGTGGCAAAACCGTCAAAGGCTATGTTATAGCTGATGGCCAGATTGATAAACACATGCGCGACGATTAAGAACAGCCACGCCCTGCGCGACGAAGCACGCTCGGTGAACGCATTGCTCACCAGCAGAAAGGCCAACAAGGCGAAGCTGAATGCAAAAAACTTGTGCCAGCCCACCCAGGTATTTGCTCCAAGGAACAGCCCGGCCAGGCCGACGACGCCCAAAGTCCCAAGTGCTGTGTAGCCCGGCTTCGTCGTCAAAAAAGCCACACGCCGGCCCAGCCATTTGAAGGGCGTCCACAAGACGTGGAACTGGAAGCGGTCGAGGTTGTATTCCTTGATGGATAGAACGTACAGCGAACTGCGCAAACGCCCCATGAAACCGTGGGGCGACTTGTCCTCCGGCTTTTCAAAATGGTAATATTGGTCGTGGATGAGGTAGTTCAACACGCTGGGCGACACCAGCAACTGGTAGGAACGCAACAACGCATTCCCTGCGAAATGCACCAGGGCCAGTACTTCCAACCCCAGGGCTACTTCGATGAACATGATCCCGATCTGGGCAATCGAAGAATAGGCGATCTGCGTCTTCACCGTCGGCTGCACATTGGCAATGCTACTGGACACCAGTGCCGTAAGGGCCCCCATCGTGATGACCAATGCCTGCAGAACCCCGTTGTTTACCCACAGGGGCGATAGGCGCAGCATCAGAAACAGGCCGATATGCACCGACAGGGAGCCGTAAAAGATTGCACTGGAGGTCGTAGGACCTTCCATAGCCCTCGGCAGCCAGGACGAGAACGGGAACTGCCCGGATTTGATGGCTGCCACCACTAAAAAAGCCCAGGGTACCAGGTAATAGTTCAACGGGTGGGCGGCCAGCTCGGATTGCAGCTCTCCCGGTATAGCGAATTCTGCAAAAGTAATGTTCCGGTGAAAAGCAGTATGGCACAACCACATGCCAATCAACAGCATGACATCGGAAAGCCGGAACAGCGACATCACTTTTATAGCGTTCTTCACCGGCAGGTAGCGCTCCCGGTAAAACCCGATGAGCAGGAAGGAACTGATGCCCAACACTTCCCATCCAAGAAACAGCGTCTCGAGGTTCCCCGAAAAAACGATCAGGTTGATACCGGTGAAAAAGAAGAGCATATTGCTGAAAAAACGCCGGTATCCCGGATCCCGGTGCATGTAGTAACGACTGAACAAGGCAACCAGGTTGGCGATCAGCCCTGCCATGAACCCGTACACCAACGTGAGCTTATCGAAGTAGAGGTCGAAAGAAAATTCGGCATTTCCGTGCTTGTAGTACGTCAGGAATTTTTCAAAAACGGGATTTGCCCCCTCCGTCAGCCAGTATATCGAAAAGAGGATGAGCCCTCCCCACTGCAATGCCAACACGCTAAAAGCGTTCCAGAAAATCAGGCTTTCCTGCTTCTTGTTGGGCAAATTAGACAGGAACAGGCCCAGAAGGGGCAGTAGGATGAAATAATGCAGTACCTTATCCATGTTGTTTATTTGAGCAGGTGAACGGGGAGGTTTTCCTTAGTGGCATCCAGGATGTGGTTGGTCTCCATAGGCTTGGCCTCTTCGAAAAAGCGGTGCAGGTCTTCGATTTCAGGAACGGTGTGTGTCTTGGGCGCATAGCGGTGGAAAGCGTGGTCTTTGAAGTAGTAAAAAGCCCCCGTTTCGGGTTCCATAGCCATGAGGTGTACCCACTCGTTTTCAAACCACTCATATAATTCCGGCAGGGTCTGGATGGTCTTGAGCACGACGTCGGGGTAGTGCTCCACCAACATGAGCAGCCGGATGGGGTCGTGCACCTCGATCATCTGCAGGGGCAGCCCGGGGCGCAGGTCGCCGTCGCTGCTGTTGGTCACCCCGATCAGGCCGGTCACGTTGTGCGGCAACTTGGTGCCTGCGCCGAACTTTTGGTTGTCCACCCGCGAGAAGTAGTATTCCAGGTTGATGCCCCCGCAAACGACTGGCAAGGGCTTGATGACGCCCAGGAGCAGCTTTCCTTCCGGGTCCGTGCGGTAGTCGTAGGAGTTCATGAACGCGCGCCGGTCGAGGAACAAGGCCTTGGTCAGTGCCCGGCGGCCCACGATACACAGTGCGTTGGTGCCGTGCCCTAATTCAGGGCGGGGTTCAAAAAAGGACACCGAGCGAGCTTCGATGGCCCGGCGCACCTTCCGGATATCCTGGTCGGTATCAATGGAGGCAAAGCGGCGCGAACGCTCCTTGGCGTTGAGGTCGAGCGCCTGCTCGAACTGCTGCCGGACGGCGTCGTGGCGCTGTCGGTTGGCAGGCGTCAGCACGTCCTCGTCGTAATAGCCCATCCGGTCGCTGGCCGTGTCGTGCATAGCGGGCACAAACTGGGTCTGGTCAGGGATGGCCAGCCCGCGCCCGGCGAGGAGCTCGCGCACTTTTGGGTGGTTGGCCATCATACAGAACACCCGCGAGTTGGTAGCACCGGGGCGGCCACTGCACGCCCCGCAATCGTGGGCGCCATGGTGCGGGTTGTTCGCACTGCTCGACCCGTGCGAAATCAGATAGACCAGCGGGGCGAAGTTTTGGATGAGCCCGGTGTTGCGCAAGAGCCCCTCCACGCGGTCGGCCATTTCAGATAAGGTGAAACCGATCTGTAGGCCATTTTCCTGCTGGGCGGGATCGGTGTTTTCGACGATCAGCCGGGAGTGCTGGTCCATGTGGCCAAACGCATTGGAAATGGCCGGGCTCATCTTCGGGCGGAACAGGTCCAGCGCCAATTTGATACCCGCCCAGAAACCGAAGAACAGAGCGTAAAAGAAGCCCCCAAATGCCTTGTGTGCGTGCTTGGAGTACAACCTCTCGTGCTTTTTTACACCCCGCGCTTCCTCTTCTTTCACCAAATAGCGCGGCGTCACCGGTGCCGGGCACAGTTTTTCGTAAAACTTCCCGTTCTCGGGCAAAAAGTAGAACTCGACGCCAAAGAAACCGGGCGCGCCCAGGGTTTCACATTCCGGGACCACATACTCGATGTGCCGGCGCAGGGAGCACTCGCGCTCGTCAATACAAAATACGGCCTGGAAGGCAGGCGCCGTTTTTTCTTTGGCTTGTGCGGCTGAAAGGCTGAGGCCGGTGAGCACTTCGTCGTAGTAGCTCCACTCAAAAGCATCCTGCCAGATTATGAACACCTCCTGGAGCTCCGTGAGCGGGACAGGGTCAAAAAGCCCTTCGTGCTCCAGTGTAACGGTCTGGCAGAGGGGTTTCCAATGCCGCCCTAATTCGGCTTCCAGGGCGTCTATCTCCAGGATCAGTTCAAAAAGGATGAAATCGCGCAGCGAGATTTTTTTGGGGTACAGGAGCGTATGAGGCAAATCCTCCACCGTAGCCACCATGCCCGACCAGCCGTGGTGGTTAAACTGCTGGTCGAAGAGGTATTCTTCATAGAAGCGCTCGTCGCCGACCAGTATGTCCAGTAGGCTTTCGATACTGCACTGGTCGTCTAACAACAGCTTGCGCGCCCGCCCGGTCTTCAAAAAGCTGCTGAAGCTGTTGCGCTCAAGGTCTCGAAGAGCCTCTAAAAAGCCTTGGTCCACCTTGGGGAAATGCCGGATAGCGATGCCTTGGTCCAAATAGCTGCCCACGATGCGGAACAGCAGCGGTTGTACCAGATTGTCCAGGTTCAAGCGGTACGCCTTTTTCCAGTTGGCCCGCACCCGGCCGATGCGCGGCTCGATGTGCAGGTCGTAGGTTTTGTGCATCAGGCGGTAAGCCCAAAGCTCCTGTACTTCCGGGTTAGCGCCTTTGCGCTCTTCCAGGATGCGCTGCAGTACGTCCTCCCGTATCCTGCCCTGGCGGAACAAGCCCCGGTAATCGTCCAACTCCAGCGTGACCTGGTAGCTGAAGATTTTGGACGCCCTGAAGATGGCGTCGTAGAACTTCCTATCCTGGAAGGCATGCAAGGTGTTGTGGTGGATAAAGTCCTTTATGGGCGTTTGAGTGGGCAGGTAATGCTTCAGGTCGTGGAGCAATGCCGCTTCGTCAAAGCCTGTTTTTGTCCTTTGCAAGGTCATGATTTATTTTTTTTGTAAAAATCCACGTTCGACGTGAAACCGAGCTGGAACGTGGCGTTCCGCTCGATTTTCACCCCGTCCGGTTTTTGAATGATCTGGTCGAGGAACCCGATTTCCAGCCTGCCGGCCTTGGGGATGCGGTACCCCAGGGCGATGTACAAGCGGTTCTGGTCAAAAATGTTGTTGGCCACGTTTTTGCCAAAATTCACCAGGATCTCGTCGTATACGCTCAGGTAAAAGCTCTTGTCGGCAATCGTTTTGCCCTTGAACGGAAGCGAAAAGCGGTTCAACAAGCGGAAGCGGTTGGAATATACCGCATCGCCGGGGGCATACTGCCCGCTCGCGCGGTCTAGTACGGGAGCATACACAAAGCGCTGCTCCAGGCGGAAGCGGCTCACCCATTCCAATGCCTGCAACTGCGTTTTGATCTGTATCTGCTCCCAAATCCGATCTTCGGGGAATTCCGATTTTGACGGCAACTCGCCGTAGGGGTACGTTTGTACAAAACAATAGCCCAGCGTGCCCGATACCTGTGCGTTGAAATGGTAGTTGATCCCGGTACGCAGCAGAAGCTGCTGGGGGCTGCTCACAAAATCGCTCCGCCGCCACTGTGCCTCTAGATGCAAGCCCCAGCGCTCGCTCACCTTGTGGCTGCCGAAATACATGAACCAGGCGTTGGTATTGTCTCCATACTGGTGCAACGCGGTCTGGGCCTTGGCGCTGAAAAGCACCCCCACCAAAAGAATACTACTGATAACGTACTTCATTTTTTCAGGTTAAGATACAGAATAGCCGCTGGCCATCCTACGATTTCAGGCAGAGGGTGCGTGATTTTTACGCGCCGCCAGCTTGTGGTTAGACAGTGGCTTGTGGTTGTGCAGACCGGTGACGTCAAAGGTGCCACCAGACTCCTGGTACGCGTGCTCGAAATGGTGTACGTTTTCCATCACGGAATGGTCCACGAGACGGGTATCCGAAAAGTCCAGCGTGATGTGCATCCCCTGCGGGATGGCCTCCAACTTGGCTTTTAGACCGAGATAGTTGGAGAATACCGCCGCCCGGCCCACCTGCACCAGGTATTTCCCATCGTTGAAGGACACCGAGACGGGAGCCTTGAACAGATTGGTCCAGGGCGTGCCGTTGACCACGTGGATGATCATTTTGAGCAGGATACCGGCTGCGATACCCACCAGCAGGTCCTCATACAGGGTGAAGAAAATCGTCACCAAAAAAATGGCCAACTGCTCCTTGCCGATCTGGAAGATGTGGATGAACTCCTTTGGGTGCGCTAACTTGATGCCCACCGAGATCAACATGGCTGCCAGGGCAGTATTGGGGATCAGCTCGATCAGCGGGGCGGCAAAAGCCACGAAGACCAGGATGAAGAACCCGTGGAAAAAGTTTGCCCAGCGGGTCTTGGCACCATTGGCCACGTTGGCAGAACTACGCGCCACTTCCGAAATCATGGGCAGGCCGCCCAAGACGGCGGCGACCGTATTCCCCACCCCGACCGCGATCAAGTCCTGGTTGGCGTTCGACTTGCGCTTCCAGGGGTCCATCATGTCTATAGCTTTTACGGTGAGCAGCGATTCCAGGGACCCTACCAGGGCGATCATGATGACGTACTTGACGAATACCCCGGTCTGCGCCAAACCTCCAAAATCCACATTGACCCGGATGTTCTCGATCAGGTTGCCGATGTGCACCAGTGCGTAGGGAGGCTCCGTGTGCTTGAAGTCCAGCAGGAGCTCAGCAGGGATGGCGAAGAGCAATACGACGAGCGCTGCCGGTACTTTTTTCAAAAAGCCGCCCTGTATCTTCCCCCAAAACATCATGATGGCAAAACTGATCAAACCTACTGCCGTGGCGCGTATGTCCAATTTGCTGAAAAAAGCGGGCATATTGGCCA
>JBEGMH010000288.1:0-3366 GCA_041183125.1 Bacteroidota bacterium | reverse complement strand
TTTCCCTTGCGCATACAAGCCGAAGCGACCTCGAGGTGCATGGAAGTGGGTACGCATACGGAAACGCAAGCGATATCCTCGCGCTCGATCATTTCCAGGTAATCGGTATATCCCTGGCAGTTGTATTGTTTGGCCAATTGCCCTGCAAGGGTGGCGTTGGCATCGGCCAGGGCTACGAGGTTTACTTCTGGCATCTCGCTCAGGGAGCGCACATGGTTTTTGCCCATGTTTCCGACCCCTATAACGGCATATTTTATTGGTCCCATATTGTATTCGTTGGTTGTATTTATCAGACGGGTAAGGCAGTTTCGACGACCCCAATGACTTCGTCGAGTTCGGCATCGGACATATAGGGGAAAAGGGGGAGGTTGACCACATGGCTGCACAGCCAGGCAGCTTGTCCCGTCCCAGTTTTTCCGTGCAGGTATGCCTTTGCGCCCGGCTGTTCTGACATAGGCGACGGGTAGATATTGCCAAAGCCTATGCCGTGTTCTTTCAATTTCGCTTCCAGGTTCTTTTTATCCTCGTCGCGGTGTACCAGGCACACGTTACAGTAGCCGTTTTCCACATAGCCCGAGGGAGCATCCACCACCTTCAAGCGGGGTTCGAGGTGTCGCAACCGCTCGCGATAAACCTGCGCGGAGGCTCTCCGGGAGGCGAGGCGCTGGTCTATGTAGTCCATGGACAGGTTCACAAAAGCTGCCTGAAGTGCGTCCATGCGCGAGTTCCAGCCCACTTCGCCATGTCCGTAATGGGCGGTTCGCCCATGGTTGGCCAGGCAGCGGATTCTGGCTGCCAGGGCTTCGTCCTGGCAAAAGACGGCCCCTCCGTCGCCAGCAGCCCCTAGTACCTTGGCCGGATAAAAAGAGGTCGTGGCGACCAGGGCCCCTGAAAAAAGCGTGGCCCCGTCCAAGCTCACCCCGTATGCCTGGGCGGCATCTTCCAAAAGGGGTACGCCGGCTTCTCGGCAAAGGCTGCGCAACTCGTGCAGGCGGGCGCTACCCCAACCATACAGATGCACTGCGATAACCGCTTTGGGGCGGACGCTCTCGAGCAGGCTAGCCACCAGGTCAACTTCGATGGCCTGGTCTTCCAGGTTGCAATCTACCGTATGGGGGTCTGCCCCCACGTTCACGACTGCTTCAAAGGTCGCCCAGAAGGTGGATTCAGGCAGGAGCACTACATCCCCCCGGCCCACCCCGAGGGCGCGGAGTGCCAACTGAAGGGCATCTGTTCCGTTGGCGCAACTGACCGCTTGCGCTCCACAGGTAGCCTGCAGCCGGCTTTCGAGCGTCTCAATCGCTTTGCCCCCGATAAACTGCGTATTCGATGACATAGCGGCCACTTCGGCGTTCCAACGGTCTAGAAAGCCTGGCTCAAAGCGTTTCAAATCAATAAATGGAACTGGCATATCAATGTGGTATTTGTCGGGTTAACCCTATTTGAATGTTTTTTGTGTGTCCCGGAAATATTGGTCGAAGCGCTCCCGGTCGTCGAGTACTTTCTGCATATAGACCAGGTACTCCTCGCTGTTGTCGCGCAGGGCTTGTTCGGCTTGTGCCGACATGTTCCGTATTTTATCGGCTTGGGTTTCCCCCTCTGCCATCCACCATATCGGGTGGGAGAGGAACTGCATGTCCACGCCTTGCGCGATCAAGTCCAGGGGAGTGGTCTTGCGCCAGGCCATAGAGCTGTCGGACACGTATTGGTAGCGCTGGTTGATCAAGCTCGAATACGCGTTGAATGTTATGAACGGGCTTATGTCAAAAGCGGGCGTATCCGTCGGGATGTGCTGGGAGCAAGAAAGCACCTTTTCCCCGGTGATACTCGACAACAAGAGCAATTGGGCTTTGAAAAAATCCGCACAATCTTCCGGTCGGGCGGGCAGAAAGCGCGAATCCCAGTGCAGCCCGACTTCGTGGCCCAGGTCCACGATTTCGGCCAATACCTCCCGGCTCCTGTCCGTAAAGAGGTTGTAATACGCACAAGTGGTCATGAAAAAGTAGGTGGCACAAGCTCCCTCCTCCGATTCAAGCCGCGCCATCTGCAGCGCATATTCCGCGCTGAAGTCAATGTCGTGGCGAAGGATAGCTACAGGCCCGTCCGCTTGCAACTGCGAATCGGCCATTTTTGCGAACGTGTATCCCCGGTCCTGGATCTGGTGTAATACATCCCGGTAGCCGGCGGGGGAAAACGAAATGCTTTGGGCCATGGTGTTCTGGTGGGTTTAGAACCTGAATGAATAGACTTGTTGCGAGGGGAATCCTCGAGGGGGCAAAAAGGACTTTTCCGCCCCTCGTGCTATTTCGGCAACCTCCTTAAAATACGCTGTGTAACCGGCATTTGAGGATATTTAGCCTGGTGTTTTGCCACAATGGCAGATAGTGTCCCTGAAAATTCGAGGCTAATGAGCTGCATGCCGTTTGTTATGGGGAAAGATTCACCGACTATTTCATACTCTTGGACCAGGACTCTACCGTCTCCGCAAGAGACCAAAAAACAGCTATCCTCAAAAACCATATCCACTTGTCCTGCTGCCCCTCTTATGGTATCATCAAAAGGCAGGCATTTCCAGATGATGATCTCTCCACCATCGGATTTCGTTCGAAGACCAGGATAAGGGGTAGTCAAGGCACGGCAGTGTGCCCATATTTCAAGCTGGGTCAGGTTCCAGTCTGCAAAACCGTCTTCCGGGGAGCGCTGAGGGTAATAAAAAGCATTTTCCGGCTGGTCATAACCGGCTTCTAATAGGCCGGGGTTTTTCAATACTTCCAATACCATGGATGCCAAGCAAAGGGAAACCTTTTTGTAGCTAATGCCGATATCATCCGTCTCGTTGTAAAAAAAGGAACGCTCGGCAATAACAGGTCCGTTGTCAATCCCTTCTGTAATCCGAAAAAGGGCGAGGTCGAAACGTTGGCACCCAAACATGATGGCCCAATTTTGAGGCGACCTACCTCGTCCCCCGTGTATTCCGTCTGGACTACCATGGCTGCCCAAGGTTCCGAGTGGGGCTCTTGCCAAGACCCAACCGGGGATAAGCCGCTGCCAGCCTGCTACCCAAACTAAGTCAAATTCCAGGGATTCAATTCGTTGGCGGTCCGCTTCTGATTTCATGTCGTAGCGGCTCATATAGATATATGGGATTGACCACTTGGCAGCGAACAACTTGATATCTATAAAACCACTGATTTTTATGGAATCTCCGCGCAAGGGATTGACTCCGACGATTGTAGAAACCTTATATCCTTGCCGAAGGACTTCCGCAATAGCGTCTAAACCCGTGCTTAACGTGCAAAAAACGAGTAATCTGGGTTGCTGATTCATAATATTTATATTAGACTTGTTGCGAGGGGATCATCAAGG
>JBEGMH010000287.1:0-3525 GCA_041183125.1 Bacteroidota bacterium | reverse complement strand
AGAGGTACCGGTGGCCAGCGACACGGGTTCCCCTACCTCCGGGTTTTTTACTTTGAACAAACCTTTGTCGGTACTTACCCATTTGTTGTTTTCCCCATCCACGGCTACATGGTATACCCGGCTGCTGATATCTACTGCCCGGGCACGGGAAACGACGAGCTTGTCCTGGCCGTTCAATAGACTAGGCAGAAGGGATATTAAAGCAAAAATAAAATAATATTTCAATTTGTGTTCTTTTGTAAAAATTATATTTTTTACAAATTCATCTAACTGAAACCGAACACGTTTGCCAGGAAGGAGTATGTGAAAAGATTCTGACAGGGCGTCTGCAAGGCTCATAGTATTAAGACATTGGTTATCTATAGACTTGTGGCGAGGGGGGCCCAAAGGCTCTTTTTTCCCCTCGCCACAAGTTCCAATTTCTAAACGTTGATCAGGAAGATTTCTTTTCCTGTTTCAGTTGTATCGCTTCCACGCCTTTTTCTTTGACCATGCGGTTCAGGGCGGGCAGGTCGGTATTGATGACTTGCTGGTACTTTTGGAGTTGTTCATCTATTTTACCGGACAGTTCCTCTTTGACCTGCTGGGCTTGCCGGGTAGGGCCATAATTGCCCTGGTTGACGGCAGCTCCGACGGAAGCCAGTTTGTTGTTGAGTTTTATCGGGAAGTTGAGCGGGTCTTGTCCGCTGCGGTTCTTCGTTTGATAGAGCTCATTTTCTATGATGGAAATTTTCTTTTCCATTTCATCTGCTTTTTCCATCAACGGTTTCATGGCCGGGTCTTCTTTCCAGAGGGAGCGGAAATGGTTCATCTGTTGGCGCATGCTCCGGATGTCGAGGATGGTTTGGTGGGCTTCGTTGATTTTGTCCTGTACCTCGCGCACGAAATTGAACTGGGCGGCCAATTCTGCGTCGCTGACATCTGCGCGCGGGTCTTTGAGGATGTCGAAGTTCTGTTCCTGGCTTTGTTTTCCGACGGTCAATTTGACTTTATACGTACCTGGGACGGCGCGTGGGCCGGTGAGGCTGGCCGCCCACATGATGAGTCCGTCGAAGCCTTTTGCGTCCGGGTAGCGCATATTCCATACAAAGAGGTTGCCGCCTGTTTTCAGTTCGGGGATACGGGCGCTGTTTTCTTTTGCCTTGTTAGAATATGCGCGGATGAGATCGCCGTCGGATTCAAAGAACTCGAGCTTGACCTCTACGGAGTCTGCGGGTTTCTCTTTGAGGAAAAAGTGTACCATCACGCCACCGGGATGGTTGGTACCTTCGGTTTTAGAGGCCCTTCCCCAGCTGAATGCCGGGCCCATCCGATAGCTGGGCAGGGGCTTGTAGAGGTTTACGCTGGATGCAGCCACCTGCTCGTTCAGTTGGTGCAGGGGGGTGAGGTCGTCAATCATCCAGATGCTGCGGCCCTGGGTAGCGGCGATCAGGTTATCGTTTTTGATCGTCAGGTCTGTGATGGGCACCAAAGGCAGGTTGAGCTGGAAGGGTTGCCAGTTGGCTCCGTCGTCAAAGGAAATATACATACCCTCTTCCGTACCAGCATAGAGAAGGCCCTTGCGCTTAGGGTCTGCGCGTACCACGCGTGTGAACTCATCGGCAGGAATGCCGTTTACAATGAGGGTCCACGTTTTCCCATAATCCTTGGTCTTGTACAAATAGGGCTGATAATCTCCGGATTTATAGCGGGTAGCAGCGACGTATGCCCCACCTGGCACATACGGGTCGGGATCGATAGAGTTGATCATCATCCATTCCGGCATTCCGGCGGGGGTTACATTGGACCAATTTTTGCCTGCATCGCGGCTGACGTGGATGAGTCCGTCGTCGGAGCCGGTCCAGAGTAAGTCTTTTTCGTAAGGAGACTCACAAGTGGCAAAGATGGTACCGTAGTATTCGACCCCTGTGTTGTCTTTGGTGATTTCGCCACCCGAGGGGCCGAGTTTAGCGGAGTCGTTGCGGGTCAGATCGGGGCTGATGAGCTCCCAGGAGCGTCCGCCGTCATAGGTGACGTGGAGGTGGTTGGAGGCTGCATAGAGCTTTTTGGGGTTGTGCGGGGAGAAGAAAATGGGGAAGTTCCACTGGAAGCGGTATTTCATGCCTTCCGCACCATATCCCATCGGGTTATCCGGCCACACGTTGATGTTTTGGCTCTGTTTGGTGGCATGGTTAAGGCGCTCCAGGTATCCGCCATAGCTCCCGCCATATACGATATCGTTATTGAGGGGATCTACGGCGATGTGGGCACTTTCGCCGCCGGCGGTTTCTTCCCAGTCGCGCTCGCCGATAGAGCTTCCATCCGTGCGGTGGAGGATGCGGAGGGTGGAGTTGTCTTGCTGCGCCACATAGATGCGATAGGGGAAATGGTTATCGGTAACGACGCGGTAAAATTGTGCGGTGGGCTGGTTATGGTAGGTGGTCCAGTTCTCCCCTCCGTCATACGACACCTGCGCGCCCCCATCGTCTGCGATGACCATGCGCTGGTTGTCTTCAGGTGCGACCCAGAAGTCGTGGTGGTCGCCATGCGGGGCATCGGCAGAGGTAAAGGTTTTGCCGCCATCGGTGGATTTGTGGTAGCTCACGTTCATGACGTAGACGATATCCTGGTCTTTGGTATCGGCATAGATGCGCGTATAGTACCAGGCACGCTGGCGCAGGCTCCGGTCTTCGTTGAGCTTTCTCCAGTTTTCGCCCCCGTCGTCAGAGCGGTACACCCCTCCTTCATTCGCTTCTACGAGCGCCCATACGCGCTCGGAATTGACCGGGGACACGGCGAGGCCGATGATGCCACGGGGCCCTTTTGGCAGGCCTTTTTTATCGGATAGTTTGGTCCAAGTGTCCCCGCCATCGGTGCTTTTCCAGATATCGGAGCCTTCGCCTCCGCTTTCGAGGCTGTAGGGGGTACGGCGGATGCGCCAGGTCGAGGCGTATAAGATCCGGGCGTTATTGGGGTCCATGACCAGGTCTACTGCGCCTGCATCGGCATTGGCGAAAAGGATGCGCTCCCAGGTAGCACCCCCATCTTTGGATCGGTACACCCCTCTTTCTTCCGAGGATTTGAACAAATCGCCCAATACAGCGGCATAGACCAGTTCCGGGTTTTGAGGATGTATCCGCACGCGTGCGATATGGCGGGAATTCTTCAGGCCAATATGTTTCCAGGTCTTGCCGGCGTCAGTGGATTTCCACATGCCGAAGCCGTACGATACGTTTCCGCGGACGGTCACTTCCCCGCCACCGACATACAACACGTTATGGTCAGACTCGGCTACGGCGATGGCGCCAATAGAACCCCCAAAAAAACCATCCGAGATGTTCTCCCAAGTCTGGCCGCCGTCTTTGGTGCGCCATACGCCCCCGCCCGTCGCGCCAAAGTAGTACAAGTTGGGTTTGCCCGGCACACCGGTGACCGCTGCAGAGCGCCCACCCCGGAACGGGCCGATATGCCGCCATTTGATGGAGTTGTAGAGCGACTCGTCAAAGCCGGGCTTAGGGGTAGCTGCGGCGGGCGCGGCAGGGGCTT
>JBEGMH010000286.1:0-13219 GCA_041183125.1 Bacteroidota bacterium | reverse complement strand
GGCCAGTTCCATGTAGAGCTCATCAGTGCCCATATCAACGAGCAGTCCTTTTGGACACGGGAGCTCAACCAGCTCCAGCAACTGCGCGTCAACTGGGAGCACCGAATAGACCAGCAGGCGGGGCTCTACTTCGGCCCGGTCGCCAACTGGATGGTTTCCAGGCGTAAAAATCCGGAAGCTGGGATTGTGGGGACGAGTTTTCCGCCCTACCGCTGGACGGCTTCCAAGCCTGGTGCGGCAACGAGCGTACAATTCTGGGGCGGTCTGGCGTTAGGGGTTCGCTTTTGGTAACCCTTCTTCGCACCCGTCCATTTGTTATCCTATTTTAAAAACGAAGCAATATGAACGCTAAAAAGTGGATTTTGACTTGCTGCGCCCTGGTGCTCCTGTACGGGCAATCCCTGGGGCAGCGCCAGGAGACTTTGTTAGGCCGGGCCCGACTTGTGGGCGCCTTTGGAAGCGCCCTTACCGAATGGGGCGTAAACAAAGACCTGGGCACTTCCGTAGGCGGAGGCGGCGGATTGGTATTCGAAAATTTTTTCCTCGGAGCGTATGGTATGGCGAACTTCAACCTTCGGCATATCCTGCAAAACAACCCGCGCCTGGAAGAATTAAACCTGGCCCATACCGGCCTCTGGTTGGGGTTCTCTGTCCCTTCTCATAAATTGGTCCATTTGTACGGGGGTGCGCGGATGGGCTGGGGAGTGGTCGAAATGGACTTCAACGCCCCCGATCTCCGCTACGACGACCTGGATTACGTGGCAGTGGTCACTCCGGAGGGCGGTATCGAGCTCAACCTCACGACCTGGATGCGCGTAGCGGGTTCGGTTGGCTATCGCTATCTCGACGGGGCCGATTCCGGCCAGGGGTACCGCAACGAGGACTTCCGGGGCGCTTTTTATTCCCTGACCTTTCGCGTGGGGCGTTTCGGGCGTTTCCGCGATAAGAGCCATGGGCCAGACGATAACGATAACCGCTAAAGGACCCGTATGCCCTGAATCTCTTCGACCATATACAAGAGGTTCAGGGCCTCGTCATAGACGGCGTTGAAGGCGAAAGGCCGTTGTTCGACCAGGTACTGATAGATTTGCCCATCAGTGGGCGGGGTAGGCACTTGTGCTAATTGTGCAAACGGCACCCATTCCAATTCGCCTTCGGGGCATTCCGGGGGAGTCTGCCAGGGAATATCTGCCAGGTAGATGCTGCTCTGCCAGTTGTACTCTGTCGGCGATGTTTCGATCAATACGCCCCCGTACTGCAGTTTTTCCACGGTCATGCCCGTTTCTTCGCGCAGTTCCCGCACAGCGGCACTGTGGGGGTCTTCGTGGGGCTCTAGTTTGCCTCCGACCGGAAGATAGTGGCCGACAAAGGGCGGTTTGGCGCGCTTGAGCAGCAAAAACTGGTCTTCATAGCGCAGTACGACCATAGCGGCAGCACGTTTAAGCCCCTTTGGAAAAGCAATTTGAGACATCGTCTTGTTTTTTGCATGTTCGGCACAACAAGTTCAGGCTTTTTTACTATTTTTTATAAAAAAGGGTATTATCTTTGCACGCTAATAGAAAAAGACAAGGCATTATGAAAAATGATATCCACCCTAAGAGTTACCGCACGGTAGTGTTCAAGGACTTTTCTGTGGACGAAGCGTGGTTGGGCCGTTCTTGCGCCAACACCAAAGACACGATCGTATGGGAAGACGGCAATGAGTACCCGTTGGTGAAATTGGAGATCTCCAGCATGTCGCACCCGTTTTTTACCGGAAAAATGAAATTTGTGGATACGGCAGGCCGTATTGACAAGTTCAACAAGAAGTTTGCTTCTTCGAAATTTGCCAAAAAATAAGCACAAAAATCCATTACCTGCAAAAGGCTGTTTCAAAATAACTTTTGGAGCGGCCTTAGCTGCTATATGGCCTGTCCAACAGGATTAACGGGTTCGGTATATGGGCAACATCATTCTTTTCGACAGCGACGTGCGCAGCCACCTTCTTCCGCTCACCTATCTGAGGCCGGTCGGAGAGTTGCGGGTGGGCATCCTCAGCATCCGGGAAAAGTGGGAGCGCTGGATGGGGTGTAAAGTGTCTTTTATTACGGAAGACCACCTTGCCGAGCGCTACCATCTCGAAGTAGGCGAGGAAAATTTAGTCATCAATGCCACGGTGCTCCCCTCCTTGCCCTTATGCCGCTTGCTCCGCAACATGGAGTTTGGGGATGCCTACGTACACCAGGACGAGCTCATCGCTGCCAAACTCGACCGCAAGCAGCTCCGGAAACTCATCAACGACGAAGAGGTGGACATGCTGCACCCCCTTTCCGTCGAGGGGTTTGCGTTCCACAAAATCAATGGCCTCAACGACTTGATCCAACTCAATGCCGAGGCCCTGGAATCGGATTTCCACCTGCTGACCGCCGGACGGAAATCGCAGCCCCTATCGGCTACCAACTGTGTGATCGCAGCAGAGCGCATCTTCGTAGAAGAAGGTGCCGTAGTGGAAGGTGCTTTTCTCAATGCCCGCAACGGGCCGATCTACATTGGTGCCCATGCTGAGGTCATGGAGGGCGCCTGCCTGCGCGGTCCTGTGGCCGTATGCGCCCATGCTTCCGTCCGGATGGGGGCGCAACTATACGGATCCAGCACAATAGGCCCTTGGTGCAAGGTAGGAGGAGAAGTGGACCACTCCATCCTCCAGGGCTATTCCAACAAAGCACACCACGGCTTTTTGGGGCATTCTTTCGTCGGGGAGTGGTGTAATATCGGCGCGGGCACCAGTGTGTCCAACCTGCGCAACGACTACCAGGAAATCAAACTCTGGGACTACGCGAGCCAGCGCTTTGAGCCCAGTGGCAGTGCGTTCTGCGGTCTGTTTATGGGCGACCACGCACGGCTGGGTATCAATATGATGATCAATTCCGGCACCTCCATCGGATTAGCTTCCACGCTGTACGGTTCGCATTACCCCCGGAATTTCATCCCCCCGTTCACGGAGGCGGGTCCTGCCCAAATAGGGACCCACGACCTGGAACACGCCGTCCGGGCGATGGAACAGATGATGGAACGGCGACAGCAAAGCCTGGATATCCAGGACAGACTCACCATAATACGCCTCTTTGAAGAAACCGCGCCACTCCGAAGCTGGGAAAAGCAACCCGGGCAATAGGGCCGACGACATCCCTGCCGGGAAGCGCCTGCTCAGCTACTTCATGGAAGTCCCCCTGGAAACGGTATCCAGCGACATACACCCGGAGCTACACGTATCGCTGCAGCAGGGCCGCCTACAACTGAGCACAGAAAAGGCCATCTACTCTTTCAGCGATTTATATACCAATTTTCGGCGCGCATTCTCGAGTTTGGTGTTGGATACCCGCCCGGTCGAAGAGGTCCTACTGCTCGGGCTGGGCCTGGGCAGCATCCCCGAAATGTTGGAAAAGAAGTACGGCAAGCGCTACCACTACACGGTAGTCGAAATAGACGAAGTCGTCATCCAGTTGGCACAGCGCTATACGCTCTCCCGGCTCGCGTCCACGTTCGACATCTATTGTGCCGACGCTATCCCCTTTGTGACGGCCTGCCCCGACAGGCGGTACCCCTTCATCTGCGTGGATATCTTTTTGGAAGACCTCATCCCGGAGTCGGTTACCCAGCCGGGCTTTATGGCACATTTGGCCCGTATTCTAGCCGAAAAAGGGCTGCTGTTGTTCAACTGTTATTCTATGGGGGCCGAAGACAGAAAACAAGCGACCCGGATTTTTGAGGAGCTGTTCCTACCCGTCTTCCCCGACGCGACCTACCTGGATACCGGCACCAACTGGATCCTGGTCAGCGACCGGGAGTGGCTGCGGTAGGGCTGGTGTGCCACGTTTCTACTTAGCGGGTGGGCGGCGTAAGGTGCCTGACTCCAACTCCCGGTAGAAGCTGTCCAGGTATTGCATCAAATCATCTCGGGAGACCGTACTGAGCAGCTTGAACTCGGAGATGATTTTTTCCAGGGCGGGGCGTTTTTCCCGAAAGTAGGCGATGGTAGGTGCCAGTTCTGCATCGGTACATTCGGATCCCAGGAAAACCCGGTCGCGCACGCTCTTTTGCTGATAGTCTTGGTTCGGCAAGGCGTAGGAGGCATTCACAAAACCGGAGAAGTCGAAATCATAGGGTACCAGGACTGCGCCAGCCCCTGCTTTGGGCTGTATGAGGAGCAGGTTGCGCACCATGGCCGTATTCCAGTCGGTATTGCCGATCAGGTATTCGAATAGATATACGCGTTTCAGTTGTTCGAGGTCGAAGCCCGACTTCGGTAGGTTGAAGCAGTTGCTGCATATTTCCCCTTTGGAGCGCCGCTCTAAGGCTTTTTCATCTTCCAGCAAGATACCCCAGGCACTTAGGCGGTCGGAGGATTTGCTGTCTTTGTAGCGCACCTTGACGTACTGCGCCTTAAAGTGTACCGGTGCAATTTCTTCGAAGAGTTTGTAGGCCAGAAACTCCCGCAGGATATAGTCTTTCCCGGCATCGCCTTCCACACAATGCGTCACCAGCTTGAACTCGTTATCGGAGTTCAAGCCTCTGGCTTTCAATTCCTCTTTGGAGAACTTTAGTTTGATGGGCGGAAACACGCAGACACGGCGGCGGTATTTTCCCCTGGAGCGCAAGTGTATGTTCCAGGATTCCTCTTGTTTTTTATCCAGGCGATACGACAAGGTGGCCTCCTGATACGTATTGGAGTTGCGCTGCCCTTGCAGCATCTTCAAATCCGTGACCAGTTCCAGTTCTAAATCTATTGCTTCCGAGATTCGGTCGAACAGGGAAAGTTTTTGCGCAAGCGCCCCTGTGTACGCAAATACGAGGAGAAAAGCAAGCAAAAAGTACCGTCGGGTAATTGTCCACATATTTCCGCCCATTTTGATCATCGTCGAGTTTCGTCCAGTACAATGATGGATTTTTGCTCAACAATACCGGCAATTAACGATGTGAAACTGCCTTTCCGTACCTGAATTGCTTTGTTTTTCATAAAAAATGGATTTAGTTCCTACAAAGGTACGCATTCCAAAGCCATTCAAACAAGTCCACTTTATCGCTTAAAAGATAGGGTAAAAACGCGTTTAAAACGCTTGTTTTTTTAATTAAAAAAATGATTTTCAGCTATTTGATTTTTAAGATTCGAGTATTTTTTGACAACATAAAACGCCTTTTTTCGAAAAAAACTGAAATCCCGTGTGGAAAGATTCCCTTTTCTTACCTTTGCCCTCATCAAACTCTGGATATGTTTTCGATAAATATTTACCTGCGATTCGCCCTGATGGGCCTTTCCCTGTTGGCTGGCATAGCCCTGACGATTGCTTTTGGCTTTTGGTATGCCTTTCCGTTTTTTCTGGCCTTTTTGGTATTGCTCATCGGCTATCTTCTGTTAGGCACGGTACAATCTACCGCCCTGATCATGCAGGGCGGCGATTTGGGCGCGGCTGAAAAGCGGCTGAAGCTCACGCTCAGCCCCCGCTTGCTGTATGTGACCAACCGCGCTTACTACTATTTGAT
Organism: Bacteroidota bacterium; assembly: GCA_041183125.1. GTDB lineage: Bacteria > Bacteroidota > Bacteroidia > Chitinophagales > Saprospiraceae > JADJPL01. The sequence continues at coordinate 7,699 of JBEGMH010000286.1, read as the reverse complement.
CAAAGGCTCCTTGGCCATGGCCCAAAAGAACACCGACGAGGGCGAAGCCTGGTTGCTCAAAGCCCAGACGCTGAACCTGCCCAGCGACAATGAGAAAGCTATGATCGAAATCCAGTTGGCCAGCGTGCAGATCAACAAGAGCCGCTGGAAGCAGGCGGAAGTACACTACCGCAACCTGAAGCAGCTCAAAGTAACGGAGCCCTCTCTCAAGGAGCAAATCGCACAGGTTGAAAAAGCTTTCCAACAACAAGGACAAATCAAGGCTGCGACCCGCATGGGGACCTTCAAGGGAGGCCAAATGCCCATCAAGCCGGGCGGCAAGCGCCGCCGGCCCCCCGTGCGTTAAGGCTCCCTTATTTTACTGTCCAGCCGTTCCCAAACGAAGTAGCTGGGCATACGAACATCAGCTCTCCTTTTTCGTTTTCTGCGGTCAGGATCATGCCCTGTGATACGATGCCCCTCAGGGTGCGCGGGGCCAGGTTGGCTACAATCACTACTTGCTGCCCGATGATTTTGGCCGGATCGAAGTGCTGCGCGATACCGGATACGATCGTCCTTTGTTCAGACCCCAGGTCAACAAGCAGTTTAAGGAGTTTATCTGCTTTGGGTACGGCCTCGGCCTCCAGGATGGTTCCCGTGCGCAGGTCGAGTTTTGCAAAGTCGTCGTACGAAACGGCTTCTTTGAACGCTGGCCGTTCGGCAGTGCTTCCTTTGTCTTGTTCCATAATTGCGTTGAGCTTTGCTTTTTGGCGTTCGATAATTTCCAGGCGGCTGTTGTCTTTCCGGTCGTAAATTTTGGGGAACAGGACCTCCGCCTGACCGATGCGGGTCCCTGCGGGCAAGGTACTTTCCCCACGGGACAAGGCATCCAGGATTTCTGCCAACGCTCCTCTTACGGGGGGCCGGGTGCCGAGCAGTGCGCAGATGCGGGGTGCCGTAAACGGGATGAACGGCTCGCACAAGACGCTGATCAGGCGCACGATTTGCAGGCATACTACCATGGTCTCCCGAATCCGGGGGTCTTGGGGGTCTTCTTTGAACAAAGCCCAGGGGGCAGCATCCTGTAAATAAGTATTCCCAAAAGACGATAGTTCCATCAAAGTGAGGCTGGCAGCTTTGAAACTAAAGGCTTCCAGCTCCTCCGTCATGCGTTGTGCCAGGGCAGCGGCAGGCTTCAGCAGGTAAGCCAAGCCTTCGGGGGCTTCCGGGACGACGCCGTTGAAATATTTTTCCGTGAGCACGATCACCCGGTTCACAAAATTGCCCAGGTTATCCGCTAATTCCTTGTCGTGGAAGTCGCAAAACTCATCCCATCGGAAGTCAGCGTCCCTGTTTTCCGGCATGTTGCGGATGAGGGCGTAGCGCAGGGCATCTTCTTTGTTGGGAAAATGGGCAAACTCTTCGAGGTAATCGTGCTGTTCGATGCCCCAGCCCCGCGATTTGGAGAACTTTTGCCCTTCAAAATTGAGGAACTGGTTGGCGGGTACGTTTTTGGGCAGGGCATACCCACCGTGTGCCTTGAGCATAGCCGGGAAAACGATGCAGTGAAACACGATGTTGTCTTTGCCGATAAAGTGGATGAGTTCCACGTCATCGCCCTTCCAGTAGCTTTCCCAGTCTGCCCCATTTTCCAGCGCCCACTGACGGGTCGAAGAAATGTACCCGATCGGGGCATCGAACCACACGTACAGTACTTTGCCCTTTGCTTCCTCCTCGGGGAGCGGCACGGGGATGCCCCAGTCCAGGTCGCGGGTAATGGCGCGGGGCTGCAGGCCGGCGTCGAGCCAGGAGAGGCACTGTCCTACCACATGGCGTTTCCAGGCTTCGGGGTCATGGTGGTACTTGCCGTCGAGTCGTCCGTTTTCAATCCAATCGCGGAGCCAGTCGGCGTGTTTTTCGAGCCGGAAGTACCAGTGCTTGGTCGGTCGGAGCACCGGGGCTTTGCCGCTGAGCGTAGAGCGCGGGGCGACGAGTTCCAGGGGCGACAGGGCGGTTCCGCACTGTTCGCACTGATCGCCAAATGCTTCGGTGTGGCCGCACTTTGGGCAGGTACCGACGATATACCGGTCGGCCAGGAACTGTTGGTAGTCCTCGTCGTAGTACTGCTCGATCGTGCGCTCTTCAAACTGGTCGCCCTGCTGGTGCAGTTTGGTGAAGAACCCCTGTGCGGTTTCATGGTGCAGGGCAGCACTGGTCCGGTGGTAGTAGTCGAAAGAGATGCCCAGGCGTGCGAAGGTCTCTTTGTTCAGGGCGTGGTACTTGTCAATGATCTCCTGCGGGCTTACACCTTCTTTTTTGGCGCGGATGGTGATGGCTGCGCCATGCTCATCGGAACCGCATACCCAGAGTACGTCGCGCCCCATCAGACGCAGGTAGCGCACGTAAATATCCGCGGGCAAGTATGCGCCCGCCAGATGGCCAAGGTGCAGGGCACCATTGGCATACGGCAAGGCCGAAGTGATCATATATTTCTTTCCCATGTTCGCTTTTTGCGTTCAAAAACGCGAAGATAAGGGATTTTGTGCAAGGATGCACGGTTTTGGCAGACTTGTTGTAAGGGGTCGGTGAAGTGGTGAAAAGAGTGGGTTTTACCCTGGGGCGAGCTTTAAAAACGTGTAAAAGCAACCCAAAAAAGGGTATTTTTGCAGCCGAGACAGTCTCGTCAAACGCTTTATCGCTATGCAGATTCATCCTTTCCAGGCTCTTTTGCCCTGCGACGGAAACATTCGGGACCCGGATGCATTTTTCAAAAATTGCAAGGACGACTATCCGCGGTTGCTGTCGGAAGGATACTTCAAACGGCGGGAAGTCCCCGCTGTTTTCGGGTATGAAATGGTCACGCCCTTGCACCGCTTCCGGGGCATCGTAGCTGCTCTCGACATCCGGGATTACCTGGAAGGGCGTCTCAAAATCCACGAGAGCACTATTTCGGAAAAAGAAGCAGTACAGGAAACCCTGTTTATTAGCCAGCAGGCGATTACGAAACCGGTATTGGCCACCTACTTCCCATCCGACCGGATCAGGGGATGGGTTCGGGAAATAACCTTGCAGCCGCCTACCCTGGAAATTGCCCAGCGGGCGGAGCCCGTGGCGCACCGGCTGTTTGCAGTGGAAGACCCCGGGCAGATAGCCCTTTTGCAGCGCTTGTTCAGGGAAGAGATGCCGATGGCCTTTATCGCCGACGGCCATCACCGTTGCGCGGCAGCGGCAGCGCTGCACCAGCAGCACCCGCAAAAACCGTTTAGCCGTCTGATGTGTGCTTTTTTCGGCCCGGACGAATTGGAGATCCATGGCTTCCATCGGATTATAGACCTCGACGGGTTGTCCGGCCCTGCATTTTTGGAGGCGCTCTCCTCCCGTTGCACCATACAGCCTTGTAAAGAGGTGGAGATGCCGGTTCAGGAGCGGGAGATGTTGCTCTTTTTAGACCATGCCTGGTATCAACTCCAATGGAAGCCTGCATGGGGTAACAATCCATGGGTTTCGGATGCACAACTTCTCAATGAGCTGGTTTTCAGGGATATATTAGGTATTACAAATATCCGCGAAGAACCGCGCATCTCTTATGTCGAGAACCCGGCCGGGATAGATGCCCTTCGGGATAAAACAAACGAGCGCACAGGCCGGGCGGCCTTTTGTATCAGCCCCCTTTCCATACAGCGCTTCCTGGAGATTGCAGCGCGGGGCATGGTGTTCCCACCCAAGTCCACCTGGTTCGAACCCCGTATGAAAAACGGCCTGCTCGTCTGTCCCTGGTAGTAAGTCACATCTACTGAAAACAACACACTATGCGTAAAATTAGCGCCGACTATATCTGCCCTATAGCTGCCGAACCCATCCCCGAGGGGGTTGTCGTATGCGACGACAATGGGAAAATCCTGGAAATAGGGCACCGAAGGGGCTATGACCCGGCGGGGATTGAAATCTATCGGGGGGCCATCGTGCCCGGCTTCGTCAACACGCACTGCCATTTGGAGCTATCGCACATGAAAGGCCGGGTGCATACCGGCACGACCCTCCTGCCTTTTTTGCACAGCGTCGTTTCTATGCGGGAAATTGCCATGGAGGAGATCCTGGATGCTATCGAGCGGGCAGACCGGGAAATGTACGAGGGCGGTATCGTAGCCGTCGGGGATATCTCCAACAAAGCCGATACGGCTGTCTGCAAGGAAAAGAGCCCACTGCGCTACTACACCTTTGTCGAAATGTTCGATTTCCTGCAGGACCACCTGGCAGACTCTACTTTTGAGCGGTACTACGATGTTTTTCAGGCGCAAAGCTCGGGCAACGGCAACCGGAAAAGTTGTGTGCCACATGCGCCTTACACGGTTTCGCCCAATTTATTCCGGCGCATTAACCAAGCCAATGAGCGCGGGGTTACGGTCAGCATACATAACCAGGAGACCCCGCATGAGAACGAGCTGTTCCAGTACAAGACAGGCGGCTTCAAGACTTTCCTGGAGCAGTTTGGCTTTAGCCTGGACCATTTTGCGCCGAGGGGGGAAAATTCTATTTTTTACACCCTGGAACACCTCCGGCCGGATACCCGGGCGTTGTTCGTGCACAACACCCTGACTTCTCGGGAGGACATCGAAGCGGCACAGCGCTGGAACCCTCAGGTGTATTGGGCTACCTGTCCCAATGCCAATCTGTACATTGAAAACAGGCTGCCCAACTACCAGGTTTTCATGGACACTGGGGCGAAAGTGACGATTGGCACCGACAGCCTGACCTCCAACTGGCAGCTTTCCATATTAGAGGAGATGAAAACCATTCTCCGCTATCAATCTTACGTGCCTTTTCACACGGTTTTGCGCTGGGCTACCCTCAACGGGGCCGAAGCGTTGGGGTTTGAGGCAGACCTGGGCAGTATCGAAACCGGCAAAACGCCGGGGCTTTTACTCCTCGACCTAAAGTCGGATTTCCGGCTGGACGCCTCTACCCAGGTCCGCCGTCTTATCTGACGCTCAGCTTGCCGGTCCAGGTGCTGTTGTTAGAACGGACCCGCAGGAGGTAAAGGCCTGTCTGGAGACCGTCCAGAGGGATATGGAGTGGGTCTTCCTGAGCTTGTACGAGGTGCAGCAAGCGCCCGGAAATGTCCATCAGCGCTACCTGGCTACCCGGGGGGATCTGTTCCAACGCCACGCTGCCGGAGGCGGGGTTTGGGTACATGCGGATCGGGAGGGCGAATGCTTCATCCCTTGTGTCGGTTTTGATTTCCTGGAACTGGCTGAAGAAGAAAATAGCCGACAACATCGCCGGTTGGAAGCACTGCCCGTGGTTGAGGGTGCTGCCCGCGTCTACTGCGCCCACATTCACGGCGCCCCGGGCTTTCATCACGGAATCGGCCAGGAGGCTGTTCGTATAGATGACCTGTTCATCGGCTTTGCAGTAGAACAAACGGGTGGGGGCTTTAGGGCCCCAGTTGTACACGTCGTTGTCGCGCAGGGCCACGTTCACGGGATGGTTGGGCTGGTTCGCAATCGCACTGAGCAGGCTGTCCTGGAAGATGTACCGGGGAATTACCTTGCCTTTTTCTTGTACCAAAAGGCGCGACAAGCGGAGGTGGACTGTGTCCAGTCGGCTTTCTTTGCCCGTGAAAAAGTCTTCCGCTACTTGCAGGTAAGGTGCCCGGATGAACTGGTTCAGATTGGGGTACAGGTTGTAGGCCATATTGTAGGAAAGTACGGTGTACAAGGCATATCCGGGCGTGAAATACTCTTGCTCGCTGAGCAGCCTGCCCCGCGTGTCCCCGGAAATACTGTATGGGCCTGACAAGTGGGCTGCTGCCGTGACGCGGAAGGTACTGCTCTTCTCGGTTTCCAGGGCGCGGTGCAGCGACATAGACGCATGCCCGCCCTGTGAATAGCCCGTCACAAAAACCTGGCTGTTGAGGCCTACTTGCTCGTTTGCTGTGAACTTCTGCGTGGCTAACATCAAGTCCACCCCCGCTGAAGCCTGCGTTTTGGCATGGACGTAGGGGTGGAAGCCCTTGGAATCGCCAAGCCCCAGGTAGTCGGGCAGCACGGCGACGTAGCCCAGGGAGGCGGCGATCAAGCCTACCGTCGCTTCCGCGCTCATGCGGGACGGCACGGCTTCCCGCGAAGAGGCAGTACCGTGCTGATAGACCAGCATAGGCCAGGCGGTGTTCTTTTGGACCGGATATACCACCAGCCCCGACGCGGTGTCCCGCTGCCCTTTTACCCCGGTGGTCGTGTACCGCAAACGATACGCCCGTACATCGTACTTGGCCAAACCCGGAACGGGCAGGGAAGCCCCTACTTCCGCAGCGCTAAACCCCCTGACTAAGGTCGCAGAGACCAGATCCTGTGCCTGCCCATGGGGAACCAACGCTGTTAAAAACAATAAATGCAAAATAAAATTGTATATTTTTTTCATAAAAGAAATATTATTTTAAAAAGAAATACATGCGTTTAAAGAGGTATTTTTATTTCCCACATTAACAGAATAAAAAACAAATCAGTTCAAAAATAATTACATTTATAGCCTGCCTTTCCCTTTCTACCAAGAGCACTTTTGGAGTATTCTAAGAGGACAAGATAGGGGCATCTTTGTCCGTCCTTTGCCTTTTTGTTTGAATCTTAGACAGATGACGAAATTTTTTTTAGCTCCCCAAAAATCCCAAACGAGCTGTAGGAAGCAAAATGGGAACGGGGTATCCGCTTTATCGGGGAGTATGAAACCTTTTTTTCTTTTACTTGCCGCCGCCCTGCTCGGTTGCCCGGGATGTATCGAAGAGCTGGAAGTCGGGCGGCCCAAACAAGCAGATTTCCTGGTCGTAGATGGCATCCTGAACTACCATGCGCTTGCCGACAGCAGCGACCTGGCGGTACAGCTCAGCCTGTCGAGTACCCTGTACGCCAAACCCGTGCCCTTGAAAGGTGCGGAGATGGAGCTTCTCCTGGACAATCGGGAGAGCGTTCCGTTCCGGGAGGGGGGTGAGGGGTATTACTACCTGACGCGGAACGACGTTTTCCGGGTGGGCCGATCGTACCAACTGCGGTTTTGCGTAGATGGGAAAGATTATCTCTCCACCCCAGAAATCCTGCCCGATACGGCTTCCTTAAACCAAGTGTACGGCGTGCTCAACCCAAATGGGGAAGCTGAAAACGCTTATGAGATTTTCATAGACATGCAGGACGACCCCGCAAAGAAGAACTACTACCGATGGCTAATCACCCAGTGGGAGAAGCAGGAATACTGCCAGTTCTGCTACCGCGAGGGCCGGAACCCCGAGCAATGCGGGGAGGATCTCTACGGAACCCCGGGGGTAAAGATCACCCGCGACAACTTTTGTGCCACCGCCTGTTACGATATTATACGTTTCTCCCCGAACAACGCGGTCTCTGACCTCTACATAGACGGAAAGCAGCTCATACGGAAATCCGTGGGCTATGTTCCCTTCAACTTCAACCGACCCTGCCTGATAGAAGTCAAACAGAGCAGCCTGACCCCTTCGTATTTCGCTTTTCTGGAGGTCTTGCGCTCGCAGGCCGAATCTACCGGTGGCCTGGCCGATACCCCTGCCGCCCTGCTGACAGGCAACGTCAGCAACCAGAAAAACCCACAGGAAAAGGTTGTCGGCTATTTCAGCGTGACCAACAACAGCGTGCGCCGATACTGGCTGACGAGGGCCGACGGCCTACAAAAAGGATGGAAACCCCTGGCCAACCTGAAC
>JBEGMH010000285.1:0-4110 GCA_041183125.1 Bacteroidota bacterium | reverse complement strand
GGTTATCAGGTAATTGAATTTGTATCAAAAGACTTTTTCGCCCGATATGGCCAAAAAAATATTTTGAACGAGTGCTTATTTTTACAAATTTTTAAAATAAAATAATAAAAATAAGCACTTGTTCATTATTTTATTCTTAATGCAGGAGCGGTGGGATACTTTTTATACCATCCCAGACAACGGAATCTGCGCTAACATTACAAAAAAGAATGGAAAATACGGCGAAGGCTGCCTTTCTCCCTCGCAACAAGTCTATTCTTTTTTCACCAGCAGCATGCGCCCTTCCAAAGCCCCTTTTTTGTTATAGGTCTCCGATTTCACCAGGCCCACCCCTTTGGCATACCATTGGTGTACGGTCATACTGGAGTTGATGAGCATGGTTTTGGTATTCATTTTATAGGAGAGCTTGTAGCAATCAAAGCTGCCGGCGGGGGTGCTGACCGACTCCCGGGCGAGCACCTCGTATTCGACGATGTCGAAGCTGAGGGTCATGATGGTCGTACCGTTGGTGCCCACTTTGATTTCATTGTGGGAGTCGGGCAATTTCTGCCCCTCGCTGAGCGAATTCGGGATCGTGACGCCGTCGCCGCTAAGGCTTACCTCCATATTGCCGAAAGATTGCAGCGTCTGCGGGGGGAGCAGGCTGCTCAGGTCCATTTTTAATATACCGTCCTGGCAGGTGACATTGGAAAGCCCTTCAATCGGTTCCTTGGAGTTCTTACTGCTCATCTTATAGCCGATAACAGCCTGGATGGCATTGCCGGAGCGTTTGACCTCTTTGACGGTGGTTTCCGAAGAGGAAATCTCTTTGTCCTTGGCGTCGTAGTGGGTATAGCCCAGGATACCACCTTCTTCAAGGAGATAGAAGGCATCGCAGTCCTGGCCATGGAGCGCACCGAGCGACAGGGCCAGGCAAAGGGTGAGAACGTTCTTCATAGCATTGTTTTTTTTCCAAAGAACGAAATTTTGTGCATATTTACGCGATGAGTCTATTCTTATATTTTTAAAAATACGTTAAATAGACTTGTTGCGAGGGGTCAGCAAGAGACTCTTTGGAGATTCCCTTCGCAACTGGTCCCTAACCCTATAGATATGGCAAACGGTCAAGGCGGGGGCGGCATGGACCCCAAAATAGTCTCCATCATCAGTTACCTGACCCCTATCGGTTGGGTAGTGGCGTATATTCTGAACAAACCGAGATCGGGCCTGGCTACCTTCCACCTCCGGCAGACATTGGGGCTACACCTCTTGTTTGTCGCCTGTAACATGGTGTCTTCCATCCCGTTGCTCGGCTGGCTCGTTGCCGTCCTCGGCTTCATCCTGCTTTTTTTACTGTGGGCGCTTGGCATCCTGGCCGCTCTGAACGGGGAGGAGAAGCGCGTCCCTTACTTGGGGGATAGCTTCCAGGATTGGTTTAAGAGCGTATAGCCTTCTCATTCACCGCATCAAACCCTCCCGATGAAAATGCGCTGCTTCGTACCCGTGCCCCCTGTGCTTCTGCCCCTCTTGCGCCGCTGGATTGCTCACCGCCCTTGCCTGGGTACCCGGTGACGCCCACTGACCGGACATCGGAGGGAGGGCCGAGCCCCGTTCGCCTCTTTCCCCGTGCATTCCTGGTGTTGCTGATGGCAGCCCTCTGGTTGTCTCTGTACCCCTTATTGTATGTATATCTCCCCGCCTCCTTGCGCGTAGGGCGCTCTTACGCGCCCTTCTCCTGGCTGATCCGCCCCGTTCCTGCTGTTCCTACTCCGAAAGATACGCTGGTCCAAGCCGTACAGGTACCACCTGTCCGCTCCTTGCCCGATACGCTGCCCGTCGAGGCACCGGGGGATTACCGGGGGTTCCACGCGCTGGCCCAATTTTTTCAGGCCCTAAAATGTTCTGATTCACAAATTCGCATTGCCTATTTCGGCGATTCGTCCATAGAGGGCGACTTGCTGTCCCAGTCGCTGCGCGACACCCTCCAAAAACGCTTTGGCGGGGCAGGGGTGGGCTTCGTGTCCGTACTCCCGGCGGTGCCCCATTTCCGGCAGACCGTCCTTCAGGAGGACTCGGGGAATTGGTTTAGCTATCAAGTAGGGATAAAAAACGCCAAAAAACTGACCCCGGGCATATCCGGCAAAGCATTTGCCACCGCCGAAGGCTGGGCAGGCTTCAAAGCGAGCAGCCGATACCCCGGGGTAGGCTATTTCCCTTCGGCGCGTTTGTTCTACGGCACTTCCCCTGCCGTAGATTCCCTGCCTGCCATCGCCAGGGTATTCCGCTCTTCGGACACCCTGGTCTATCCCCTTCCTGCCCAAAAGCGCGTCAACGTGCTCCGCGTGCCGGGCAGCGCTTTGAAGAGCCTGCGCATCGGGTTTTCCCTTCCGGACGATATGCCGGTGTATGGGCTGAGTTTTGAAAGCGAGACGGGTGTCTTGGTAGACAACTACTCGATCCGGGGCAGCGATGGCCTCGGGTTGCTGCATATCCCAAGCAGTGTACTGGAACAGTTCCAGCAGGCTATGGGCTACGACCTGGTCGTCCTGCAGTTCGGCATGAACGCTATCACGGCGGGCATGAAACAGTACGGTTGGTACACCCAGCGCATGACAGACGTCATGGCCCACCTCCAAACGGCTATGCCCGAAGCGGATTTCCTGGTCGTAGGCGTTCAGGACAAAGCAGCGAAACAAGAGGACGGCACGATGGCCACCGACCCCGCCATCGCTAAGATCACCCGTGCCCAACGCAACGCGGCATACCATTTTGGCGCTGCGTTTTTCAGTATGTACGAGGCCATGGGCGGAGAGGGGGCGATGTTGGATTGGGTCGAAAACCGGGGCTGGGGCAGCAGGGACTTCACGCACTTCAACGCCCGCGGGGCAGAGGAGGCGAGCCACCTGCTCATGGATTTCCTGATGGAGGGGTTCTCGGAGCATAACCGGGCGTCTATAGCCATAAACCGCTGATCCTCATGTGGGAACCCTGGCAATGGAACGTAGAGACCCTCCGGGCGTTGGGCGTCTACCAGCCCAACAAGCCGCTGTTGTTCAACAGCCTGGAGTTCTTTGTGTTGTTCCTCCTCCTGTATGGCGGCTATCTCTTCCTGTACCGGCGCAGTACCTTGCGCACCTTGTACCTACTGGCATTTTCCCTCTTTTTCTACTACAAGACCAGCGGATGGTTCCTCTTGCTGCTCCTGTTGGTCAGTTTGCTGAACTACGTGTCAGCCCACCTCGTGTTCATTTCCAGGGGGCGTTCCGCGCGTTTGGCCTTTATGTGGTTCGGGGTGTTGTCGAGCCTGGGTTTTTTGGGCTACTATAAATATTCCCGCTGGTTCATAGGGACGCTCCAGGCCCTGGGCGCGAAAGGCTGGACGTTGCCGGATATCGCTTTGCCCGTGGGGATTTCTTTTTTTACCTTCCAGGCCTTGAGCTACACGATAGATGTGTACCGCGGTACCTTGCAGCCGACTAGTGCCGGCGCGCGCAACCCATGGCAGTGGCTGCGCGGGTTTGGGGATTTTGCGTTTTACATCAGCTTTTTTCCCCAACTGGTTGCGGGCCCTATTGTGCGCGCTGCCGATTTTATACCCCAAATCCGGCAGATGCCGGCGTTGGACAAAGAGCGGCTGGGCAGGGGGCTGTTCCTGATCATGGGAGGCTTGTTCAAGAAAGCGGTCTTGTCGGATTATATCAGCGTCAACTTAGCCGACCGGGTCTTTGATGCCCCGTTGATGTACTCGGGGGTGGAAAACCTCCTGGGGGTGTATGCGTACACCGCGCAGATTTACTGCGATTTTTCCGGCTATTCGGATATGGCGATTGGCCTTGCATTGTTGTTGGGGTTTTACCTGCCCGAGAACTTTCGCACCCCTTATCTGGCCGCTTCTATCCGGGATTTCTGGCGGCGTTGGCACATTTCCCTTTCCACCTGGCTGCGCGACTACCTCTACGTCTCGCTGGGCGGCAACCGGAAAGGCACTTTTCGCACCTACCTCAACCTCTCCGCCACGATGTTGCTCGGCGGGCTCTGGCACGGGGCAAATTGGGTTTTTGTGCTCTGGGGCGGCTTGCACGGGCTGGCCCTGGCGTTCGAGCGCTATGTGGGCTCCGGAGGGGAAGGGGC
>JBEGMH010000284.1:0-27228 GCA_041183125.1 Bacteroidota bacterium | reverse complement strand
AAGGCTTCCAGGATAGCTTCGGTAAACGCACCGTTGCGCCAGGTATCGTCTTCGTAGGACAGTTCTTCCACCTGGCTGGAGGTCAGGACGTTCATGCCGGGGTAAGCGGCGTTGATCTCTTCCAGGGCGAAGCGGGCCTGGCTGAGTAGGCGCGCGCCTTCCGCCGATCCGCTGTGGCAAGCGTCTATGAAGACGAATTTTTTGCAATCAATGGTATTGAGCACGTCGAGGATGTCCCGTTTGTAATCTATGTTCGACACATCGCCGTACTGGTCGTAGTCCGAGGCCAATATCTTGAAGTCGTTGTTGTCATCGGTCTTGCCGTGGGAGGAGAGGAAGAGGATGAGCACGTCGTCTTTGGTGATCTTTCCCGGGATAGATTCCGAGGCGTAGCGGCGGCGCAGGTCTTCCATAGCAGCCCGGATATCCAGGTTGCGGGTATTTTCTTTCGCGTTCTTTTTTTCCACATATACTTTGCCGAAGACTTTGTCGGGGCCGGCCTGGTTTTCGAACGCGGCGGCGAAGTTTTCGGCATCGAGGGTAGTGTATTTCAAGTCCCGGTGCGGTATTCCGATGCTGAGGACGTGCAGGTTGGGCTGTTTGGGGCGGTAGGAGATGATAACCTCGTTCGACTGGATGACGCCATAGGGGGTTTTCACCTCGATCAAGACGCGGTTTTCCCCTTCGCGCAGTTGGATCGTATTGGCATAGGCGTAGTAGTTGAGGTTGCCGCGCGCGGTAGGGGGCGAGAGTTCTTCTTCGTCCATTTTCGCCTGGTTGCTGGCTACCCCGTTGATTTTAGTGACCGCATCCCCGGGTTTAAGCGCGTTGGTCGTTGTGCCGAAGGTCGCTTCGAGGTCGAAAGTAGGTAGGTTCCAGTCTATTTTTTTGGTGCGGGCCTCGTTGGGCTGGGTGAAGACGATAAAATCTGCGCGCTGTCCGCTCACGAGGGCATCCAGGCGGACCGTCACTTCTTTTCGGGTACTGTTGCCGGAGGCATCGCGTACTTCGCACTGGATTAGGACCTCATCCCCTTCGTACTGGACGGTTTTCTGGAAGCGGAAAACGGCTTTTCGCATCGTTTTGGCAGGGATACTGCCGACGGCGATGCTCTGGCCGTTCAACGCGAGGATACCTTTGGGGACGGTAAAGGTAGCCTGTACCCCGGTAGCGGGCAGGTCGCCGTCGTTTTGAATGTCCAGGGTCAGCGATTGGGGGCTTTGGGCGTCGGTTCCCTCGCGGGCGGTTTGGGTCTGGGCGATGCGCAGGGCAGACGCTTTAGGGTTCAGGGACTTGAGGGAGGCGTTGAACGTTTTGACCTTATCTGGGCCGGAGAACACGTCTATTTGCAGGATATTGTCTTTGGTGTCGAGGTCGGGCCCGCCCTGTACCGGGATATAGACGGAGCGGGGCTGGCCCGGAAAAAGAGGTTGTATAAAAAAGCTGGGTTCTATTTTCAGGGCTGCCTGCCCATCGAGTACCTTCACGTCCACGCGTACATTGTCCAGGCGGCCTGTTTCCTGGTTGGTGAGGTCAAACGACAGATAGGAGCGGCCACCGGGGCGAAGTACCCCATCGGTTGTATTGAGCCACACTTTGGAATTTTCGATTTGCAGGGTACCTTTGGCCAACAGGCGGTTGACAGGCGTGCCGGGGATCAGCAAGGCCCAGGCATCCTTTCCCCCTCTGCCGATAGATTCCGACCAGCCAGCGGCAAGCAGGCTGCCGTCGTGGAGTTGGCAAAGGCTCAGAATATTTTCGTCACTATCGCCGCCATAATCTTCCTCCCATTGCCGCTCGCCCCCGGAAGAATACTCGCCCAGGCGTACAGCGAATTTGGTCGCTCCTTTTTTGTCGAAGAGCGAGAGCGTCTGGCCCGCCAGGAGGATATTGCCGTTGTGCAGGGGCAGCAGCGCGGTGGCGCGGTCTTCTTCCCGACCGCCGTAGTGCTTTTCCCACTGTTTGAACCCTGCGGTATTGAGCCGCATGAGCCATATATCCAGTTTGCCGTTTCCGGCCGAATTGGATTCACCGCAAAACAAGATACCGCCATCGGCCAGTACGGCCACGTCGCTGACGTCTTCGTACAATTTTCCGCCAAAGGTCTTCCGCCAGAGCTCCTTTCCGTTGGCGTCCAGCAGGAGGGCCCAAGCGTCGTCGGGGCTTTGGGTAGGGGTTTTGACCGTTTGGCCGACCAGGCAGATGCTGCCGTTGGGGCCGATGGCGAAGCGGCGCAGGGAACCGAATTCAGCGGCCGGCAAAGGTTTTTTCCATACCAGCGCGCCAGCGGTATCGCAGGTGAAGAGGTGCCAGAAACCGTCGCGCCCCATGCCGCTCAGTACGAGCCGGTTGTCAAACCCCAGTGCCAGTTGGGCGAATGCGCCGACCCCCAGGTCAGAAGGTGTTTTTTGCCAGAGCAGGCTGCCGTCGCGGCCCATCTTGCCCAACCAGGGGGTAGGGCCACTTTTTCCGGGCGACTCCCCGGCGAGGAGGAGGTTGCCGTCCGGACACTCTGCGATATCGTTCAGCACGACAGAAGGGGCTGCGCTAAGCGGCAGGCGGGCAGTAATTTTTCCACTGCTAAAGTCGAGCAGGAGCACCTGGCTGATTGGCTTGCCAGGCTCGCCGGGAGACTGGGCCTCCGCACAAGCAATGACGCCCGTGGACAACTGAACCGCCCGCCTGAACACATCGTCGCCCCGCCCGCCATCCGGAAACTCCCAGATAGGAGGCCGGGTTTGGGCATACAGCCCGAAAGGAAGTACCAACAGCAGGTAAAAGATACATCTCGGAAATCTCATCGCACAAAAGGAACTAACGTACAGCAATCGAGAGCAAAATCGGTACCATCGCGCCCGGGTTGCGGGTGATGGCCTTAAACTGCATCGCGTCGGGCGAAAAATGCGTCTCGGAAGCGGGAATCTGGTGTTCCCCTAACACTTCCTGCAGCTTATTGGGCAAATTGGCCCCCGCCCCCGCTAAATAGTCCCTAAGATAATGCATAAAAGGGGCTTGTATCTTTTTTTCTGAAAATAAAATGAGAAAAAATTCCTGCCCGGGCTGGCTGAGCTTCATGACGCGGGTCATTCCGGGGATGCGCACCACACCACCGGCGAAAGGGGACAGCGCCGAATGGTGCTCCCCCTTGAATTTTTCGTTGAGCGCTTCATTCCTGGGCCAGTGGATCTCCGCTTTGCCGCCGGCGTCCACGCTCAGGGCATAGACATAGCCGTTGACCTGCCCCGGCTCTATGTGCAATTGGAACTTATCGCCCACCGACCAGTCGCCCGCCAAGCGGTAGGTGTTCTTTTGGCCTTGTACAGCCGCTTCCCGGAAGATCGGTTCCCCATTGGCAGCAAACTGCCCGCTGAAGTGCATGAACTGGAAACTCCCGGACAGCTCGCGGAGGGGGGCTTCTTCTATTTTGGGCTCTGCGGGGGCCACGTTGGCGGCAGCGGTAACGCCGGATTGCCCGGGCGCGGCCCGCGTCAGCTCAATCGGCTTGCCTTGCCCTAGGTAGATGACATACGCATACTTGACATAGCGCGCCAGGTCCTCGTACTTGACCCATATAAAACCGTTGCGCCCCCACTTCGTGCCCCAACTGTTGAAGAGCTGGAACGCCGAGCGGTTGTCGTCATAGCCTACGATGACCATGGCATGCCCACCGGCAAAGGTCGTATCCCCCAGGTCGGGATACCAGAAATCCGCAGATTCGAGCTTGTAGAAGTTGTTGCGTATGCGCAGCCCGATGACTACAGGCTTCTTCTCCGCTAAGGCACGGCGCAAGGTCAGGATTTTATAGTCGGCGTCGTCTTCCTCCTTGAACAAAGCGGCATAATCGGAAATCTTGTACTGGGCTGCGTGGGCGACGAGGTCGGGCGTGGGTGTTTGGGCGCAGTCGTCGAGGTTTTTATCGAAGTATTTCGCCAGGCAATCCCCTTTGTCCTGCAAAAACTGAAGCGCATCGGAAATGCGCGACCCCCGGTTGCAGTCTGACAGCTTGATCTGGTTGTACAGGAACAGGGCCGACGAGGACTCATTGGTGATCTGGGCCTTGTCGGTCCAGTTCTTCTGGATGGCGCGTTCGATGGTGAGCGCGCCATAGCCCACCGACCAACCCACGCAACTGAAAATCGTACCCTGGTGCCGGGAGTAGGGACAATAGACCGATAAGTCCACCCGCGAGGGGATAGATTTCCCACCCGTCTGGGGGCTTAGGACCGACTGGGCGGCATACGCTGCGTCATCGAAAACCAGTCCGGACGGGTACTCCTGCGCGGCTAAAACAAAGGGTAAGAGCAGGATAATGGCCAGCAAACGGAACATACATCAAGGGTTTGGCGTGTTTTTCTTGACGGGCAGTGCGGCGGGCTTGGCTTTCGTCGTATCGCTGGGCGGCCCGAAGGGGTTGGGCGGGGGCGTGCCCGCCGGTTTGGTTCCCGGTTTTGCCGGCTGCTTGCCGGGTGCCGCACCATCGGTGCCGGCGGGGTTGTAGGGCAGGGTGGAGTTGGTCTCCCACCAGTTGCCCCCGCTTTTTTGCGTGGTGTCGGTGGGAACGGTGCTCACACCCGGCGTCGGCTGTGTGGCATTGACCTGCTCGCTGGCCGGCGCCGTCGGCTGGGACGTATAGAACGAGTTGTTGTTGTACATCCCGCTGTTATTCATGTAGCCTGCCTCCGCCTGTATTTCCCCCCAGGTCGGTAGTTTATAGGGCGTGATGAGGTACTTGTCGAGGTAGGCCTCGTCGTAGCGGGCGGCCATCTCCTTCATTTCGCGGAAGTGGTTGACCACCTCGGGCACGAGCTTGACCAACTCCAACAGGATGGCGATGGCGATGGCACCGTCTTCTTTGGTATGGCGCACGTCCTGGAGCACCTGCTGGAAGTTTTGCGCATAGAAATCGGACAAATCTTTGAAATTCAGTTCCAGGGAGCGGGCGTAATCCTTGGGGAACTCGACGATGTACTTGAGCTTTTTCTTGTTGAGAAAGTCGTTTTTCATGTTTTCGAGCTCCTGGTTGAAGCGGTCGGCTGTTTTTTCATAGCCGGCGCGCACGCGCTGGATGTCTTCCGGTTTGTAGTTGTTGAGCTCTAACTTGAACGCGGCCACGCCGTTTTCCGCTTCGCGGCGCAGGTCTTTGAGGCGCACCATGAAGTCAGCTTGCAGGAATTTCCGCAGCGCCGGGTCCAATTTTTGGGTAGTTCCGGTGGAGGCCGGCTGTCCGCAACCCGGCTGGGGGCTAAAG
Organism: Bacteroidota bacterium; assembly: GCA_041183125.1. Classification (GTDB taxonomy): domain Bacteria; phylum Bacteroidota; class Bacteroidia; order Chitinophagales; family Saprospiraceae; genus JADJPL01. Next base: position 21,980 of record JBEGMH010000284.1, on the reverse strand, counting down.
AAGCAGGCGAGTGCCAGGATGAGTAGGGAGTATTTCATGAGGATAGCCATGTGTTAAGGTGAACACTAAAAGTTGATTTCGTCCCACTTTTTAAAACGGTAGGGCAGCACCAGGTTTTCTTCGAGGAACTTGTCGTCAAATTCTTTGACCGAGGCGCGCAGTTGGGAGATGTTGCTGACCAGCTCCGGGGTCAACTTGGCCAACTCGGCGACGAGCAACAACAGGGAGTTGCCGTCAATCCCGGCATCGGTGACGTCTTGCACAGTACTTTGCAAATTGGACTGGTAAAAAGAGGTCAGCCCGTTCACGTCCATAGACAAGCCTTTCACGTAGTCGTCCGGGAAGTCCTGGATATAGCGCAGTTTGCGGTCGTCCATGAAATCTGCTTTCATATCCGTGAGCTGGGCGTTGAACTTGTCGGCAGTGCGCTCGTAGGCCGCTTTTACGCGGTTCACCTCCACCGCGCTGTAGCGGCTTTGTTGCTCTTTGAAGGTAAGCACCAGGTTCTCCGCCTCGAGCTTGAGGTCGCGGAACTTCTTCATGAACTCGGTATCGGTGAAAGAACGCAGGGCGGCGTCCATTTTTTCCCGTCGCTGCGCGGTGCCGGGCAGGGGCAACAGCAGGACAATGGCCAGGATAAGCGTGGTGGCGAGGTTTTCTTTTTTCATGCCTATGGTGTTTTAGAAAAAATTTACTAATTCGTCAGGACAAATTTACTGCGTTGCGCCCTATCTTTGTAAGGGTCACCCCTTTGAAACGGGCTTTAAGGCCTACTTTATTATTTATTTAACACAAAGTTGGCCATGAGAACGTTATGGGTTGCTTTTTGGGCCTTTGCCTGGGTCTTCCCGCTGTGGGGGCATGAAACGTATTCCGGAAAAATAGTGGATGGGCGTACCCAACAGCCGCTCGAGGGGGCCACTATCCTGGCAGAGTCCCTCCCGTTTGGGGCGGTGAGCAACGAATGGGGCCACTTTACCCTGGTAGCCGATACGCCCGTAGCGGCGATTATTGTCTCCTATCTCGGATACGAAACCCAACGCATCGCACAGGATCCAGCGAAACGCGTTACACTGGTCGAAATGCAGCCGACGACCCTACAACTCGACCAGGTGACCGTCAGCGGATCACCCGACCTGCTCAAGACCTTGGTGCGCATAGACACGCGCTTGCGGGGGGTCAACTCAGCCCAGGAAATCCTGCGCAGCGTGCCCGGCCTTGTTATCGCGCAACATGCCGGCGGGGGAAAAGCAGAGCAAATTTTCCTGCGGGGCTTTGACATTGACCACGGCACCGACATCGCCATCACCGTGGACGGACTGCCGGTCAACATGGTCTCCCATGCCCACGGGCAGGGATACGCCGACCTGCACTTCCTCACCCCAGAGCTGGTCCAGCAAGTGGAATTTGGCAAAGGGCCTTATTCTTCTAACCAGGGGAACTTCAATACAGCGGGTTTTGTCGAGTTCCGCACGCCCGATGCCCTGGAGCAGGAACTGGTCAAAGTAGAGGCAGGGCGCTTTAATACGAAGCGCGTGTTGGCCATGCATGAATTGTTGGGCGAAAAAGCCCGTCAAAACGGCCAGTTTGCATTCCTATCCTCCGAGTTCCTGCTCAGCGATGGCCCTTTTGAAAGCCCACAACATTTCAACCGGCTCAACTTGTTTGGAAAATACACCTACCGGATGCCGGGGGGTGAAGTGCTGCGCCTGGGCGTCTCAACCTTCCGCAGCAAATGGGACGCCTCCGGCCAAATCCCACAGCGCGCCGTGGAAAGGGGCCTCATCTCCCGCTTCGGCGCAATTGACAGCACCGAAGGCGGAGCCACCCATCGCAGCAATATCTATGTCGAGCTGGTAAAGCCTATGCCAGGCGACGCTTTCCTCAGCCAACAGATCTATTGGGTAGACTACGGTTTTGAACTGTATTCCAACTTTACGTTCTTCCTCAACGACCCTAGCAACGGAGACCAAATCCGGCAAAAGGAGGAGCGCAGCATCTTCGGATACCAGGGCCGGTACCAGAAAAATTCCGTGCTGGGCCCTTTCCGGTTCACAGGGACAGCGGGCTGGGGGCTGCGCTACGACCAGGTGCGCGGCAACGAGCTCTCCCGTACGCGCAACCGCACCGAGACCCTGGGCCGACTGGCCTGGGGAGATATCAACGAGGTAAACGCGTTCGCCTACGTCCAGGAGACCGTGCGTTTCAGTAAGCGCTGGACCCTGGACGCCGGACTGCGCCTCGACTTCCTGCGCGCCGAATACAACGATCGGCTGCTGCCGACGTACACCACCCAGGCGGCACAGCGGCCTTTCTTCGGCCCGAAGTTCAACCTGGCCTACGACTGGCGGCCCAACTGGCAGTGGTTCCTGAAATCGGGCATCGGCTTCCACTCCAACGACACCCGCGTAATAGTGGCACAAAACGGCCAGGACGTCCTACCCCCTGCCTATGGAATTGACCTGGGCGCTAACCTCAAGCCCGCCCGCCGCTTATTCCTGCACCTGGCCGCCTGGTTCCTGCACCTGGACCAGGAATTTGTCTATGTCGGTGACGAAGCCGTGGTAGAACCCAGCGGACGTACCCGCCGCCTGGGAATAGACGCTTCCGCCCGCTATCAGGTCGGCGAATCGCTTTTCGCAGACTTTGACCTCAACTACGCCCGCGGGCGCAGCATAGACGACCCCGAAGGCGCCAATGCCATCCCGCTCGCGCCGAGGCTTACCTCAGCCGGAGGATTGACCTTCAGCCGCTCTGAGGGATGGAGTACTTTTGTCCGCTACCGCTATGTACAGCAGCGCCCGGCCAACCCCGAAGGAAGCGTCACGGCCCTGGGGTATTTCCTCCTCGATGCAGGCCTGAGTTACGCCCTGCCGCGCTGCGAGTTCAGCCTGCGCGCAGAAAACCTACTGAACAGCGATTGGAACGAGGCTCAGTTCGATACTGAATCCCGCCTGCGCACAGAAGCCGAACCGGTATCCGAACTGCATTTTACCCCGGGCACGCCCTTTTTCTTCAAAATCGGTGCCGCTTGGGTCATCAGCCGGCGTTGAGCAAACAGGGATAGCCATCAGCTGAAACCAGGCGACTTGTTTACCCTACACGCGCAGGAAGATCTTCCGGTCGTACAAAAATTTGAGGAACAGCCACTTGATGAGCAAATAACAGAACACGAGCACAACAGATCCCACCGCAGGCCCTAACAACTGCCCTAACCAGCCAAAAGTGGCTTCGGTAGTGTACTCCCAGTCTATGAATACCCCCGACATATAGATCAAAATGGAGTTCATCCCGATGACCTTGAAGAAAAAAGCCCAGCGCTGATACCCCTTGGCGTCAATGATATAGTAAAACAAAGCGAGCAGCAACAGACTGAGCCCACCTACCTGCAGGGCAAACGAACTGGTCCACAGGTTTTTGTTGATGGGAAAATCCAGGCTCCACAACTGGGCCAACACGAGGAGGACCACTCCGGCAAGGGCCATGTAGGCCGCCTTTTTTTCTTTGCTGTACGCCCCGTGCACGAGAAAGGTACCCGTCAGGATGCCCAACAAGCCCGTGCTGATGGACGGAAGGGTGGAAACCAAGCCCTCCGGGTCGTGGATGCCTAAGTAGAGCTTGCCCGGAATCAGCAGCCGGTCTATGTAGGAGGCAATATTGCCTTCCATGCTCAAATCGCCCGCCGCAAAACCGGGGGCAGCCGCAAACTTGAACAAAAGCCAGTACCCGATGAGCAGGCCACCACACCAAACCATCTGCGCTACCCGGCTGCTGTACAGATAGATGAGGTTGGCAAACATCCAGGCCAGGCCAATGCGGCCCAATACGGAAGGGAAGCGGATCTCCGACAAGGGCAGCAACTGGCTAAACCCGTGGTTGAATATCACGCCGAGCAACACCAACAGCAAGCCCCGCTTGACCACCCGCTTCGCCAACTCGCCCCGCGGTGTACCGCCCTCCAGGTCGCGCCCAACAGAATACGGACTGGCCACACCGGCCAAAAACAGAAATAGGGGGAAAATCAGGTCGTAGGCCGCAAAACCATGCCAGTCAGGGTGGATGAACTGCTTCGATATCGCACCCAAAACAGGCGACTCAGTGGCTTTGTACCAGCGGTGCCAAATTTCTTCGGCCCCCATGATCCAGAACATGTCGAACCCGCGAAGGGCGTCCAGCGAATAGAGACGTTGGGCAGTGTGGTTGTCGCTCATCGTATGCGTAGGTTTACAGGTGAATGCTTTTCTGCTAAAGTAGGTTTTTATTCGGATTTGTCCCTGTTTTTCAAGGGAGTATTTTTAAAAAGACCGTTTTTTAAAAAATGCTTTTGTAAAAAATAGGCGGCACGGTGTCAGACCACGCTTATTTTCCTATATTTGAACAGCATTTAAACGTTCCGATATGTTCAGACACCTCGCCTTATTGCTCGTTTTCCCCCTCTCCATGCCCTCCCTTTTCGCACAGGAAAAGCCTTTCGGCCCCGTGCCTACGCCGCAGCAAAGGGCCTGGCACGATATGGAATACTACGCCTTTATCCATTTTGGCGTCAATACGTTTACCAACCTGGAATGGGGAAAAGGGGCCGAAAACCCCTCCTTGTTCAACCCTTCCCAACTCGATTGCCGACAGTGGGCCCGCATCGCCAAAGCGTCGGGTATGAAAGGGATCGTCCTCACCGTCAAACACCACGATGGGTTCTGCCTCTGGCCCTCCGCCTATACGGCCCACGACGTGGCTTCCAGCCCCTGGAAACAAGGCAAAGGCGACCTGCTGCGCGACCTGGCCGACGCATGCCGCGAATACGGCCTCAAAATGGGCGTCTATATCTCCCCCTGGGACCGCAACAACCCGCTCTACGGAAAAGATGATGCCGCCTATAACGCCTATTTCAAAAACCAACTCCGCGAACTGCTCGGCAACTACGGCCCTGTTTTTGAAGTGTGGTTCGATGGGGCCAACGGCGACCGCAATGACCCCGAAAAATACCAGGAGTACGACTGGACAGGCTTCCGCGCCGTAGTCAACGAACTCCAACCCAATGCCGTTATCTTCGGCGCCGGGTACTCCGACCTGCGATGGGTAGGCAACGAACGGGGCTATGCCGCCACTACCAACTGGGCTACCTTCGACTCCAAAAAGCGCAACCCCAACGCCGACGCACCCATCCCCCTCCTGCAGGAAGGCATAAAAGGAGGCGATATCTACTGGCCGGCAGAGACGGACGTCTCCATCCGCCCCGGCTGGTTCTACCACCCCGAAGAGGATGCCCGCGTCAAATCGCCCGAGCACCTCGAAACGATCTACTACCAATCGGTAGGCCACAATACCAACCTCATCCTCAATATCCCCATCGACCGCCGGGGCCTGGTACACCCAGCCGACTCCGCAGCCATGATGGGCCTGAAAAAACGCATAGACCAAACCTTCTCGAAGAACCTCGCCACCGGCGCAAAACAGTCTTGGACAGATGCCCGCACCCTGGAACTACAGCTGCCCAGCCCCCAGACCTTCAACGTGCTGAAAATCCGGGAACGCATCGAACTGGGCCAACGCGTCGAAGCCTGGGAAGTGGATGTCTGGTCCAATAACGCCTGGCTGCCCATCGGAGGCGCCACCACCATCGGATACCAGCGCTGGCTCAACCTGCCGCCTACGAGAACCTCTAAACTGCGCATCCGATTCACCGGGGCGCTGGCTGACCCCCGCATCGCAGAAGTCGCCTTGTTCCAGCGCCCCCACGCAAACTACCTGCTGGAGTCGGAAGCGGAAAAAGAAAACCGCATGGCCTGGTGGAAAAACGATGCCTTCGGCATGTTCATCCACTGGGGCGCCTATGCCGTGCCCGCCGGACGCTACCAAGGGAAAACCGTGAACGGGGCAGGGGAGTGGATCATGTTCACCGCTAAAATCCCCGTGCCAGACTACGAACCTTTTGCCCGCCAGTTCAACCCCACCTTGTTCAACGCCAAACAATGGGTGGACATAGCTAAAAAAGCGGGTATGCGCTATATCGTCATCACCTCCAAACACCACGATGGCTTCTGCCTCTGGGATTCCAAAGTGTCGGACTACGACGTGATGGATTTCGCCCCCTTCAAACGGGATATCCTGCGCGAACTCAAAGATGCCTGCGATGAGGCCGGCATCAAACTCGGCTTCTACCACTCGATCATGGACTGGCACCACCCCGACGCCAAGGGCGAGCGCTTCCCGCTGTACCGCGACCAATACATGCTGCCCCAGCTCCGGGAACTGATCACACAGTACGACCCGGCTATTCTTTGGTTCGACGGGGAATGGATTGACGAATGGAACGAAGCCCAAGGCAAAGACCTCTACCAGTTTGTGCGCAGCCTGAAACCGGACATCCTCATCAACAACCGCGTCGGAAAAGGCCGTCAGGGCATGCAGGGCATCAACAGCTCCCCGGACGATGTCGGGGACTTCGGCACCCCGGAACAGGAAGTATTGGCCGAAGGCAAAGCCAGCCTCGATTGGGAATCCTGCATGACGATGAACGATTCCTGGGGCTATAAAATGGATGACCACAACTGGAAATCCAGCGCTGCCCTCATCCGCAACCTCGTGGATATCTCGGCAAAAGGCGGTAACTACCTGCTCAACGTAGGCCCCGATGCACAGGGCCTGATCCCGGAAGAAAGCGTTACCCGCCTCCTGGAAATGGGGCAGTGGATGCAAAAGAACGGCGCATTCGTCTACCATACCGATATGTGGGACGTACCGCTCGAAGAGGAACACACCGCCTATGTGCACAAACCGGAAACGGGGGCCATCCTCGCCGCCTGCTACCCGGCAGCAGGGACTTCCACCCTGCACCTGCGCCACGTCAAACCCAACCCCGGGAGCACCATCCGCGCCCTGGGCAACCCTCAACCGCTCCAGTGGACCTGGTCGGAAACCCAGGGCCTGGAGGTATCGCTCCCGACCAACGCCGCCCTGCCCATAGTGCTCGATATCCAGGGTACGCGCGCCGCCGTAGCGCAAGCCCCTACCTTCCACCTGCCGGGGAAAGATGGGGTCAGCCTCGGTATCTTCAAAGAACGGACGACCCTCGAACTGAAAGCAGCCCCAGGGGCTCAAATCTTCTATACGCTCGACGGGACTACGCCAGGGCAATCCTCCAAGCGCTACCAGGGGCCGATCACCCTGGACCAGGCCTGCGAGGTGCGGGCCGTAGCCTACGAACCCGGCAAAGTGCTCAGCCCCGGTGCGCGTGCTGAGTTCCGGAAGTCGCGCTTCAACAGCTTGAACTACCGCTACCCCTACGCAGGGCAATACCCCGGCGGTGGCCCGCTCGGCCTCATAGACGGCCGCAAAGGCTCCGAGCGCTTCAGCGACGGTCGCTGGCAAGGGTTTGAAGGACAAGACTTCGTAGGGGAAATTGACCTGGGCGAAGCCCAAACCATCCAACACCTCGACGTGCAGTTCCTGCAGGACCTCGGTGCCTGGATCTTCCCGCCCCGCTGGGTGTCCGTCGAGGTATCCGCAGATGGAAAAACCTGGACCGAGGCCGGACGGGCCGATTTCACCGCCCCCGATGCAGAAACCCCCAACTCCGCAAAGATCCTGCCCCTGCGCATCGCCCTGTCTAAAGCAACGGGTGTCCGCTATGTGCGGGTACAGGCGAAAAACCAAGGTACCTGCCCTGCCTGGCACGCCGGTGCGGGCGCTAAATCCTGGCTTTTTGTAGATGAAATTGGGATAGACTAAAACGGGCAACCAGAGGAATAACCTTTTGCCTCCTACATAAAAAACATCTGAAACTATGAATAGAAGGACTTTTATGGGCACGAGCCTGGGGGCAGCAGCCCTCGGAATGTGGAACCGCGCCTCGGCAGCGGTCGGTATGTCGAACAGCATCGGGCATGGCGGGTTCCGCTATAAGCCCGATCCCTCCTGGGGAACCCTCGACCCCGCTAAAGTGCCGGTCAACGACTGTCACGAAATGGTCGTGGATAAAAAGGGCCGCTTGTTCTTGCTCACGAACGAAACCAAAAACAACATCATTATATACAACCGCTCCGGAAAGTGCCTCGGTGCCTGGGGCCACGAATACCCCGGTGCCCACGGCCTCACTTTGAGCGATGAAAACGGCGAGGAATTCCTCTGGATCTCCGACAACAACCGCCATGCCGTCTTCAAAACAACCCTCGATGGAAAGGTCGTCCTGGAAATCCCCTGGCCTCAGGAAAGCGGGAAGTACGCCTCCGCCGATAAATACATCCCCACCGAAACCGCTATCGCGCCCAACGGCGATGTCTATGTCGCCGATGGCTATGGGTCGCAGTATATCCTGCACTACGACCCACAGGGACGCCTGAAAAATGTCTTCGGCGGCCGCGGGGCCGGAAACCCCCACTTCGACAACGCCCACGGTATATGCCTGGACGCGCGCGATGCTTCCAACCCCACCCTCCTCATCACCGAGCGGCAGCGCAACCAGCTCAAGCGCTTCAGCCTGGCCGGTGAATACATCAGCCACGTGGACCTGCCCGGGGCGTATATTTGCCGCCCCGTAGTACATGGGGAGAATGTCTATCTCGCTACGCTGGTCAGCAAAATGCCCTGGGATTCCCGCTCCGGCTTCGTGACCATCCTCGATAAAGACAACCGGGTGGTGTCGGTGCCCGGTGGCAATGCCCCCGAATACCGCGACGGCACCCTGCAGCCCTTGACCCAAAACAGCGCACTCTTTCAGCACCCCCACGATGTCTGTGTGGACGACGATGAAAATATCTATGTGGCCCAGTGGAATTCCGGCAAAACATACCCTATCCGCTTGAAGAGGATATAACAAAATAGACCATACCATGTCATTTATGCACAAAACCGCGCCTTTTGGCGCGTACACCCTGCACACCCTGGAGGACGCACAGGGCGATAACTACCTGGCTTTTGTCCCCGGCTTCGGATCCTGCGTCCTGGAACTGCGCCTGGGCGGCGTTTCCCTGTTAGACGGCTACAAGACGGCCGTCGAGATGGAAGCCAACCGCTGGGCCAAGAATACCGTATTATTCCCATTTCCAAACCGCTTGAGCGACGGAGCGTATAGTTGGGATGGGAATTCCTATCAATTCCCGATCAACGAGCCTATTTCGGGAACAGCGCTGCACGGGTTCGGACAAGATAAGCCCATGCAGGCGTACCAGTTCAGCGTGCGCGAAGCGGAAGCTACAGCGGAATGCCGCTACAGCGACCCCGGCGAACAGGATTACTACCCCTTCCCGTTTCGTTTCTTTATCCACTTCACGTTGCGCCCGGGCGCGCTGGATATTGCGATGCGCTTCTGCAATGATGGTACCACCGACCTTCCGGTAGGGTTGGGCTGGCATCCTTATTTCACCCTGGCCTCCCGCATTGACGATATGTCTATGCAGATGCCTGATACCGACCTCGTCGGGGTGGACGAGCGCATGATCCCGACGGGAAAAAAATACGCCTACCGCGAGTTTGCCAGCTTGCGCCGTATCGGTGCCACGGTATTAGACAACTGCTTCGCACTGCCCGGGGAAGAGGGCCGTATGGAGATACTACTGGAAGGGCCAAATGGAAAAATGCGCTACTGGCAGGAAACAGGGTCCGGCAAATGCAACTGGGTACAGGTGTTCACCCCGCCAGACCGACAGGCTATAGCCATAGAGCCCATGACCTGCAGCCCCGACGCCTTCAACAACGGCGAAGGCCTGGCCCGCCTGAAACCGGGCGAAGAACTCGTAGCGCGCTTTGGGCTAAGCGTGTAAGGCGCCCACGACCCGCTCGGAGAGCTTGAAATGCGTGCTCGAAGAGAGGCGCACCCGTTTCAGAGGCACACCGGGTTCCGGAGTCCAGACAGCGAAAACGTGGTAGTTCCCCATGGCGTCGCGCCGGCAATACACGCCTAAAAGTATTTCCAGGTCGCCGCCCAGGAGCCGCAGCACGCCCCGCTCTACATTCGTACAAGCAGATACTTCCGGTCGGTGTATGCCTTGTACCATGCGGCGCAGGGGCAGGTCCCCGCGGTGCCCCAACCAGGCCAATGCCCCTTTGCCCGGTGCCGGGACCAACTCCTCGGGGTTGAACTCCAGGGGGTGAAACGCCCCAGGCAAGCTGTTGTGCGCAAGGACAGCACTGGGCAACAAAAAGGCTTCAAAACGATTATCCGGCAACCCCGCAGCGATAATACCGGGGTTGCCGCTCTCCCATACGGCGCATCGGAGATCCGTACGGAACGCCAATAACTGGATTCGGCCCAGCGCACTGGTAGTAGCGACCATCGCGCCTTCCGGAAGGCGCAACAGTTTCTGGGCATCCAGCGCATTATATCGGATGAGCAAAGTCTCCGCCGGATGCATACGGGCAGAAAGGCCAAAAATAGCCAAACTACTTTCTTGTTCGGTGGGCAGGGCTGACAGTTCGCAGACGGCCAGGTCAATATCCCCCCGCAGCAGCGCAGCCTGGGCTTCCCGTACAAACTCCTTTTCCTGTTCGGTATCTATGGCAACTATTTCCGATGCAGTCCCCCTCTCGCGCAGGTCGGCCTGGGCTTGGGCCAGCGCTGCGGAGAAAGGCGTGGCCGTCCAGTTGCCTATGCGTACTATCCGTTCCAATTTTTTCGTTTTCGCCGCAAGATAGGTATTGATCGCCATCCGCTTTGAAAAAAAACCTAACTTTGCACCATGGAAGTAAGCGTACGCGTGCTGGCTTCCCTGTTAAACGGGGAAATCGAGGGCAATCCGGAAGTTATCATCAATCGGCCAAGCCGCATAGAGGAAGGCGGCGAAGGCAGTGTCTCTTTTTTGGGAAACCCCAAGTACGAACACTATGCGTATAGTACCACTGCATCCGCACTTCTCGTGGACCGGGAGTTCAAACCCCGCGAGCCCGTTCAGGCTACCTTGATCCGAGTGGACGATGTCTATGCAGCCGTAGGCTTCTTATTGGAAAAATTCGACCAGGCCAAAGCGGTACAGGCGAGTATATCCGACAAAGCACAGATAGACCCTACTGCCCACATCGGCAAGAATGTGTCCATCGGCCCATTCGCTATCGTCGAAGCGGGAGCTCAAATAGGAGACGGCTGCCAAATCGGCGCCCAGGTGTATATCGGGCGCAACGCGGTAGTCGGAAACGATACCCGGCTTTACCCAGGGGTGCGTATCCTCGACGATTGCCGGATAGGCCAGCGCTGTATCCTCCATGCCAACGCAGTAGTGGGGGCCGATGGGTTTGGGTTCGCACCTCAAGCCGATGGCCCGTTCAAAAAAATCCCGCAAATCGGCAATGTCGTCCTGGAAGACGATGTGGAAATCGGGGCCAATACCACCATTGACCGCGCGAGTATCGGCTCCACTATCCTCCGCCGGGGCGTGAAATTAGACAACCTCATCCAGGTCGCACACAATGTGGAAATCGGTGAAAATACCGTGATCGCTGCCCTCACCGGTATCGCCGGCAGCGTCAAAATCGGCAAAAACTGCATGATAGGCGGGCAAGTCGGCTTCGCCGGCCATATCCAGGTCGCCGATGGCACCAAAATACAGGCCCAAACAGGCGTGGCATCGCATGTCAAAGAACCCGGCACAGCCCTTTGTGGCACGCCAGCAATCGGATATACCCAGTATATCAAAGCATATTCCGTGTTCAAGCAGCTTCCAGACCTCTACAAGCGTTTCCATACCATAGAGCAACGCCTTCCATCTAACCTACCTTAATCACTTTTCTACCGCGCCCTTAGCTTATGAAACAGCATACGATCAGCCGTTCGGTTTCCGTACACGGCGTTGGACTGCATACGGGACAGCCCGTGACGCTCACCTTTCATCCCGCCCCGGAAAACCACGGCATCAAGTTCCAGCGCACCGACCTGGAAGGACAGCCCTTCATCCATGCCGACGTAGGCCGGGTAACGACCACTCGCAGGGGCACTACCCTCGTCCAGGAAGGTGCTTCGGTACATACCGTAGAACACGTGCTGTCAGCCCTGGCCGGCCTCCAGGTAGACAACGCCCTGTTAGCCGTTGACGGACCGGAAATGCCGATCATGGACGGAAGCGCCCGCGCGTTCGTCGAGGCTATCCAGTCTGCTGGCCTCCAGGAACAAAACGAGGCACGGGAGTACTTCGAAGTGACGGAGCCTATCGTGTTCCGGGACGAAGTTAGCGGCTCTGAGCTGACCGCCCTGCCCCACGATGGCTTCGAGGTCATCGCGATGATTGATTTTAACTCCCCTGTGCTGAGCCAGCAATACGCCCACTTGCAGCACCTCGAAGATTATGCCAGAGAAATAGCGCCTTGCCGCACCTTCGTGTTCCTCCACGAAGTAGAACAACTGTTCAGCCAAAACCTCATCAAAGGGGGCGATTTGGACAATGCTATCGTACTAGTGGATCGTCCCTTCGAGCAGGAGGCACTGGACCAGCTCGCCCAAAAAATAGGCAAGCCCCGCCTCAACGTCACCCAGCAAGGGGTACTGAATACGCTGGACCTGCATTTCCAAAATGAACCCGCACGGCATAAACTGCTGGACATCATGGGCGATATCGCCTTGGTCGGAAAACCGGTCAAAGGGCGTATCATCGCTACCCGACCCGGCCATACCGCGAATGTGGAGTTCGCTAAATTGCTCAAAAAGCAATACCTGGAACAGCGAAAATCCAAAGGACGCCCCAAGTACGACCCGGAAAAAGAACCCGTGTTCGATACCGTGGCCATCTCCCGCTGGCTGCCCCACCGACACCCTTTCCTGCTGGTGGACAAAATCATAGAACTAACGGAAAACTACGTTGTTGGAATAAAGAATGTGACCTTCGACGAACAATTTTTCGCCGGCCATTTCCCCGATAACCCGGTGATGCCAGGCGTCCTGCAGATCGAAGCCCTCGCCCAAACAGGCGGTATTCTCGCCCTGTCTAAGGTAGAAGACCCCGGTAACTGGGACACGTACTTCATCAAAATCGAAAATACGAAGTTCAAAGCGAAAGTAGTGCCCGGCGATACCCTGATCATGAAGATGGAACTCATGGCACCCATACGACGGGGTATCTGCCAGATGCAGGCAACGGCATGGGTAGGCAGTAAAATCGTTTCCGAAGGGGAACTCACCGCCCAAATTATCAAGCGCTCCTGATATGAATATGAACACCCTCTGCTCCATACACCCAGATGCCCAAATCGGGGAGCAGGTCAGTATAGGCCCCTTTTCTTTTATTGATAAAAATGTGACCATCGGGGAAGGAACGTGGATCGGCCCTAATGTGACCATCTTCGAAGGGGCCCGCATCGGAAAATATTGCAAAATATTTCCCGGCGCAGTGGTTTCAGGTGTCCCGCAGGACCTCAAGTTCCGCGGGGAAGAGACCACCGCAGAAATTGGGGACTACAGCACCCTGCGGGAATACGTCACCGTAAACCGGGGCACGGCGGCAGCGGGCAAAACCGTCGTCGGGCAACACTGCCTGATCATGGCGTACGTGCACATCGCACACGATTGTATCCTGGGAGACCATATCATCCTGGCGAATAACGTCAACCTGGCCGGCCATGTGGAAATAGAAGACCACGCCATCCTGGAAGGCCTGGCCGCCGTCCAACAGTTCCTGCGCATCGGTGCCCATAGCTTTATCGCAGGGGGCTCTATGGTGCGCAAAAGCGTCCCGCCTTTCGTCAAGGCAGCACGCGAACCGCTGAGCTACGCAGGGGTCAACTCCATAGGCCTGCAGCGCCGGGGGTTCACCCAGGAACAAATCACCGCTATACAGGACGTGTACCGGGTGCTCTACGTACAGGGAAATCCCCTCTCCAAAGCATTGAATATCATCGAACGCGACCTGCCGTTCAGCCTGGAACGCGACCAAATCGTCTCCTTCGTGCGCAAAGCGGACGCCATGGGCATCATGAAGGGTTTCCATAGAATCAACGGTAGCAAAATCAATGAAAATTGAACTGCAAGGCGTCGGGAAGCGCTACCGACAGGAATGGGTGCTGCGGGACCTCTCCTACTCCTTCGACCAACCCGGCCGATACGCGGTGACCGGCCCAAACGGCAGCGGAAAGTCCACGCTGCTGCGCCTGCTCTCCGGCCATCTTACCCCGTCTAAAGGCCGAGTTTCGTTTTTCGAAAATGAACAGAAACTAAATCCCGATCAATTCTATGTACACGTGAGCTACGCCGCTCCCTACATCGAACTCATAGAAGAATTTACCTTAGCCGAAGCCCTCGATTTCCACCGGAAATTCCGCCCCTTCCTGCCCGGCTTGGGCACAAAAGAACTCATCGCCCGCCTGGGATTCCAAAAATCCGCCGCAAAGGAAATCCGCCACTTCTCCTCCGGCATGAAACAGCGCCTGAAGCTGCTCCTGGCCATCTGCTCAGCCTCCCCCGTGCTCCTGCTCGATGAACCGGGTACCAACCTCGACCGCCAGGGCATGGATTGGTACCACGGCCTCATAGCAGATTTCGCCGGAGACCGACTGCTCATCGTCGCTTCCAATATGCCCGAAGACTACACCTTCTGTAATACGTGTATGGACGTGCAGGACTGGAAAAAAAACTAAGCGCCCTTCCGCTCATAGGGCTGCCCTGAACCCACGCCCCCTCGTCTGTTTCCGAAAACCCTCTTTTCTTGCGAACTTTCCTTATCTACGCAAAGTCTCCTTCTTGAAACACGTGACCGGAATCCGTATTTCAGACTTTATGGAGTATCCGGGTACCTGATGAGTGGGTAAAAAAATAATAAAAACAAATAAATACTTGATTTTCATTTAATTAAAAAATTATTTAGAAAACATCTAAATAACTGTTTTGCTTCGCTTTGTAAAAGGGGGATTTCGTGAATAACTTCAAAAGGTTTATATATTTGCACCGTCTTTTAAAAGCGGGAAAAGCAGGTAAAAAATCCTTGCAAAAGCCTGTAAAAAAGGTATCTCTAATGAAACAAAGAAAACTCAAAACAATCCTGGCAGCATGGCTCGCGCTGCTATGCCAGGCTGCTTATGCACAAGGTACCGGTGGCGGAAACGGCCTGGTATCCCTCCTGTTGGCACTCGGCCTGCTGGCCCTGTTGGTCCTCCTGATGCGCATCTTCGAGGGTAGCCCTGCCAAAGCGGGGAAAGGTCCCTCCTACGTGGGCAACGGCAGACTGGTCTCCCTGTCCAAAGGGTTCAATATCCTTCTGAAAGGCGAGGCAAAAAGAGAAGTGGTCCACGCGCAAGGCTCGACTTTCGGGTTGCAGCCGGGCCAATTCCTGGGTATGTCGCCCATCCCCAAGCTCCTGGTACAGGAAGGGGATGTGGTAAAAGCAGGTGACTTGCTCTTCTTCGACAAAAACCGCCCGGAAATCAAGTACGCCGCTCCCGTGAGCGGTGAAATCATCGAAATCCAGCGGGGCGAGAAGCGCGCGATCAAGGCAATCGTCATCCTCGCGGACAAAGAGGTGCAGTACCGTTCGTTCGATGTGCCCAGCCTGGCATCCGCAAGCCGGGAGTCCCTGGTGGCCTTCCTGCTGGAATCCGGGGCATGGCCCCTCCTCCGGCAGCGCCCCTACAACACGGTGGCCAATCCACAAGATACGCCCCGCGATATTTACATCAGCACCTTCGACACCGCTCCCCTGGCCCCCGACCTCAATTTCGTGGTAGAAGGGAAAGGCCCCCTCTTCCAGCAAGGCCTGGATGTGTTGGCCAAACTGACCCCCGGCAAGGTGTACCTCGGCCTGGATGCCAACGGCAAGAACGCACCTTCCTCCGTATTCACCGGGGCAACCGGCGTGGAGAAGGTGTGGTTCAGCGGCAAACACCCGGCGGGGAACGTGGGTATCCAAATCCACAACACCCATCCCATCGGCCCTAAAGCCGTGGTCTGGACCCTCGGCGTCCAGGATGTGTTGACGCTGGGTGCCCTCTTCACAGAACAGCGCTTCGATGCTTCCCGCCTCATCGCCGTCGTCGGCGCAGATGTGGACGACCCGCAATACGTGCGCACCTTCCAGGGCGCAAAGGTAGCTGACCTGGTCAAAGATAACCTGGAGCACGACCACGTGCGCTTCATCTCCGGGGATGTCCTCTCGGGTACCAAAGTCGGGGCAGACGATTTCCTGGGCTATTACGATGACCAACTCACCGTCGTCCGCGAAGGCGATCACTACGATATGTTCGGCTGGCTCGTACCGGAAAAATCCCGCCCCAGTACATCTAGGACGTATCCCAACTTCCTGGCACCGCAGCGCCGGTATAAAATTGATACCAATACCCGCGGCGAACGCCGCGCTTTCGTAGTCACCGGCCAGTACGAGGATGTGCTGCCCATGAACATCTTCCCCCAACATGCCCTGAAGGCAGTCATCAATGGGGATTACGAAAATATGGAGGGCTTGGGCCTCAAGGAAATGGTGGAAGAGGACATCGCGCTGTGCGAGTTCGCCTGCACCTCCAAACAGCCCCTGCAAAAAATCCTGCGCGAAGGCCTGGACCTCATGCAAGCGGAAGAATAACGGGTAATAGAAACAATACGCCGCCACGGGCACTCTGATTTGATCAATTGAAATCTAAAAATATCCATGAAAAAAGCATTGCTTAATTTTTTCAGCCGGATCGAACCGGATAAAAGCAAGCGATTGCTCCATACCGCCTATGATGCGTTCTTCACGTTCGCCTTCACGCCCAACCACGTCACGAAAGACGGGGTACACGTGCGCGATGGCATGGACCTGAAACGCCTTATGGTATTCGTAGTACTCGCTTTGCAGTTGTGCTATCTGATGGGCACCTACAATATCGGCCACCAACACTTCACCGCCCTGGGCCAACACCTGGGCTTCTGGGAAGGCTTCCACCTCAAACTGTCGTACGGCTTGGCGAAACTGCTGCCGATGTACGTGGTGTCCATGTTGGTCGGCCTGGGTATCGAATTTTATTTCGCCGCTAAAAAAGGCCACGCTGTAGAGGAAGGCTACCTGGTAACAGGCGCCCTGATCCCCCTGGTCATGCCGCCAGACCTCCCGCTCTGGATATTAGCTGTTTCTATTATCTTCGCGGTCGTCATCGGTAAAGAAGCGTTCGGTGGCACGGGGATGAACGTGGTGAACATCGCCCTGCTGGCACGGGTCTTCGTCTTCTTTGCCTACCCGACTACGATCTCAGGGGACGATGTATGGGTCGCAGGCATCACGAAAGCTTCCGCTGGCGGAGTAGTAGAGTACGGCTGGTTTACCCTCCATGTGCTCAACCCGCTCTTCGAATCGCTGGGCTGGGCTGCTTTCGACCCCTCCGCAGCCGTTGTGGACGGCTACACCGGTGCCACACCGCTCGCCCTGGCCGCTAAAGGGGGTTGGGAAGCGGTTACCCAGGTCTATACGCCTACCCAAATGTTTTGGGGCCTCATCCCCGGCTCCGTAGGGGAAACAGCTAAGCCGCTCATCTTGCTCGGTGCCCTCGCGCTGACGCTCACCGGAGTGGCAAGCTGGCGCATCATGCTGTCTATGGCCATCGGCATGGCGTTCACGGCCATCCTGTTCAATGCCTGGGGGTATAACGTGTATATGCAGGTGCCCTGGTACTACCACTTCTCCATGGGCAGCTTCTTGTTCGCGATGGCGTTCATGGCTACAGACCCGGTCACTGCTGCCTCCACCAACCGGGGCAAGTGGCTGTACGGTTTCTTTATCGGCGTCGTGGGTATGATCGTACGGGTGATGAACCCAGCCTATCCCGAGGGCTGGATGCTCGCTATCCTGTTCCTGAACGTGTTCGCACCGCTGATTGATTATTTCGTATTACAAGGCAATATCAAAAAACGCTTGAAATATGCACAGCAATAACTATATCACGGTCTATACGCTGGTGATGACGCTGGTGGTGTCCATCGTACTCGCTGTCGTGGTCCTCGGCCTTAAGCCCATGCACGATGCGGCAGAGGCGGTTTACAAGAAGAAGGATATCCTCGGGGCTATCTCCGACCAGGTACCCGGCGACCTGGGCAGCATGGGCGACCAGCAAATCCTCGACCTGTTCAATAGCAAAATGGAACAAGTCGTACTGGACGCCAAAGGGAAGGTGGTCGAAGGGGAAAAAGCGGAAACAGTGGATATGGCTGCTGAAGAGAAAAAGCCCGCCGACCAGCGCAAGTACCCGCTGTTTGTCTATAACGGCGACTCGGGCAAGGTGTACCTGGTCAGTGTGCGCGGCAATGGGCTGTGGGATAAGGTCTGGGGCTACATCGCCTTGAAAGATGACCTCAACACGATCGTAGGCGCGTCTTTCGGCCATGCCGCTGAAACGCCCGGCCTCGGCGCGGAAATCAAAGATAACCCGGCTTTCCCCGCACAGTTCAATGGGAAGAAAATCTATAAAGGCGAAGAGTTCGTCTCGGTAGCCGTCGTCAAAGGAGGGGTGAAAGACCCGGAACACGAAGTGGACGGCATCTCGGGTGCCACCATCACGTCAAAAGGCGTCTCTATCATGCTGCATGACGGTATCCAGGCTTATCTCCCGTATTTCGAATCTTTGAAAGCAACGAATTAAACGAAACAGACCATGGCAGAAACCAATATCTCCACCGTCGTCGCCGAAGAGAAAGAACCATTTTTCGGCGTCAAAGAGCGCAAGCTCCTCTCGGACCCCCTCAACAGCGATAACCCGGTAACAGTACAGATCCTCGGCGTTTGCTCGGCCCTTGCCGTCACCTCCATGGTGAAGCCATCGCTGATCATGGCCGTCTCGGTTACACTGGTGACCGCCTTTTCCAACTTGGTGATATCCCTGATCCGCAAGAGTATCCCCAAGCAAATCCGGATGATCGTCCAACTGGTCATCATCGCCTTCCTGGTGACGGTCGTCGAGCAGGTACTCAAAGCGTTCAACTACGAAGTTTGGAAACAACTCTCCGTATTCATCGGCCTCATCATCACGAACTGTATCGTCATGGGCCGCCTGGAAGCCTACGCTATGGCCAATAAACCCTGGCGCTCCTTCCTCGACGGACTGGGCAACGGCGCCGGCTACGGGGCTATCCTGATCGCCCTGGCCGTCATCCGCGAGTTCTTCGGAAAAGGCAGTATCGCCGGCTTCCAAATCATCGGCACTACAGACGCCTACCTGCTGAACACCACCAAGCTCTCCTGGCTGTCCTGGTACCAGAACAACGGCTTGATGGTGCTGCCGGCTTCCTCTATCTTCCTGATCGGCATCATCATCTGGATACAGCGCGCCGCCAACCCGAAACTGGTGGATGTTTCCTGATAAAAGGCCAATGCCTGTTTTTTAACGATTCAAAGAAAGAAACATGGAAAACTTGATCAATATTTTTCTCAAATCCGCCTTTATCGAGAACATGGTACTGTCGTACTTCATCGGTATGTGCTCCTTCCTGGCGGTGTCCAAATCGGTGAAAACGGCTATCGGCCTCGGCGCCGCGGTCATTTTCGTCCTCGTGCTGACCATCCCCGTCAACTGGGTCATCAGCGAGCTGATCCTGGGCCCTAACGGTATCTTCAAGACGGACCTGACCTTCCTGCGCTTTATCCTCTTCATCGCGAGCATCGCCGCTTCGGTACAGCTCGTGGAAATGGCCGTAGAAAAGTACTCGCCCTCGCTGTACAACGCCCTCGGCATCTTCCTCCCGCTGATTACCGTAAACTGCGCTATCCTGGGGGCAGCCCTGTTCATGGTCGCCCGCTCGTACAACTTCTCCGAGTCGGTGGTCTATGGCGTCGGCTCCGGCTTTGGTTGGGCACTGGCTATCGTGGCCATGGCGGCGATCCGCGAAAAAATCCGCTACTCCAATATCCCTGCGCCCCTGCGCGGCCTGGGCATTGCGTTCATCCTGACCGGACTGATGGGCATGGCGTTCATGTCGCTCATGGGAATCAACCCGGCCACTTATTTTCAGCAATAAACAACCGCATCCATCATGATACTTCTCTTCGATTTCATGCCGGTGCTGTACGGCGCCATCGCCTTCACAGCGGTCATCCTCCTGCTCACGTTCGGCTTGCTGGTCGCCCAGAAAAAACTGGTCGCCCAAGGGGATGTCAAAATCATCATCAACGGGGAAGAGGATAAACCGCTGCTGGTGAAGCCGGGTTCCTCCCTGCTCTCCTCCCTGTCCAACCAGAACGTCTTCCTTCCCTCCGCCTGCGGCGGCGGCGGTACCTGCGCAATGTGCAAGTGCTGGGTGGACGAAGGGGGCGGCGATGTGCTGCCCACCGAAATGAACCACCTCACCCGAAAGGATGTAGCAGAACACCGCCGCCTGGCCTGCCAGGTAAAGGTGCGCCAGGATATGCGTATCCGCGTGCCGGAGGAAGTGTTCGGCATCAAAAAATGGGAGTGCGAGGTGGTCTCTAACTACAACGTGGCCACTTTCATCAAGGAGTTTGTGGTCAAACTCCCCGAAGGGGAACACCTCGAGTTCGAATCGGGCGGCTATATCCAAATTGATGTCCCCAAAATCGAGGTGGACTTCAAAGAAATGGACATCACCTCCCACCCGTCCATGGGCAAAGCACCCGACGCTTTCCAGGAAGACTGGGATAAGTTCAAGCTCTGGGGCCTCAAAATGAAAAACCCGGAAGAACAGTTCCGCGCCTACTCCATGGCCAACCACCCCGCAGAAGGCAATATCGTCATGTTGAATATCCGGATCGCCACCCCACCGTGGGACCGTAAAGCCAATGATTACCTGCCGGTCAACCCCGGTATCTGCTCTTCCTATGTCTTCTCCTGCAAACCGGGCGATAAGGTCGTCATCTCCGGGCCCTACGGCGAGTTTTTTATCAAACCGACGGAAAAGGAAATGGTCTATATCGGCGGTGGCGCAGGTATGGCCCCCCTGCGCTCCCATATCTTCCACCTCTTCCACACCCTGAAGACGAAGCGGAAGGTGTCCTACTGGTACGGCGGACGATCGGCAAAGGAACTTTTCTACATAGACGACTTCCGCGCTATCGAAAAGGAATTCCCCAACTTCTCCTTCCACATCGCCCTCTCCGAACCACTCCCGGAAGACAACTGGACCGGCCCCGTGGGCTTTATCCACCAAGTCGTCCAGGAAAACTATCTCAAAAATCATCCGGAACCGGAAGAAATCGAATACTATCTCTGCGGCCCGCCCATGATGCTCTCCGCCGTGCAGACCATGCTCGGCAACCTCGGCGTACCAGAGGAAAATATCGCCTTCGACGATTTCGGTAGTTAATCGCTACAAAAGTTGTCTAATGAAAAAGGCCGCATGGGAACTTCCCATGCGGCCTTTTTTCGTTTAAACCCCCGTTTACTTTACCTGCGTCATCTGTACGTTCAACTCTAAACGCACCTCGTCGCTTACCACTACGCCGCCCGCTTCCGTAACGGCACTCCAGGCCAGCCCAAAGTCGTGCCGGTTGATTTTGCCGCGCAGGTCAAACCCAGCCTTGGTATTGCCGTAAAAGTCGTCCATGACGCCGTTGTACTCGCCTTCCAGCACCACAGGGCGCTCCGTCCCCCGAATGCTGAGCGTACCCTCGAGGTGAAACTTCCCCTCGTCCACGCGCTTGAACGCCGTAGAGACGAAACGCAGCTCGGGATATGTCGCCGCATCAAAGAAATCAGCAGATTTCAGGTGCCCATCGCGCTGCTCATTGCCCGTAGAGATGCTGTCTATCTTGGCGCTGAACGAAATCACCGCGCCCTCAAAACCGTTGGCCGTATCGGCTTCCATGCTCGCACTGAAGTCTTTGAATTCCCCTTTTACCGTCGAAATCATCAGGTGCTTTACCTTGAACGTGATGTCGGAATGTGCCGGATCAATAGTCCACGTTGCCATATTGGTGTTTTTTTTGTGTTTGTAATATTCTTATAACATGTAAACACATTTAATGTTTATACATGAATTATTTTTTTCAAAGAAATCTCCTTTTGCCGTCTTCCGAACGGGTTGGGAAGCTCAAGGATACATCAGGATACTTTGCCGCTGCGCCAGGAAAGCAGGATATCCTTGCTGTTCGATGGCG
>JBEGMH010000283.1:0-22558 GCA_041183125.1 Bacteroidota bacterium | reverse complement strand
TTGTCCTTTTCGGGAGAAAGGGGAAAAGTATTTGTAGGATGCAGGTACAAAAATAGACTTGTTGCGAGGGGTCAGCGAGGTGGGAAAAAAGAGCCATTTTTTATCCACACGAAGGCTTTTTTAGGGAGTAAGCGGCCTTAGATGACCGAAAAAAGGCACCCTGTGGGAAAAAAAGGGCCTTTTTGACCCCTCGATGATTCCCCTCGCAACCAGTCTAATTTATAAAATTTTAACTTTTTTCATCACGACGTCCTGCAGGGGCCGGTTGCGCAACCCCTGGGGCTCTTTGCTGATTTTGTCCACCACCTCCATTCCCTCCACGACTTCCCCAAAAACGGTGTAGTCGTTGTCGAGCCAGGGCGCGCCGCCGATTTCCTGATAGAGCTTGCGCTGGGCGTCGTTGTAGCGGATATTCTTTTCTTTTTCGATAAGCTCCAGCATAGGGAGCGTGACCGTATCGCCGACGACGATATAGAACTGGCAGCCCGACGACAATTTCTGCGGGTTGCTTTTCTGGGCGGCGGCCACTGCCCCGCGCAGGTGGGGGGCACCGATTTCGGGCACGAGTTGGTACGGCATATCGCTGGACCCCAGGATTTGGTTGGGGTCGGCGTTGCCCGAGTCGGGATCGCCGCCCTGGATCATAAAACGCTCGACAATGCGGTGGAACAACAAGCCGTCGTAGAAGCCCTGGGAGACCAGTTTGATAAAGTTATCGCGGTGCTTGGGCGTAGTGTTGTACAGCATGATTTTGATATCCCCGTACTCCGTCTCGATTACGGCGTAGGTGTAGGGGTCTTTTTTACAGCCCGCCAGCACGAGGAGCAGGAAAAGAAAAGGCCATACCTTCCGTCTTTTAACAGCGTTCATCTTCGAGTTCTTTAAAATAGCGCACAATATACATCTTCAGCATATTTTCCTGTTCGTCGAGTTCCCTTTTCGGCACGGGGAGGAGCAAGTCCCAGTGGGGCCAACCGTCTTCGTCGCGGCCTATAAAGCCATAGTGCCCGTCGTAGCTGAACAAGCGGCAGATGGCGATATGCATGAGGTCTTGTTTTTCTTCTTTGGTAAAAGACGTCTGCCAGCGGCCGAGCTCCTGGATGCCGATCAGGAAGAGCATCCCGTTCAGGTCGGGCAGGGCGTCGCGTTTGAAGCGTTCCTGGACGAGGGTGCGCACGCGCAACCATTCAAAATCGAGTTCCCAAGCTTCCATATTCATAGCAAGTATCATCTTCATGGTGTCAGGCTTCCCGGACCAGTGCGGGGATGCGCTGCGCCCGCAGGGCGGGTGGGATAGACGCTAACAATCCGATTCCGAGCACCGTCGCAGCCACTACGATAAAGTCGGCGAACCGAAGGCTGATCGGGTAGGATTGCACCGCAAAAGCCCCGGGGATACCAATAATTCCGAATGTTTTTTGTAAAAAATACGCCAACAATGCCAGGGCAAACCCCAATACCCCGCCCAGGATACACAGCCACATCCCTTCGTAGAGAAAGATATCGCGCACCGAGCGGTCGGGGGCACCCATGGATTTGAGCATAGCGACATCCTTTTGTTTTTCCAGCACGATCATCCACAATGCCCCTACCATGTTGAACGCCACCATCAACAAGGTGAGGCTTACGATGGCAAAACTCATCCATTTTTCGATTTTCATCAAGCGCATAAAGGCTTCCTCCTGTTGGTAGCGGTCGCGCAGCACGATGTCCGGCCCCAGGATAGCCTGTATTTTCGGGATGGCGTTTTGAGGGGGGACCCCTGGTTTGAGTCGAAATTCCAGGGCGCTCAAGGCCCGTGGGTTGCCCAGGAGGCTTTGGCAGAGTTCCAGCGACGTGAGCACGTAGCGGTTGTCGAAGTCCTGCTGGATAAAGAAAACCCCGGTCGGGTATGCGCTGCGCTTGGTGAACTGTGGCTCGAACAGACTGGTCTCCCGCTTTTTTGGCAAATAGACGTGCAGGGGTTCGAAATAGTTTTCCGTACTGACCGTCAGCTTGTTGTACATACCCAGGCCCAGCACGGCCAATTCGCGGGAGCCTTCTTTGAGTGCATAGCGACCTTCTTTGACCGTTTTTCCGATGCCGGTCACCACATTGAACCACTCATCCACGCCTTTGATCACGCCGAAGTCCTGTTTGTCGCGATACTCGAAGAAAGCGACCTCTTCGAGCGTCTGTGAAACCGCCTGCACCTCTTCCAGTTGGCGCAGGCGTTCCAGGGTACCTGGCTTGAGCTCGAAGGTCTTCCCTTTGGCCGGGCTCGCCTTGACCTGGGGGTTGAAGCTGCTGTACATCGAAGTGATCAGGTCTTCAAATCCGTTGAACACCGACAGCACCAGCACCAGGGCAGCGGTGCCCACAGCGATGCCAAACACGGCGATGCCCGTGATCAGGTTGATGATGTTAGCCGATTTTTTGGCGAATAAATAACGTCGCGCAATGCGCATGGGCCAATTCATGGTCCTTGTATTTATTAGGCTTGCGGCGGGGAATCCACGAGGGGCAAAAACAACCCGTTTTTCCACCTCGCTGGCCCTTTGCCACCAGCCCGTTGGTATGGAGGCAAAGATAGCAAGTTACGGCCGGGCGTGCGCTTTTCTGAAGCGGTTCGGCTGCATTTTCTTTTTTTCCAGGAAAACGCGGTTGAAGTACGATAGGTTGTCGAACCCGCACTGCGCAGCCACCAGGTTGACGGGCAGATCGGTTTCCATGAGCAAATCCGCTGCATGGCCCACGCGGAGCTCGTTGATATAGTCCGAAAAAGTACGGCCGCTCGCCTGCTTGAAAAACTTACAGAACGCACTGTTCGACAGGAAGGCATGGCGGGCCACTTCCCCGACCGTAATTTTTTTTGTAAAATGCTCCCCGATGTATTGATAGACCCGGTGGATGCGCTTTTCTCCGCCAAGGGGCATCTTTTTTCCATACGTCGGGGACGCCAGAACGTCTACGGGCAACCGGCACAAAATGCCGAATAGATCCATAAGGCTCTTTAGCCGCTCAAAACCGCCTTCCAGGTTTATCCGCTTCATAAGCGCCTGTATCTCCGCAGGATCATGCCCGCTGAACAGCACCCCGTGCTCGGATTTTTCAAACAAGGTCGCCAGGACGGCCAACTCTGGCCACTTACAAATGCACGCTACAAAGGGTATGGGAAACTGCAAAACCCACGCTTTGTAATCCTTCGCCCCTGGGGCCTCGCTCACCCAGGTATGCGGCAGATCCGAGCCCACCAACACGATATCGCCAGATGCAAACGACGCGATATGGTCGCCTATGAACCGCGTGCCCGATCCGTGTTCGATGAACGTAATTTCGTACTCGGGATGGTGGTGCCAGTAAAAATTAAACCGGGGCAGAACGACTTCATAGCACAAGAAAGATGCTGCTGTGGACTCGTATGCCAAATATTCCCGCTTTGCCTTCACATTTTTTCCTTTTATCGCGCAACTTACTTGCGGGAGGAAGCCGTTTTAAC
Organism: Bacteroidota bacterium; assembly: GCA_041183125.1. Classification (GTDB taxonomy): domain Bacteria; phylum Bacteroidota; class Bacteroidia; order Chitinophagales; family Saprospiraceae; genus JADJPL01. The sequence goes on along the minus strand of JBEGMH010000283.1, from coordinate 19,080 downwards.
CCTTCGCCACAAGTTTATTCAATATAGTATCGGATAACGACATAAATATATCATTATTTGAGAAGATTGTTTCTGATTTTTGTACCCACATACACCTATCATTATGAAAATCGTCCCGGATTCCATAAAAAATTTTTTAGCCCAGCCATACCCGCTGCGTGCGGAGCAGATCGCCTTCTACGACCAAAACCGCTTCATCAAGCTCAAGGGGGTATTAAACGAAGAGACGGTCCGGTTTTACGCGGGGGTCATTACGGAAAAAGTCCTCGCCATGAGTCGGGAAGACCGTCCGCTCGAACAGCGCGACACCTACGGGAAAGCCTTCCTGCAGTTGTTCAACCTATGGCGGGAAGACGAGCGCATACGGGAACTCGTCTTTAGCAAGCGCATCGCAAAAATCGCCAGCGACCTCATGCAGACCCGGGGGGCCAGGCTCTACCACGACCAGGCACTGTACAAAGAACCCGGGGGCGGCATCACCCCATGGCATGCCGACCAGTACTACTGGCCCCTGGAAACCGACAAAAGCGTCACGGCCTGGATGCCCCTGCAGGCCACTCCCCTCGACATGGGGCCGCTGGAGTTCAGCGCGGGCAGCCACGTCATCGTGAGCGGCCGCGAACTCGCCATCGGCGATGAAAGCGAGGAAAAAATACAGAAAGCCCTCCGGGTCACCGACTTTCAGCACGTCGTCGAACCCTTCGAATTAGGGGAAATCAGCTTCCACTCCGGTTGGGTGTTCCACCGCGCCGGCGCCAACCAAAGCCCCGAAATGCGACGGGTCATGACGGTCATCTACATGGACCAAGATATGAAGCTCAAAGAACCCGATAACGAGAACCAAATCAACGACTGGAATACCTGGTGCCCGGGAGCGGAAATCGGCAACGTCATTGACTCGCCCCTCAACCCTGTGTTGTTTTCTGCACCGTAACAGACCAGTTGCAAGCGGTCAGGGAAGCAGGACATGAAAGTCGTTTTTTATTTTGCCCAACACTGTTTTTACAATTCTTTCCCATGATAAAAATCAACCCCTAAACATCGAACCTAAAGAGAGAATATAGCAGCCTAAACGACAGTCGAACGGTAGTTTTGGGGCAAGGCCATCCTGATTTATCGCTGGTCTCCCTGTGCCTGTAAAAGAAGAACCAACCACATCGCAAAGTGGTGAGATACCTGATTATTAACCAACCACATCATTATGTTTATGAATGCAAAAACACTACTGGTCTGCGCCGGGATTTTGCTGATGGGGGCTACCACAGCCTGGGCCCAACGCAAAGTCTCCGGAACGGTCACCGACGCCGCTACCGGTGAGGCCCTCATAGGGGCCAATATCCTGGTAGTCGGTACGACGGAAGGCACCGTTACTGATTTCGACGGAAAATACACCCTGGAAGTACCCACAGGAAGCGTGCGGCTCCAGTTCTCCTACACGGGTTACACCAGCCTGGAAATCGGCCTCGGCGAGTCCAATGTGCTCGACGTGCAGCTGTCGGCGGGCGAACTCTTGGAGGAAATCATCGTCGTCGGCTATGGCACCACCAAAAAAGCCGATCTTACGGGAGCCGTGGCCGCCATCAGCTCCCGGGACTTCATCAAAGGCAACATCGCCACACCCGAGCAGTTGGTGAACGGCAAAGTAGCCGGCGTGCAAATCACGACCAACGGCGGGGCACCGGGCTCCGGAAGCCGCATCCGCATCCGCGGCGGGTCCTCGCTGAACGCCAGCAACGACCCGCTCATCGTCATTGACGGGGTACCGGTGGACAATGCGGGCATCTCCGGCTCCGCCAACCCGCTCAGCCTGATCAACCCCAACGACATCGAATCGTTCAACATCCTGAAGGATGCTTCGGCCACCGCCATCTACGGCTCCCGCGCTTCCAACGGCGTCATCCTCATCACAACCAAGAAAGGGTCGCGCAGCGGCAAGCTGAACGTCAACTTCAGCACCCTCCTCTCCAACTCGGTCAAAACGGATATCGTGGACGTACTCTCCGCAGATGCCTTCCGCGATGTCATCAACCGCGTCGGGACTACCCAGCAAAAGGCGCTGTTAGGCAAAGCGACGACCAACTGGCAAGAACAAATCTACCGCAACGCGGTCTCTTCCGACAATAACCTCAGCCTCACTGGCGCAGTTGCCGGCATCCCCTTCCGCGCTTCCGGCAACTACCTCAGCCAGCAGGGTATCCTCCTGCGCTCCCAGATGGACCGCTTCAGTGGTTCCTTGGGCCTTTCCCCGGTATTGTTCGACGACAAACTGAAGATTGACGTCAACCTCAAACAGTCCAGCGTCAATAATTTCTTCGCCAACGAGGGCGCTATCGGATCCGCAGTCACCTTTGACCCGACACAGCCCGTCAACGGCTCGGAATACGACGGCTACTTCGAATGGCTCGACCCGGCAACGGGCAAGCCCAACACGCTGGCCCCCCGCAACCCGATCGCCCTGCTCAATACCCTCGACAACGAAAGTACCGTCAACCGCTTCATCGGCAACGTACAGCTCGACTACCGCTTCCACTTCCTGCCCGACCTGCGCGCCAACCTCAACATCGGCATGGACAAGTCTTCCTCCAACGGCACTACCGTCATCCCGGAAACAGCCGCGCAGGCCTTTACCCGCAGCGGACAGGATGCCGCCTACACCCAGGACAAGCAAAACCAACTCCTGGAATTCTACCTCAACTACGCCAAAGAACTCAGCGCCATCCGCAGCCGCATCGAACTCATGGGCGGGTACTCCTGGCAAGATTTCATCAATGAGGGCACGTATTTAGACAAAAACTTCAAAGGGGATGTCTTCGCCGATACGCGCTACAAAACGCAGAACACCCTGGTGTCCTTCTTCGGACGCGCCAACTATGCCCTCATGGACCGCTACCTGCTGACCTTCACCCTGCGCCGCGACGGTTCTTCCCGCTTCAGCCCGGACAACCGCTGGGGCTTGTTCCCCTCCGCTGCGTTTGCATGGAAAATCTCCGAGGAAGGCTTCCTCAAAGACAACGGCGTGTTGAGCAACCTCAAGCTCCGCCTCGGCTATGGCGTCACCGGCCAGCAGGATATCGGCAGCGATTATCCCTACTTGGCGCGCTTCACCCCGGGCGAACCTACGGCACAGTACCAGTTCGGCAGCGCTTTCGTATCCACCCTGCGCCCGGAAGGCTATGATGCCAACATCAAGTGGGAAGAAACGGAAACCTACAACGCCGGTATTGACTTCGGCTTCCTCGACGGGCGTATTGACGGCAGTATTGACTACTACTTCAAAAAAACCAAGGACTTATTGGCCACCATACCCGTGCCCGCCGGCTCCAACCTCACCAACTTCATCCTCACCAACGTCGGGAATATCCAAAACAGCGGGGTCGAGTTCTCCATCAACGCCAATGTCCTAAACGGCAAGCGCTTCAACTGGAACGTCGGGTTCAACGCCACCTTCAACAAAAACGAAATCACCAACCTCTCCAAAGTCAATGACCCGAACGCACAGGGCATCCTCGTAGGCGGTATCGCCGGGGGCGTGGGCAATACGATCCAGGTCCATTCCGTAGGCTATCCGACCAATGCGTTCTACGTGCTGCGCCAGGTCTATCGCAGCGATGGGACGCCTGTGGAAGGCCTGTACGTGGACGAAAACGGCGATGGCCGCTTTACCCTCGACGACCGCTACCGCTACAAGTCGCCCGACCCCCGCGTGTTCCTGGGCTTCAGCACCCAGTTGAGCTACGACAAGTTCAGCCTTTCCATGGTGCTGCGCAGCAACCTCGGCAACTACATGTACAACAACTTCAATTCCGAGCGCGGCGCCTACCGCAACCTGACGCTGAACAATATCCTGCGCAACGCAACTCCCGATCTACTGGCTTCTAATTTCTCCAACAACCAGTATTTCTCCGATTACTACATCGAAAACGCGTCTTTCCTCCGCCTGGACAACGTGACACTGGGCTACAATGCCGGCAACATCCTCCGCGATATGGCGAACCTGCAGGTGTCGCTCATCGCCCAGAACCTGCTCACGGTAACGCAGTACTCTGGCCTGGACCCCGAAATCGCCGGAGGCATTGACAACAACTTCTATCCGCGCCCACGCACGATCTCCCTGGGGCTGAACTTTAATTTCTAATCCAAAAATTTGATTGCATATATGAAACGATATCTCACCCACGCCATCCGAATCCTCGGGCCGCTCGCCTTCCTGATGGGCCTGGCGGCTTGTACCGACGACCTGAACCGGGAGCCCTTCCCCGTTTCCGGCCTCACCTCGGCCTCGGTCTACAAAGATGCGGCTAACTACAAGTCCATATTAGCCCGCTTGTACCTGGGCCTCGCCATGTCCGGCCAGCAGGGCCCTGCCGGAAAACCCGATATCGGCGGTATTGACGAGGGCTTCTCGCAGTACCTGCGGCAGTACTGGCAAGCCCAGGAGCTCACCACCGATGAGGCCGTCATCGCCTGGAACGACGCCGACATCTGGGACTTCCACGATATGGACTGGACCACAGGACACACCTTCCTCAAAGCACTGTACTACCGGGTCTATTACCAGGTCGCGATCTGCAATGAGTTCATCCGCGAGACCAGCGATGCCAAGCTCGCAGAACGCGGTATATCCGGCACCGATGCGGCCAATATCAAAACCTACCGCGCCGAGGCCCGCTTCCTGCGCGCCCTGAGTTACTACCACGCCCTCGACCTCTACGGCAATGTCCCCTTTGTGACGGATGAGAACCCCATCGGTTCTTATATCCCCAAACAGATTGCCCGCGCCGATCTTTTCAAATACGTCGAGTCGGAGCTGTTGGCCATCGAAGCCGATTTGCCTGCCCCGCGTGCCAACGAATACGGACGGGCCGACAAAGCCGCTGCCTGGACCCTCCTCGCCAAGCTGTACCTCAACGCCGAGGTATATGCAGGTACGGCAAAGTACTCGGATTGCATCGCCCAGTGCAACAAGGTCGTCGCAGCAGGGTACACACTGGAGCCCAACTACCGCAACCTGTTCCTCGCCGACAACCACAACTCCAAGGAGATCATCTTCCCGATTGCCTTTGACGGCCTCCGCACCAAGACCTGGGGCGGTATGACCTACCTCGTACACGCCCCCATCGGCGGCTCCATGAACCCGGTGGAATACGGCGTCAACGGCGGCTGGTACGGCCTGCGCACGACCAAAGGGCTGGTCAACAACTTCAGCGACCCCAGCGGGGCCACCGATAAGCGGGCCATCTTCCACACCAATGGCCAGAAACTGGAAATTGCCGATATCTCCGATTTCTCCAATGGCTTCGCCGTAGGGAAATACCGCAACGTCAGCTCTACCGGTGTCAAAGGCTCTGACCCCGAAGGCAACTTCCCGGATACCGACTTCCCGATGTTCCGCCTCGCAGATGTCTATCTGATGTACGCTGAAGCGGTCAAACGGGGCGGTACCGGAGGTTCGGAACCGACCGCATTGGGCTACCTCAACGCGCTGCGCACCCGCGCCTACGGCAACGCATCCGGCAACGTGAGCGCTTACGACCTGGAGTTCATCCTCGCCGAACGCGCCCGGGAACTCTACTGGGAAGCGCACCGCCGCACCGACCTCGTCCGCTATGGCCGTTTTACCGGTTCCGCCTACCTGTGGCCCTGGAAAGGCGGGGTCAAAGACGGGCGCAGCGTGGACGATTACCGCGCCTTGTTCCCCATCCCGATTGACGACATCGTAGCCAACCCGAATTTGAAACAAAATGCAGGGTATTAACAGGGACCAAACACCCATCTGAGGGTTTGTTCCTCATTTTTTTAGCCAAAACAATCTTCAGCAATGAAAAACCTTTTGAATAAACTCTGGATTTTTCCCATCCTCACCCTGGCCCTGCTCGCCTGTGAAAAGGATGAAGAAAAGGTGGTACTCAGCCCCGGCAGCGGGCCTGCCATGGCCCTATCCACCACCACCCTGGCCCTCAAGGAAGCCGATGCGGCAAAAACCGCTTTGTCGGTCACCCTGGCCGCTGCCAACTACGGCTTTGCTTCCCCTGCCACCTACAAAATGCAGTTCGACAGAGTCGGCAATGGCTTCCAGGCACCGCAGGAGGTAAGCCTGGGCAGTACCTTGTCCAAGACCTTTACCACGGCAGAGCTCAACCAATTAGCCATCAAACTGGGCATCGCACCGGGTACCGCCACCGACGTGGAAGTGCGGGTCAAGTCGGAACTGACCGGCGCACCCGCCCTGTTCTCCTCCGTGAGCACGGTGAAAATCACGCCTTATCTCGTCGTAATTGTCTATCCCTCCTTGTACGTGCCGGGCAGCTACCAAGGCTGGTCCCCCGACAAGGCCAAGAAGATCGTTTCGGTGAAAGACAACAAAAACTACGAAGGCTACATCAATTTCCCGGACGCAAGCACCGAGTTCAAGCTCACCGACGCCCCCAACTGGAGCAACGGCATCTTCGGGGATGAAGCCAGCAGCGGTACCTCCGGGAAAATCGCTTCCCCCGGCAACAACTTCAAGCTCAGCTCTGCAGGGTATTACCTGCTCAAAGCAGACCTCGAGTCCAAGGTATGGTCGGCGCAAAAAACCATCTGGGGCGTCATCGGCAGCGCTACCCCCGGCGGCTGGGGCGACGATACCAACCTGAACTACGACGCCGCAACCGATACCTGGAAAGCGACCATGGTACTGAGTGCCGGAGAGATCAAGTTCCGTGCCAACGACGGCTGGGACATCAACTTAGGCGACACCAAAGCAGACCGGATCCTCGAATACGGCGGCGACAACATCGCCGTGGCCGCCGGAAACTATGACATCGAGTTGATCCTCAATACGGGCGGGAACTATACCTACCGGATCACGAAGAAGTAATACCTCACGAAAGGGGGGTGTGTAAAAAGCTTTTTTTCACCGGATGCCACCAAAAAATATTTTGAACGAGTGCTTGTTTTTTTGATTTTGCGCGGCAAAATCAAAAAAAAGCACTCGTTCATTATTTTATTCGTCAGGTTGGAACGGCGAAATACTTTTTACACACCCCCCCTTCAGCAGTCTCGTCAGCCGGGGGCATGGTCACACTGCCTCCGGCTGTTTTTTTATTAGACTTGTTGCGAGGGGTCAGCGAGGTGGGAAAAAAGAGTCATTTTTTATCCACACGAAGGCTTTTTGAGGGAGTATAGCCACACTATATGACCGAAAAAAGGCACAGTGTGGGAAAAAAAGGGCCTTTTTGACCTCTCGATGATCCCCTCGCAACAAGTCTATTTGCCAATCGCCTTGCGCACTTTGTCCATCTTCTCATTGGGCACCGCCAGCGAGAGTTGATAATGCGCGATTTTCCAACCATCCTCGCCGCGTACCAGCACACCGGAGCCGCGGCATACGCCCATCCAAGTATCGAGCAGTTCGTCCCACCAGGCGTGGCGCCCGTCGGCACTAACCATAATCTGTCGGTCGCGGGACGTGAATGCCCAAGCCGTTTCGCGCTCAAACGCTTTTTTCGCCCAGGTCCGGAAGGTGTCCCGGTCCCAGCGCTCCGTGGCATCTGTGCCGATATAGACGCCCTGCGGCGTCATGGCCCCGAAAAAGGCGTCCTCATCGGCAACCGCCGCGGCTTTGTGCCAGGCGTCCACCAAGCGGTGCAGCTCCGGCACCACCTGAGGGGCTTCTGTCACACACCCGCTTTTGCGCCGCGTATCGGTAATCTGGGTGATCTTCCAGCCCCCCGCGTCTTTGAAAAGGTGGAACGCGTTGGAGCCACAATGGCTGAGCTTCCCTCCCAGGACAAAAGAGTATTCCGTCCAGATAGAAGCCATATTCCCGTCTATGCGGGCATCGTAGATCCAGATCCGCTCGTCGAGATCGCCTTTGTTCGCGCTCCCGATGTTCTGTATGAATCGGTTGATATCGGCCTCGCTGATGCGCGGTGCCCCGTCGGGCGACACGGAAACCGATTGCAGGCGGGCCAGCGGATGGAATACGGCCCGTACCTTTGCACTATCCGATTCGCGCATGCCGTCGAACAATTGTTTTACGGCGGCCACCGCAGCGGCTTCTTCCCCCATCCCCTGGGACCAGCTTGCGAACGGAAACGCTAATAGCCACAAAAAGAATAAGATACGTTTCATTTTTTTGGATTTTATGCTTTTTTTCAAAATGATTTTACAAAAATGTGAAATAAGAAAAAGAATGTTTGCTATTTTTCCAAAGATATAAGCACAAGACTGGTTGCCAGTCTTTCTATCAAATAACTTAATAGACTGGTTGCGAGGGGTCAGCGAGGTGGGAAAAAAGGGGTCTTTTTGACCCCTTGATGATCCCCTTGCAACAAGTCTAATACATCTCCGAACCATGCGCAGCACGAACCATGCAGGTTGGCGTTTCTTCACGCTATTGCTTATCCTCACGACGGCCCTTCCACTCCTGGCGCAACAGCGCTTTGTTCTCGCCCCCGGGGGAGATGCCCGGGAAGACGCCTGGGTGGATTCCGTGTTCAACGCCATGACGGAAGACCAGCGCATCGGGCAGTTGTTCATGGTTCGCGCCCATTCCGACAAAGGGCCCGACCACGTGGCGCATGTCGAATCCCTGATCCAGGACTTCCAGGTCGGCTCCCTGTGTTTCTTCCAGGGAACACCTGAAAAGCAGGTCGAGCTCATCAACCGCTACCAAAAGCTCAGCCCGCTGCCCCTGATGGTCGCCATTGACGGGGAATGGGGCCTCGGCATGCGCATGAAAGAGTCCACCATGAGCTTTCCACGCCAGTTGATGCTGGGGGCCATTCAGAACAACGACCTGATCTACCGCATGGGCCGGGAAATAGGCCGCCAAATGGCCCGCGCCGGGGTGCATGTGAATTTCGCACCGGATGCCGATGTGAACAACAACGCAGCCAATCCGGTCATCCATACGCGCTCTTTCGGGGAAGACCGCACCAATGTGACGGTGAAAGCGTACTCCTACATGAAGGGCATGCAGGACGTCAACATCATGGCCTGCGCGAAGCATTTTCCCGGCCATGGCGATACGGATGTGGATTCCCACTACGACCTGCCCGTCATCCCGCACAACCGCAAGCGATTGGATTCCCTGGAGCTCTATCCCTTCCGCGCCCTCTGCGATTACGGCGTGGGCAGTGTGATGGTGAGCCACCTGCACGTTCCCGCCCTGGACGACCGGCCCAACCGACCGGCCACCCTATCGCGCAATATCGTGACCAACCTCTTGCGCAACGAATTCGGGTTCAAAGGGCTGATCTTCACCGACGCCCTCGAAATGAAGGGCGTGACCAAATATTTCCCTCCAGGGGTCGTTTCCGCCGAAGCGCTGTTGGCCGGTAACGACGTCGTCGTGCTACCCGAAGATCTTAGTGCTGCCCTGCGCGAAATCAAAGCGTACTTAGCCGATGGCCGCCTGGAGCGCGCCCAGGTCATGGAAAGCGTGCGCCGTATGCTGCGCTCCAAGTACCGCCTCGGCCTCACCCGCTTCGACTCCCTCCAGGTCGAGAACATCCGCAAAGAGCTGAGCACCCCCGAAGCGGAAGTCCTGCGGCGCGAACTCATCAAAAATGCCTTGACCTTGGTGCGCAACCGAAACGGGCTCATCCCCTTCCTCAAGGCGGATACGCTTTCCATGGCTGCGCTGAGCATCGGTGCCGGTGCGGAAACGCCTTTCCAGAACCGCCTCAACAGCTACGCTAAAATGCCCCTTTTCCAGACGGGCGCGGACATACCGGCAGAGCGCGCCGAAGCCCTGCTGTCGGAACTCGGCAAGAAAGAAGCCGTCATCGTGGGGATGCATGGTATCCCGACCGTTGTCAGCCCCGATTTTGGTATCAAAGCCAGTGCCTTGAATTTCCTGAAAGACCTGTCGCGCCGCACCCGTGTCATCGTCGTGGTGTTCGGCACCCCGTATGCCCTACGGCTCTTCGACGACATGGAATGGGTGCTGCAGGCGTATGAAGACAACGCGGCCACACAAGACCTCGCCGCCCAGGCGTTGTTCGGCGCTTTTGGGCTAAAAGGCAAGCTCCCCGTCACGGCCTCCGCCCGCAGCCGCTTCAACACCGGGATAGAAACCTCCCCGAGCGGTCGCATGGGCTACGGTATCCCCGAAGAAGCCGGGCTCAGCAGCGATACCCTCTCCCGCATCGCCCGCATCGCCCAGCAAGCCATTGACGAAGGGGCTACCCCCGGCTGCGTAGTCCTGGTAGCCCGCAAAGGACAGGTCGTTTACCACGAAGCCTTCGGCAACCATACCTACCTCAACGGCCGCCCCGTCCAGCCCGACGATGTCTATGACATGGCCTCCGTGACCAAGGTCGCCGCCACTACCCTCGCCATGATGCGCCTCAGCGAGGAAGGGAAACTAGATATTTACAAACCGCTCAGCGACTACCTTCCCGAACTCAGGGAAACGAATAAAAAAGACCTGCGCATCGCCGATATCATGGCCCACCGGGCACGGCTGAAGGAATGGCTCCCTTTTTTTGAAAAAACGCTACAGCGCCCCGCCCCGAAAGTGGTCGAGCCCTCCCCGGATTTTTACTGCCCAGACGCCTGGGAACAGTTCTCCGTGCCGGTGAGCGGCCAGCTCTTCTTGCGCCAGGACTTCCAGGACTCCGTCTGGAACCAGATTTTCAGCTCCGAGCTCCTCCCAGGAAAAGGCTATACCTACAGCGACCTGGGCTTCATCCTCTTCGGGCGCATGGTCCAGAACATCACCGGCAAACCTTTGGACCAATATGTGCGGGAAACGTTTTACGAACCCCTCGGTCTGCAAGCGACTACCTACAACCCCTGGCAGCATATCCCGCTCGACCGCATACCGCCGACCGAAGAAGACACGTATTTCCGCAAACACCGGATCCAGGGCTATGTACACGACATGGCCGCAGCCCTCCTGGGCGGTGTGAGCGGCCATGCCGGCCTCTTTTCCAACGCCAACGACCTGGCTATCCTCATGCAGATGCTGATGCAACAGGGCGTGTATGGCGGGGAGCGGCTGCTGCAAAGCGAAACGGTCCGCCAGTTCACCACCCGGCACCCGGAAAGCAACCGCCGGGCCATGGGCTTCGATATGCTGCCCCTGGGCTCCAAATATCCCCCCAACGTATCGGTGCGGGTCAGCCCGCGCACCTTTGGGCATATCGGCTTCACCGGTGTCTGCGCCTGGGCCGACCCGGAGGAAGAGCTGCTCTTCATATTCTTAGCCAACCGCACCTTCCCCTCCATGCGCAACTACCGGCTCAACAAGCTCGCTATCCGGAACCGGATGCAAAACTGCGTCTATAACGCGCTCTTCCAACGCCCCGAACCCATGCAGGTGCAACGCCTGGATTTGGCAGGGTTCAAAGTGGACTAGTCCTCCTGCGTTCGGCTAAAACTCCTACCTTTGTGCCGATGTTTGATTTTTTTAACCCAAATGCTCCCACCTTATGTTGACCGGACTCGACGAAAGCACCCGCCAGCGCATCCAAACCTGGCTCGAGGGAAATTACGACGCGGATACCAAACAGACCATCCAGGCGCTCCTAAATGCCCATAACGAAACCGAGCTTACCGATGCCTTTTACAAAGACCTGGAATTCGGAACCGGCGGCCTGCGCGGCGTCATAGGGGTGGGCTCCAACAAAATGAACCGCTATACGGTAGGGGCCGCCACCCAGGGCTTAGCCAACTACCTGAACCAACAGTTCCCCGGGCAAGCCATCAAAGTGGCTATCGCACACGATAGCCGGAACATGTCGCCGGAGTTCGCGCGCATCGCCGCCGATATCTTCAGCGCCAATGGCATACAGGTCTTCTTGTTCAAGGCCCTGCGCCCCACCCCGGAGCTGTCCTTCGCCATTCGCTACCTCGGCTGCCAAAGCGGGGTCGTCATCACCGCATCCCACAACCCCAGGGAATACAACGGCTACAAAGCATACTGGACTGACGGCTCCCAGGTCGTCGCCCCCCACGATGCCAATATCGTGGCAGAAGTAAACGCCATCCACTCCGTGGACGAAATCAAATTCCAGGGCGACCCTTCTAAAATTTCCCTCATCGGCGAGGAAATAGACGCCGAATACCTCAAAACCATCGTCGCCAACAGCATCAACCACGAGGTTATCCACCGTCAGAGCGACCTGAAAATCGTCTATACGCCCATCCACGGCACCGGCATCACCCTCGTGCCCAAAGCACTGGAAACCGTTGGCTTCCGCAACGTACACATCGTAGAAGAACAAGCTACACCCGACGGTAACTTCCCGACCGTCGTCTATCCCAATCCGGAAGAACAGGAGGCGATGACGATAGCCATGGAAAAAGCCAAAGCGATCGGTGCCGACCTCGTCATCGCGACCGACCCCGATTCCGACCGGGTAGGTAGTGCGGTCAAGAACAAAGCGGGCGAATGGCAACTGCTCAACGGCAACCAGATGGCCAGCCTCATCGTCTATTACCTCCTCCAGGCATGGGAAGCCGCCGGAAAACTCCAGGGCCGCGAGTTCGTCGCCAAAACCATCGTCACCTCCAACGTCATTGATGCTATATGCGAGGCCTATCACGTGCCCTGCTACAATACCCTCACCGGCTTTAAATACATCGCCCAGGTCATCCGCGAACTGGAAGGGAAGATGAAATTTATCGGTGGCGGAGAAGAGAGCTACGGCTATATGATCGGCGACGCCGTGCGCGACAAAGACGCCGTCGCCTCTTGTGCCATGATCGCTGAAATCACCGCCTACGCAAAAGACAAAGGGCAGACCCTCTTCGATTTTCTCACGGAGATGTACATGAAGCACGGCTTTTACTACGAAGGCCTGGTATCCCTCACGAAAAAAGGGAAATCCGGTGCCGAGGAAATCCAACAGATGATGCGCGACCTGCGCGGAAACCTACCCGCCTCCGTCGCCGGCTCCGCCCCCGTAGAAGTGCTGGACTATCAAAACCTCACCCGCAAAGACTTGCGCAGCGGGGTCGTAACCCCTATCCCCAAAGGTATGGGAATCGAAAGCTCCAACGTGATCCAGCTCATCCTGGAAGACGGGACCAAAGTATCCGCCCGCCCCAGCGGTACAGAACCCAAAATCAAGTTCTACGTGTCGGTCAACGCCCCGCTGCTGTCGCCCGATGCTTTTGACGCTACCCTCGCTTCCCTGAAGGATAAAGTAAAAGCTATCCAACAAGACCTGGGCCTGCAGTAACCGCGCTTGGCCCAAACGTGTTCCGCCGTTACAAGCTATCTTTCCGCGCATATTCGGTTTTTTTAGCCGAATCAAACTGTTATAATTTTTTCTCTATGAAGAACCGGATATCTCTCCTGCTGCCGGCACTGTGCTTTGTGGTGCTTGCCAAGGCCCAAATGCCCACCTATGATTCGGGCGGGCCCCTGCAACCCGAACAGGCCGCCTACGATGTGTCGTACTACGGGCTCAGTGTACAGGTTTTCCCCGAAACCAAGCGGATTGCCGGGTCTCTCGAAGTCCGGGCCCGAGTGGTACACCCGATGTACGTATTGGTGCTCGACCTGGATACGCTGCTCCACGTGGATGGGGTCGAAGAGCTGCGCCCCAATGGCCGTGTCCCGCTTGCTTTTACGCACTCTGCCGGGCAGATCCGTATCGCCCTCGGACACTCCCGGCAAAGCGGGGAGCAAGTCAAGGTGCTCGTCCGCTACGCAGGTGCGCCCCGGGAAGCCCCGCGATCGCCCTGGAACGGAGGCTTTGACTGGAAAACCACGCCCTCCGGTGCCCCCTGGATCGCCACCAGTTGCCAAACCCAGGGCGCCGATATCTGGTGGCCCGTCAAAGACCACGTTTCCGATGAGCCGGACTCCATGTCCATGCATATCCGCGTGCCGGAAGCCCTCAGCGCGGCTTGCAACGGACGCCTGCAACGCATTGAAAACCATGGCGATGGAACCCGTACTTTTCACTGGACCATCTCCAATCCCATCAATACGTACAACGTCGCCCTGAACATAGCGCCCTATCGGACTATCGAAGGCATGTATAAAAGCGTGGCCGGCGACGCCTTCCCAGTCGTGTTTTATGTGCTGCCGGAAGACTATGAAAAAGGGCTCAAACTCTTTGAGGAAATCAAAGACCACATCCGGTTCTACGAGAAATACCTGGGGCCCTACCCGTTCCGCAACGATAAGTACGGGGTCGCCCAAACCCCGCACCTGGGCATGGAGCACCAGAGCATCATCGCGTATGGCGCAAAGTTCAACAACGGCTCCATGACCGGTGGCAAGGACTGGGGCTTCGACGCCCTACACCACCACGAGTTTGGACACGAATGGTGGGGCAACCTGGTCACCAATTACGACTGGCGCGATATGTGGATCCACGAAGGGTTCTGCAGCTACATGCAGGCCCTCTACCTGGAAGAACGGGAAGGCATGGACGGGTATCACCGCTACATCAACAATATGCGCCGTTTCTGGAATACCCTGCCGTTGGCCCCGCGGCAAGCTACTTCGGCTAACAAAGCCTATGAAGCGCCCATCTACAACAAAGGGGCCTGGGTGCTGCATACCCTGCGCGCCCTCATCGGGGATGAGGCTTTTTTCAAGTCCCTGCGCAGAATGGCCTATCCTGACCCCGCTATGGAGAAGATGACCGGCGGCCCCCAGTGCCGCTTCGTGACCACCGATGATTTCCTGCTCATCTGCGAAGAAAACGCAGGGCAGGACCTCGATTGGTTTTTTGACATCTACCTCCGCCAGCCCGCCCTCCCCAAACTGATCTCCCGCATAGAAGGCAACCAGTTGTCGCTGCGCTGGGAATCCCCCAACAACCTTCCTTTCCCCATGCCTGTTGAAGTAGAAATAGGAGGAAGCCGCAAAAAAGTGGCCGTCCCGGCAGAAGGGGTCGTCCTCTCCTTCAAGGCCGGCGAAAAACCGGTCGTGGACCCCGACCGATGGCTGCTGTTTGAAATGCCGCGCTAACCTTTCGTACCCTTCCTAAAAACCACAACACACCTGACTATGGTATGAACATATAAAATTTTGACACATTCGTAAAAGTCAAAATAATTTTTTGAAAAATTTTAAGTATGTGTTATGAAGATTTTTAAAATAAAAAATGTTCATGTGGCCATAGTCCTAAAAGGTGTGTGCCTGCCCGCGTTCATCGGCTGCCTCATAGCCTTCCTGCCCCGGCACTTGTCGGCCCAGGAAGGCTATGACGTATTCCTGATCCGCGACGTCGTGCCCTTTGGCGAACAGGGGTTCGCAGCGCTCTTCCTCGACCATCCCGATGATCCCACGCGCATGCGCCTGGACTTTTTTAACCCCGACAATACCCAGTCCTACAGCCGCATCATCTCCCTGGAACGCCAGGGTATCCGCGCCAAATATGAAGGCGCTTTCTCCTGGGGTGGAAAACTGAATATCCTGACCTCTCTCTACTACCCCGGCCCTAAGCGCAACCACTTGATTATCCAGCAGTATTCCGTACCGGAGCTCCAGGAGTTGCGCTCCCTGGTCGTGGACGAAGCCTATACCCCGCAACTGTACCGCATCCCGTTTGGATACGCGATGTCCCCCGACAGCTCCAAAATCATGTGCTACGCCTGGTCTTATACGCTTCCCAAAGACCCCGCCCGCGTCAGCGTAACCGTGCTGGACACCGAACTCGATACGGTGTGGAAACAACGCTATATCCTGCCCTATAACAATGAATCGCTCTACATCTACAACTGCCGCCTGACCGACGACGGACGCGCTTTCCTCCTTTGTGAAAATTACCAGGGGAAAGTCGGTGGCACCATTGATGAAAATAAAATAGACTACTTCGTGCTCGGTGCCGAAAAAGGCTCCGAGAACATGATCATCTACGACCTCAAAAAACCAGGATATACCCTCCGTGGCCTGCATATTGACCCCGCCCCAGGGAATGCGATGGCCGGCGCGGCGTTCTACCAGGAACCCGGAAAAGATGTCCACCTCGGTATCTTCGCGTTCTACATCCCCCCCGCAGGCGGTCAAATGACCCAACAAAGCATCCCGATCGCCAAGGAAAACTACCAGGAAGCCTACCCTTTCCCGAACGGGGATGGCCTGGGCAACGCCAATCGCCACCGCTTTGAAGCCTATACCGTGCAACAGGTCGAATACATGCCCGACTCGAGCATGATGGTCATCGCCGAACAAGAATACTATTCCGAAGCGACCGGGGTCCTCGAACACAACGATATCCTGGCCCTCCGGCTGCGACAAGGCCGCATCTCCTGGATGACCCGGATCCCCAAACGGCAGTCCGAATCCTACAACAAAGCCATTTTTACCCCTTTTTCATATAAAATGTTGAAAAACAATGAAAAATGGTATTTCTTGTTCAATGATGAAGAAAGAAACTACAGCAGCGACCTCAACACCCGCTGGCTGAGCACCTACGTGGGCGATATGGGCACTGCCGTCGCAACCGAACTGAACCCCTCCAACGGCTCCCTGCGCTGGCATCTCCTGACCCGCCTCCTGCGCGAAAAATCCGTCCGAAAAATATGGACCAGCCACTGCTGGGACCTCAACACCAGAGATATCCTCATCTTTGGGGAAGGCTCCGTGCCCGTCATTGGCCAAAATTACCTCATCGGAATCTCTTGGGACGAGTTGCGCCGACAACCCTCCCTCCAATGGAAACCATAAAGAAAAAATCAAAATGGCTAAGCAATCGCCAAAAAAACCCTCCGACCCACGCGTCCGCATGGCGAAACAGGGCGCCCCAAAACGACAACACCCCCCCAGGCCTGAACCGGAAAGCATCGAGGGCATGCGCCTCAACAAATACGTGGCCCATTGCGGAATCTGCTCCCGCCGACAAGCTGCCGACCTCGTCAAGGAAGGCCATGTCAGCGTCAATGGAGAAACTGTACTCGAACCGTTCTACCAGATGAAAGCCGATGACGTCGTCCGCTACAAAGGCAAAGTCATCAAACCCGAAGTGCGCAAGGTCTATATCCTCATGAACAAACCCAAAGACCTCATCACGACCGTCCAGGATGAACGCGGACGCAAAACGGTCATGGACCTCCTCAAAGATAAAGTGCCCGAACGGGTCTTCCCCGTCGGACGCCTCGACCGCGACACCACCGGGCTGCTCCTCCTCACCAACGACGGCGAATTAGCCCAGAAAATGACCCACCCCGGCTTCAAAATGCAAAAGCAATACGAAGCGGAACTGGATAAACCCATACGGTCCGAAGACCTCGAACGCATCCGCGCCGGCCTCGAACTGGAAGACGGCCCCGTCAAAGTGGATGCCGTACACCCTACCCCCGGAAAAGGTCCCAACGCCGTGAGCATCCTCATCCACGTGGGCAGAAACCGCATCGTGCGCCGCATCTTCGAACACCTGGGCTACGAAGTCGTACGCCTCGACCGCGTCTATCTGGGCGGACTTACCAAAAAAGACCTCCCCAGAGGGTTTTTCCGATACCTCACGCCCATGGAAATCATCATGCTCAAACACTTCACTGGAAAATAACGATGCGCTTTTCTTTCTATACCCTCCCGCTGCTGGCCTTTTCCTTGATTTGCACAGCATCCCAGGCACAGAGCTTCCCCGATCGCTGCACCGGTACCTGGTCAGGCCGCATGTACATCTATGCGAACGGTGCCCTCAAAGACAGCGTCGAAGTGGTCCTGACCGTCGCCCAATTGCCCGAGCCCAACGCTTGGACCTGGAAAACCGAATATTTATCCGAAAAAATGCCCATGGTGAAAGATTATGTCCTGCGCGCAAAAGATGCCGAAAAGGGCTGGTTTGTCACCGATGAAGGAGACGGCATCGAACTCCAGGATTTCGTGTTCGGCAATAAAATGTACTCCGCGTTCGATGTGGGTGGTATCCTCCTGACCGCCTCCTACGAACTGCTCGGCGACACCCTCGTCTTCGAAGTGACCTCCGGACGAAAAATGGACTCCAAAGAGGGCACTCCCCTCAATTTTTCCGTGAACAATCTTCAGCGCGTTGTATTTAGAAGGCGGGGATGATTCCCCGCTCCCTAAATGCCGCGCATGAGCCTTTTATTCGACCGGGCAAAGTCGTTCTACGAACAATATTTCGCCGAAACCGGACAGCCAGGCCTGTCGCAACGGCTCGCAGCCGTCGAGCGCGAAATCGCCGCTACCGGAACCTACTGGCAGCACCCCCACGAGCTGGAATACGGTGCCCGCCTCGCTTGGCGCAACAGCAACCGATGTATTGGACGCCTATTCTGGAAATCTCTCAAAGTGCGCGATATGCGCACGCTGGACACAGAAGAAGCCGTTTTTTCGTCTTTGGTAGAACACATCCGCAAAGCTACCAACCATGGGAAAATCCGCCCCCTGATCACTATTTTTAAACCAGAATCCGCCCCCGAACCCTTCCGCATCTGGAACGCACAGGTCATCCGCTACGCAGGCTACGAAACTGAACAAGGCATCCTGGGCGACCCCGCCGAGCAAGCTTTCACCCAGGTGTGCCTCCAACTTGGCTGGAAGAGCAGCCCCCGCTCGGCATTTGATATCCTTCCCCTCGTCATACAAAAAGGGCAGCACCCCCCCAAACTCTTCGAGTTGCCAAAGTCGGAGGTGTTGGAAGTACCCATCACCCACCCCACTTTTCCCGCCATCGAAAACATGGGGATAAAATGGTATGCCCTGCCCGTCATTTCCAACATGGCCCTCGAAGTGGGCGGTATCGTGTATCCCGCCGCTCCCTTCAACGGATGGTACATGAGCACCGAAATCGCTTCCCGAAACCTCGGCGATACCCAGCGGTACAATCTGTTGCCCCAGGTCGCAGCCGGTATGGGCCTGGACACCCGCACCCATAAAACGCTTTGGAAAGACCGCGCCCTGGTCGAACTCAACGCCGCGGTACTCTATTCTTTTGAAAAAGCCGCCGTCACCCTGGTGGACCACCACACGGCATCCGAACAATTCATCCATTTCTCTGACCTGGAACAACGCGCAGGCCGATCCGTCCAGGCCGACTGGAGCTGGATCGTGCCGCCCTTATCCGGCTCCGCAACCCCCGTTTTTCATAGTGAATGGCCCAATGAAGTGAAATCGCCCAATTTTTTTTACACCCAACCCGCCTGGGCCCCAGACAC
>JBEGMH010000282.1:0-4621 GCA_041183125.1 Bacteroidota bacterium | reverse complement strand
TAAAATGTACCAAGTGCTATTGTCCAATGCCAAGCATATTCCTATTCCCTTTCAGGGTGACGACTATGTGAAGTTCACTATTGAGAGGCGGATCACTAAACCCGAAATTATTACCATTATTAATCGCGCAAGTAGCCAGCTGGGATTAAGAACAAAGGAACTGATATCCTTGGGGTTGATAGCACAACATAATTCTATCTCTACTATCGAGCTTGCCAAAGCATTGAACCTGCCAGATACCCCCAATGTAGTCAGCCATTGGCTTGGCAGACTATCTGAACTGGGTTTAGTTATTGCGAAAGGAAAAACAAAGGGTAAAGAATACATGGTGAATCCAGATTTTCTAAAGCAATCCAACTTCAAAGGCCGTACTAATCTTAAACGTATCGAAAACCACCGCTTGGAAGAGCTTATTTATCAAGATGTGAAAATTTATGGCCCTACCTCGTTAGGTGAAATTCACCAAAGAATTGGGGTTGAACTACCCTACAATAAAGTTCGAAAAACAATATATAGGATGGTTGATGGAGGGATTTTATGTCCTTCGGGTATCAAGCCGCATATAAAATACTCTATAGTCCAAAACTGATGAAATAAATATCTTTTTTGAATCAAAAGTCTAAAAAAAATGGTCTAAAAAAAATAAATAACTGATAATCAAATTTTTATTTTGGTCAAAAATAAGTGAAATACTCACATAAAGGTCTAAAAAAGTCTAAACAATGATGACAGGGTCATACTAGGTTCTGATGGAATCGCTCGAACACCTGAAAACGAGTGATCCAAAAATTGAAATAGAAGGGATTAGGGAGAAAATCAAAATCCCCCTGCGAATATTGAAACTGCTTGCTACCATACGGAGGGTTAATTGGATTTACATGTGTTTGGCTCAAAGCACCTGTCATCCTCCCACCATACAAACCCTATCAAAGCAAAAACTTCCACAGCGGAAGGATATGTACCACCTGGTCGCCGGATGTCCATTCGCCCTCCTCGTCCCAAGTGATGAGCTGGGCTTCGCGGACGCCGAGTTGGTCCATAGCCTTTTGTAGCCCGGATAGCTCCCTGCTTTTGGTGCCCGGTGAGGAGAGATCGTAACAGGCATTGATCAATTGGCCGTTTTCCCAGTAAAAGTCCACTTCTTGTCCATCCAACCAGTAACAGGGTGCAATGCCTTTTCGGCGGAGTGCCATGTACAAGAGGTTTTCAAACACACGTCCTGTATCTTCCCCGATCGTCATGGCATATTTGAAGGCGGAGTCAACGGTGTACACTTTTTCCGGGCGGATGGCTTGTACCCTTATGGAATGGCTCCAGATGGGCGCACGGTACAGGATAAAGGCTTCTTCCAGGTGGGAAAGGTATTCATATACCGTGTTTTTACTCACGGCGTACCCTTGCGATTTCAAGTCGTTGAACAGTTTAGAACCACTCAACGGATTGCTGATGTTCAACAGCGTGAACTTGAGCAAATATTTGAGCAAGGCCGGATTTTTCAACGAAAAACGCTCGGTAAGATCGCGGTACAGCATCAAATCAATGTACTCGTTGATAGTGCTTCTGTGCAAGTCCTCGGGTAAGAATACCAGTTCCGGAAACCCACCCTGGCGCATGTAGCGTGCCAGCCAGTGCAGGGCAAGTGCCTGGCCCTGGGAAGCGTGCGGTTGGATATCTATCGCATGAAATGCCAAAAACTCCTGGTAACTCAACGGAAATACCTCATAAGGTAAGGTGCGCCCGCGAAGACTGGTAGCGAGCTCACGGCTCAGTAGCTTGGAGGAAGAGCCCGTCAAATATACGCGGCAGTTTTCCTGCTCGCTGATTCGGCGGACAAATTTCTCCCAGTGCTCTACTTCCTGCACCTCATCCAAAAAAAACCACACCTGTTGCTCCCGGTTCTCCGGAAACATTTCATAATAGCCCTGCAACAGGCCATCCATATCTCCCAGTTGTAATGGAAAAAGACGGTCGTCTTCCAGATTGATATACACCAAGCGATTGGCCGCCACCGTCTCGCGCAACTGCCGGATTAAATGGAACAGTACATACGTCTTGCCCGCCCGACGTGGACCCAGTAGAGATACAATTTTGGGCACATCCAACGGTAGGTTAATGTTGCGGGGCTTTACCCCTCCTAATGGCCGGTTTATGAAGTCGGCTATGATTCTTTGAAAAATTTGCTTTTTGTTCATATTGTCCCTTTATACAGGGACAAATTTAGCCTTTTTTATCCTTATTGAAAAGGACAAAATCCCAAGACCCACGGTTGAAACCGTGGGCTATATGATAACCCCCTATATCATACGGCCCATATCCCCTCACCCACGGTTGAAACCGTGGGCTATATGGATGGAAACGACGAAATACCCTCTATGCCCCTAAAAAACAAATCTTTGCTCACGGAGATACGCCGCCTCTGGCACTTCATCCCGGCCCCGCACCGCGTGCGGCTGGGCCTCTCTTTTGTCCTGATGCTCATCACCGCCTTTGCGGAAATGGCCAGCGTAGCGGTTATCTTCCCCTTCCTCCAGGCGCTGGGCGATGCAGAGGCCATGCTGGTGGAGGCTACCTGGCAACCCCTGTTCAAAAGCCTGGGCATCGGGAGCGCCCAAGGGCTCGTCGTGTTTTTGACGGCCTGCTTCGTAGGGGTGGTCGTCGCAACCAATGCCCTGCGCTACCTCAACCTGCGGGTCCAACTCCGGTTTTCGGCTGACTTGGGCTCGGAAATCAGCGCACAAGCCTTTCGCAACACCTTGTTCCAACCATACCGCTTCCACGTAGGCAAAAACAGCAGCGACCTCATCCAAATCGTGAGCACCGACTCGTCGAACCTGGTATCGGCCTTGCAGGCGTTTTTGTTGGCGGTGTCCAACTTTATGCTCATACCGGCCATCGCCGCCCCCATCGTACTCATGGACGCGAAAATCGCCGTGCTCTCCGTCGTCGTTCTGGGGTCGGTGTACGGCATCATCTACCGGATACGCAACCAGTCGCTGCAAAAAAATAGCCTCCTCGTCGCCGAATCGGGCATGGCGCGCATCAAAATCGTACAGGAAGGGCTGGGGGGCATCCGCGATGTGTTGCTGAACGACCTGTACTCCTATTTCAACCGGGCGTTCGAGCGGGCCGTGAGCGCGCTAAATAAAAGCCTGGCCCAAAATGAAACCACCTACGTGTCGCCAATCTACCTGATCGAAACCCTCGCCTTTGTGGCCATCGGGCTCTTGGTGCTGGGCATCGGCAGCGGAGGGGATTTCAGCCGGGCGGTGCCCGTGTTGGGCGCCTTGGCGATGGGGGCCAAACGGCTGTTGCCGGCCCTGCAGCACGCTTTTGGCTCCGTATCCCGCATCCAGGGATCCCGCGTATCGCTGCAACGGGTATTGGAGGCCCTGGCGCTGCCCATCGGCCCAGCCCTAGCCCCAGACAAGGCCGTACCCTGCGGCATGACAAAGGAATTGCGCCTCGAAGGGGTCTGGTTCCGCTACTCGGAGGGCCTGGACTGGGTACTCAAAGGCTTGGACCTCCACCTGCAGGCCAATACGACCACGGCACTCATCGGCACCACGGGCTGCGGCAAAAGCACGACCGCCGACCTGATCCTGGGCCTGCTCAGCCCCCAACAAGGACGTATCCTGGCCGATGGCGTGCCGCTCGAAGGAGAACGCCTCCGCCAATGGCAGGCCGCCGTGGCCCATGTGCCCCAACACATCTTCCTGAGCGACGCCACCCTCCTGGAAAACATCGCCTTCGGGATCCCCCCCGACGAAATAGACTTCCCCAAAGTACAACAGGCCGCCCGCCTCGCCCAAATCGAAGGCTTCATCGAGGACCTGCCCGAAAAATACCACACCAGCGTAGGGGAACGCGGCATCCGCCTCAGCGGCGGGCAACGACAACGCATCGGCATCGCCCGGGCCCTGTACAAAAATGCCTCCGTCATCGTTTTTGACGAGGCGACGAGCGCCCTCGACCAAGCCACCGAAAAAGAAGTCATGGCCGCCATCGAAGGACTCAACGGGAAAATGACCGTCGTCCTCATCGCCCACCGCCTGAGCACCGTCAAACACGCCGATACCATCGTCGAATTAGGCAACGGAAGGGTCAAAAAAAACTACGTGTACTCGGAATTGGCGAAGGGGTAGTGTAGGCTTGCTACTATCCCCCTTGCAACAAGCCTATTCTATTGAGCAAAATGTGTAAGAAAATCAATAAATGCTCAATAGGGTGCTCAATAGAAATCAAGAAAATATACCAGGGGGTTGTGTAGATAGGAATTTCCGGTGCCCACGATTGAAAAAATATCATCCAATCACATAGCCCACGGTTTCAACCGTGGGTGATAGGTGTGAAAAATGTCCGACCAATACGATTGAAAAAATATCGTCCGCATGGCCCCGTCACATAGCCCACGGTTTCAACCGTGGGTTCGAGGGTCCGAGGGTTATATGATATGGTTGGAAAATGGCGACCGGGGCATACGAATACGATTCCAACACATCGCCACCCCCCGTCCCACGGTTGACACCGTGGGCTATATGTATGGAAATGCCCGACCAATACCATTGAAAAACACATTGTTCATATGCCCACCTTACGTAACCCACGGTTGAAACCGTGGGCT
>JBEGMH010000281.1:0-11509 GCA_041183125.1 Bacteroidota bacterium | reverse complement strand
GAAAACGTCGCTTCATAGTAGCCGCGGGCTGTCTTTTGGACGTGTGCGAACACGACGGCAAACCCGTAGCGCTTTGCATACACCTCCGTGCCGAGCATGACCGCTGTATCCTGGCCGAGGAAGGTCGTCCAATGTACATGCTTGCTGAATGTAGGCGACTGGTCGGCCCCCATCACCACTGCGACGGGTTCTTCGTGCTTTTGGGCGATGAAACGGTGCGAATCGTGCTTGGATACAAGTAGGAGCCCGTGCTTGCCACGCGCTTCGCTCCATTTGGCGTTGAAAAAAGCATTGGACAAAGGCGTGTACAACGCCGCCCCCCGGTGCTTGATCTGGGGGGCTAACGCGGCGGCTAAGTATTCCCAGTTGTTGTAGTGGCCAATGACGATAAACATATTCTTCCCCGCTTCGTAGAAAGGGTCCAGGAGTTCCGGGTTTGCGATGCGCATGCGCCGCACCAATTCCTCGCGGGACATACTGAACATCCGGATCCCCTCGATGGCGAGGTCGGCAAAGTGCCGGTAAAAGCGCAGGGCCAGCGCCCGGACCTCGGGCTCGGAATACGCCGGAAAAGACCTGCGCAGGTTGTCCAGGACCACCTTTCTGCGAAAGCCAAGCCGGTAGAGCAGAAAAGACAATACCGCAGAGAGCGGGTACAGCCGCGAAAGCGGGAGCAAAGACAATGGCCTGAGCAGCAAATAGTACAGGATTCGGCCCATAAGTATGGCTTTTTCGCCGCAAAGATGCAGTTTTAAAGCGTTCAAGAGAAAAAAAACAACGGAGCTTACCCTACCTTTCGATAGTTCAGGATAGCCAGCAGGTTGATGCCGACCGCCAGCCCGGCCACTGCCAACAGGTGGCCCCGGATCGCATACCAGCCGCTGCCTTTGAGCAATACCATGCGCATGACCTCGATGAAGTAGGCCACTGGGTTGAACCAAGTGATCTTTTGGGCCCACGGGGGCATGTTTTCGATTTGCGTGAACAGGCCGCTCATCAGGATGAATACGACGAGGAAGAAATACGACACGAGCATAGCCTGCTGCTGCGTCTCGGTGATGGTGGATATGAACAAGCCCAGCCCTAATACAGCCAGCAGATACACGGCAGCGAAGCCAAACACGACCCACAGGCTGCCTTCTACCGGGATATGGAACACCCAACGGCCAAATGCGAGGCCGAGGGCCAGCTCCACGTTGGCGATGATCCAAAAGGGCAGCAACTTGCCGATGATGAACTGCACTTTGTGGATGGGCGTCACGTTGATCTGCTCGATCGTGCCGATTTCTTTTTCCTTGACGATGTTGATGCCAGACAAAAACATACCGACCAGCGTCACCAGCATGACGAGGATACCGGGCACCATGAAGGCTTTATAGCTCAGCTCCGGGTTGTACCAGAACTGCGCAGGCACATCTATGCGCCCACGCACGGACTGCCCCGGCAACCACTCCGCGCGCAGCCGCCGGTTGAAGTCCTGGATAATGGCCTGCGCGTATGCCTGGCCCAAGCCCGCTTTGGTCGCGTTGATGGCATTGGCGCTGAGGTGCAGGGTGGCACCCCGGCCCCTGTGCAGGTCTTCTCCAAAACGGGGCGGTATGTCGAGCACAATATCGGCGGTATTGGACGCCAGGTCTTCGCGGCCGGCCTCCGGGGAGAAGGACTGCCGTACGATCACGAAATGCTCCGAGGCCGCGAACTTGCCCACCAACTGCCGCGATACCGCCGACTGGTCGCGGTCGAGGACGTGCAGATAGACGTTGCGCACCTCGAAGTCGGCAGCATTCGACAAAATCAGCAACTGCACGATGGGCATGATGAAAATCATGGGCAACATGACCCGGTGGCGGAAGATCTGCCGGAATTCTTTGCGCAACAGGAAAAAGATCGTTCTCATAGTCAGGCTAATCGGATTTTAAAGTTGCGGATGCTCGCTGCCAACAGGAGCAGCAACATACCGGAGAGGATAGCGGTCTCTTTCCACACGTATGCAAAGCCCACGCCTTTGAGCATTACGTTTTTCAAAATGATCAAAAACCACTTGCCCGGCAGGATGTGGCTGATGAGCTGCAAAGTCCGGGGCATGGACTCGATCGGAAAAATAAAGCCGGAAAGCAGGATGGTGGGCATCATCAGTGCCATGAGGGATAGCATCATCGCCACCATCTGGCTGTCGGTGCGCGTGGAAATCAGGATGCCCAGGGCCAGCGAGGTCATCACGAACAGCACCATCTCGCCCAACAGGAGCCCGTAGCTCCCCCGCACGGGCAGGCCAAAGACGAGGTTGCCCATCCACACCGCTATCCCGGCGATGAGCATCCCCAACAAGAAGTAGGGCACGACCTTGCCCAACACGACCATGAGGGGCCGTACCGGGGATACCAACAGCACTTCCATCGTGCCCAATTCTTTTTCGCGGGTAATGGCCACAGAGGTCATCATGGCCGAGATCAGCATCAGGATGATGACCATGACGCCCGGCACAAAGAGGAACACGCTGCGCATCTCCGGGTTGTAGCGCATCGCCGTCTCCGTGCGGATTTGCAGCGGGGCCGACGCCAGGCCGAGCTTTTCCTGCTGGTAGTCGTTGAGGATGGCCGTGGCATAGTTCACCAGGGTAGTAGCCGTGTTGGGCTCCGAAGCGTCGGCGATCAACTGGACTTGTGCTTTTTCATCGCGGTAGAAGCGCTGTTGCAGGTCTGCCGGGAACACGACGGCTAACTTGATGCGGTCTTCCTGGAAAAGCTGGTGCACCGCCTCCGCATCGGCTGCCATACCGTCCAGGATAAAATAGCCGGACGACAACAAGCGCTCCCGGATACCCCGGCTGACCGCGTCATGGGAGGGGTCCACGATGGCGATACGGGCATCTTTGATCTCGTTGTTGATGGCAAAACCGAAGAGCAGTATCTGTACGATGGGCAGGCCGAAAAGGATCAGCAGCGTGCGGTAATCGCGCAGGATGTGCAGAAATTCTTTGACAATGAGGATTCCCAAAGCTTTCATAGGTACAGGTTATTGGGCGCTGCGGGCGATGGCGAGGAAAATATCGTCCATGGTGTCTGCCTGGAAGGCTGCTTTGAGGTCGCGGGGCGCGCCCAGGGCGGCGATTTTGCCGGCGGCCATCATAGATATCCGGTCGCAGTACTCGGCTTCGTCCATGTAATGGGTGGTGACAAAAACGGTGGTCCCTTTTTCCGCGGAGAGGTAGATGGTCTCCCAGAACTGACGCCGGGTGATGGGGTCTACCCCACCGGTCGGCTCGTCGAGGAACACGATAGCAGGGTCGTGCAGGATGGCGATGGAAAAAGAGAGGCGCTGCCGCCAGCCCAAAGGCAGGCTGCGGACGAGCTGCCGTTCCACTTCGCCCAATCCCAGCTCGTATACCAGTTCTTTGATTTTTTCGCGCACCTGGCGGAAGCCCAACCCGTAGATACCCCCATAAAATTCTATGTTTTCGCGCACCGTCAGGTCTTCGTACAGGGAAAAGCGCTGGCTCATGTAGCCGATGCGGCGTTTGATCTGCTCCGGGTGCCGGTAGACGTCGAAGCCGG
The DNA here is from genome assembly GCA_041183125.1 of Bacteroidota bacterium. Taxonomy (GTDB): domain Bacteria; phylum Bacteroidota; class Bacteroidia; order Chitinophagales; family Saprospiraceae; genus JADJPL01. The sequence goes on along the minus strand of JBEGMH010000281.1, from coordinate 7,955 downwards.
CCACCTCGGCCCGTCCGGAACTGGGGCGCAGCAGACCGGTGAGCATCTTCATCGCCGTCGTTTTCCCGGCGCCGTTGGCACCGAGGAAGCCGAATATTTCCCCGCGCCGGACTTCGAAGGAAATGGCGTCCACGGCGGTGAAGCTGCCAAATTTTTTGCTCAGGTTTTCGGTCTGTATCATCATCGGCCGCTTATTTTTTCGTCCATCAATTCCATGAAGCAATCTTCTATGCCCGGGGCTATGCCAAAGGCTTCGGGGGCGTTATATCCTTGTCTAACCAGGAAATCGCGTACCTCGTCGGCGCTGACGGGGGCAGAGAGGGCTACGTGTACGTATGCGCCAAAAGGGAATACGCTGTGCGCCCAGGGCTGCTTGCGCAGTTCTTGCAGCAAGCGGTAGGTTTCGCCTTGTGCCCGCACGGCGAGCAGCGGCAGCGGGAAGCGCGCGACGATGTCGGAGGGGCGGTCAACGGCCAGGATGCGGCCTTTTTCGATGAGCGCCACCCGGTCGCAGCGGCTGGCTTCGTCCATGTAGGGAGTAGAGACGAAAATGGTGATACCGCGGGCTTTGATGCGCCCCAGGATATCCCAGAACTCTTTGCGGGACACCGGGTCCACCCCGGTGGTCGGTTCGTCTAAGAACAGCACGCGGGGCTGGTGTACCAGGGCGCAGGACAGGGCGAGTTTCTGCTTCATACCGCCCGACAACTGCCCGGCCCTGCGCTTCCGGAAGGGCTCTATCTGGCTGTAAATTTCGCGGATGGTCTCGTAGTTTTCCGCTACGCTCGTGCCGAAGAGGGTGGCGAAGAAGCGGAGGTTCTCCTCCACGCTCAAGTCCTGGTAGAGGGAAAAGCGCCCCGGCATATAGCCCACTTCGCAGCGGATGCGGCGGTAGTCCTTGCGGATGTCCCACCCGTCCACGGTAGCTTGTCCGCTGTCGGGCAGCAGGAGGGTGGTGAGGATGCGCATCAGGGTGGTTTTGCCCGCCCCGTCGGGGCCGATCAGGCCGAACAGTTCACCTTCGTGAATCTGTAGGGAGACCTGATTGAGGGCTTGGGTGGTACCGAAAGATTTGGAGATATCTTGTATCGCGATCATGGTCTCAGCGGGTTAACCGTACTTCGGCCGGCATTCCGATTTTGAGGGAGCCGTCGTTTTGTACACGGATTTTGACGGCATAGACCAGGTTGACGCGCTCGTTTTTGGTCTGTATGGTTTTGGGGGTGAACTCTGCCTGGTCGGATACCCAGGAGATACGCCCCTGGAGGCTTCGGTTGGTAGACTCGTCTTCATCCATGAGCACCTCGACTTTTTGGCCGAGTTGGAGACGGGGGAGCTGGTCGCCGCTGAAATACGCGCGCAGGGTCATGGTGTCTAAGTCGGCGAGTTGGTAGAGCGCTTTGCCGGGGGCGGTGATCTCAGAGGGTTCGGCCATTTTAGCCAATACGGTACCGGCGACGGGATTATAGACGTAGCAACGGGCGATTTGGTCTTCCACTTGCCGCAGGCGGGCTTCGAGCGGTTCCCGTTCGGCTAAGATACCGCGGTTGGCTATTTTTTCCTGGCTGCGGGCGGCGGCGATTTGTTTGTCGAGCACCTCTACTTGCCCGCTGAGGTCATCGCGCTGCTTAGGGGTAGCGGCATTGCTTTTGAGGAGGGCGTCTATACGGTTGATTTCGCGCAGCAAGCTGCGGCGTTGTTCTTCAAAGATGCTGATTTGCGGGTTGGCGTCCTGGGTTTTTTGATACAGGGCATCTATGGAGGCGCGCAACTGCAGGCGCTGGAGGTGTAGGGGCACAGTATCCACGAGGGCAGTCAGCGCACCCGCTTCGAGGCGCAATCCTTCTTCCACGGGGAAGTAGAGCAGGCGGCCACCGGATTCAGAGGCGACCGTCACTTCGCGGGCTTCAAAATTGCCATAGGCATCGGAGAGGGGTGCTTCGGGCTTGCAGGAAGCCAGGAGGGCGAGCACGGCGGTGGTGTGTACAAACGGGCGTATCATCATCAGAGAAGGCCTTTTAAGGTGAGGAAATCAATATGGAGTTGGCGTGCCTGGAGGCGCAGGGTTTCTATCTGGAGGCGGGTTTGGAGGATGGCGTTGCTGTCCGAGAGGTAGTCGGTAGCGGTGCGCACGCCCTGGTCGAGCTGGGCGGCGCTTTCGCGGCGGATATTTTCCTGCATAGCGGCGATGGCTTCCTGGCGGCGCAGGGCGGCTTCGATAGCGGCGAGGTCTGCGCGGTATTTGCCGTCGAGTCGGTTGATTTGTTGCAGGAAGTAGCTTTTTTCGGATTCGATGCCCTGGCGCTGTACGGTTAGCCATTCTTTTTCCCGCCGGGTATACTGCCAGTCGGCGATTTTCCAACTGACCTGTACCCCGACGATGCCGAAGGGGCTGAGGTTGTCGTCAAAAAAGTTGAGCGGGTTTGGTGCGCCGAGGCCGAGTTGGGCGAACGCACCTACTTTGGGCTTTAGGCGGGCGTCCAGCAATGCTTCTGCGCGCAGCGTTTGCTCTTGTTGAAGCTGAAAGCCCAGCAGTTCCGGCCGTTTGATGTCGGCAGATAGCGTTGCGGGGGTTGCGGGCAGGATCAGTTCTACCCCGTCGGGATAGGGTTGGCCGCTGAGTTGTTCCAGGACGTCGAGCAGGCCCCGGATGGCGCGTTGGGCCTGTTCTATTTCCGATTCCAGGCGAAGCACTTGTACGTTCAGGCGGTCCACATCGCCCTGTAGGCGGGCACCGGCTGTGACGGCCCCTTGCAGGGAGGCGATGCGTTGCTGGAGTTCGTCTTTTGAGCTTTCGAGCAGCGCGATTTTTTGGCGCAGCAGTAAAACCCCGAAGAAAGGCTGGTTGACTTGCTCCCGCAGCTTGTACAGGGCGGTTTCTACGCTCTGGCTGCGCACGCGGGCGGCGGCGTTTTCCTGTTCCAGCAGGGCATTCCGGTATCCGCCGTCATAGACGGTGTAGGCGGCATCTGCACTGACGCGGTATTGGAACAGCGGCAGGTCGGGCGACTGGAACAAGGGGTTGTCAATGCCCAGGTCTACGTTTTCCGATTGGAAGGTAGCGCGCCCGTTGACCGAGAGGTCGGGCAGTCGGCCTGCTTCGATTTGCGCGCTGCGCAGGGCGCGCTGCTGCTCCAGTAGGGCTGTCTGCGCGGAGAGCGCTGCGTGGGCGCGGGCGGCGGCATAGCAGGCACTCAGTTCAACCGTATTAGCCGTTTGGGTAAATAAGGGTGTAAAAAACAGGCTGGAGGCCAAAAAGAGGAAATACCATCTCATAACTCGGTGGGTTGGCCCTCGGGGAGGAGGGCGGTTCGAATAAAATCTTTCACGGCGTGGGTACGCTGCCGCATCAGCCCCAGATACGTTTCCTGGTCTATGTGTACCATGCGCTGCAGCATGGGCCGCGCGATGAAGGGGAAGGCGCACATAGACAGGATGCTCAGCATCGTCTGCAGAGGATCTACTTTCCGTATCCGGCCGGCCTGGCTCTCGATATGCAGTTGGAGGATGAGGCGCGAAGGGTCGGGGCGCTCGGGCAGTTGCATGATTTCTGCTACAAACTGGTCGGGGTTGGTGTGCAGTTCATTGACGATAAACCCAGGCAGGGCGGGGTTCTGGCAGAGCATATCCGTGTACTCGTCTACGATGCGGTCTATTTTTTCCAACAAAGGCCGTTCTTCAGAGATAACCGTATGCAAAGTTTTGGAAAAACGGGTAAACGCTTCGCGAAAAATCACCTTGAACAAGGCCTCCTTACTGCGAAAATAATAGTGCAGCAACCCCTTGTTGATGCCTGCACGATCGGCGATCTCCTGCATACGAGCCCCTGATAAGCCCCGCTGCGCGAAGATTTCCCGTGCGGCATCCAGGATTTTTTCCTCCGTGCTCCTTATGTCGTCCATTTACCTTTTTGGGTAATTTTTGACAAATATAGGGAAAAAATTATGGCGGGTAATTTTTTTTAAAAATAGACTTGTTGCGAGGGGTCAGCGAGGTGGGAAAAAAGAGTCATTTTTTATCCACACGAAGGCTTTTTGAGGGAGTCTAACCGGGCTATATGACTGAAAAAAGGCCTAATGTGGGAAAAAAAGGGCCTTTTTGACCCCTCGATGATTCCCCTCGCAACAAGTCTAATCTTGGTTTTTTAAGCCCATTTCCTCCGTACATTTTGTGCGTTTCCTCACCAACGGGTTGGCCAGAACAATGTACATTTGCGCGTTGTTGGATAGGTTCAATACACGCAAAAAAGATATTGAGATGATACGACGCGCCAAACTGCTCCTTTTCTTTTTAAGCCTTGCTTGGTCGGCTTTCAGCCAGATTGAAACACCGATCAAGTGGGGCACGGAGTGGAAAAAAATCAGCGGGAACGAATTTGAGCTCGTGCTCATCGCGAATGCGGACCCGGGCTGGTATATCTATTCGCAGTATTTAGAAAGCGACGACGGCCCGGTGCGCACCTCGATCCACTTTGAGAGCGGCAGCCACTTCTCGCTGGTGGGCAACGCCAAGGAAGAGGGCAAGCGCAAAGAAGGCTTCGACGAGATGTTCCGGATGAACGTCATCAAGTTCAGCGGTAAGGTACGCTTTGTGCAGCGCGTCAAGGTCAGCGATGTGAAAAAGCCGATTAAGGGCTACCTCGAGTTCATGACCTGCGACGACGAGCGCTGCCTGCCGCCTACCGAGGAGGAATTTTCTTTTGACCTGAGCAGTACCGGCCAGGCGTCGGCAGCACCGGCGCCCAGTACCAAACCGGCGGTTGCCCCGCCAGCACCCGCCCTGACGGAGCCGCTGGTGATTCCTTCCGAGCAGCCCGCTCCGGGCGGTATCCAGGACCCGGTGCAGTGGGCCGCTTCTATCCGCAACATATCGGGCAAGCGCTACGAGCTGCGCTGGACGGCCACCCTGCAAGCGGGTTGGAACATCTATTCGCAATTTACCGACGACAACGGGCCCATCCCCACGACCTTTGCGTTTACAGAGGGGCCGCATTATGTGCGCCAGGGCAAGATCGAGGAAAAAGGGAAGCTGAAGCAAGGCCCCGACCCTCTGTTTGGAGGGATTGTCGTCAAAAAATTCAGCACCGGGCCCGTGGAATTCACGGCGCTCGTCGAGGTTTCCGATCTGGCCCTGCCGATTTTAGGCTCCCTCACGTATATGGCTTGCGACGATGCGCAATGCCTGCCGCCTTCCGAGGTGCCTTTCCGCTTTGTACCGGCCACCCTGGAGGCGCTGGCAGGTGCTGCGGCAGAGGGCAGCGATGCCGCTACTGGGTTGCGCCCTGCCCCCTCTGCCGGGGAAGGGCTCTACAGCGGGCTACCCGTTCCCGACCCCTCGCAAGTCAAAAGCGATTGCACTGCGGACGGAACGCAGATCCAGGGCAGTACCGGCCTGGGGAGCATCTTCTTCCTGGGTTTCCTTGGCGGTCTGTTGGCCCTGCTGACCCCCTGCGTTTTCCCCATGATCCCGCTGACGGTCAGCTTCTTTACCAAGAGTGCCGGGGGTAGGGGAAAAGGGATTGCCCAGGCTTCTACCTACGGCTTTTTCATCTTGCTGGTCTATTTGTTGCTCAGCATCCCTTTCCACCTGATGGACAGCATAAACCCGGATATCCTCAACGATATTTCTACCAATGTATGGCTCAACATCGCGTTTTTTGTCATCTTCCTGTTTTTCGCCTTCTCGTTCTTCGGCTATTACGAGTTGACCCTGCCCAGCAGTTGGACCAACCGCGCCAGCTCGGCGGAAGGCATCGGCGGGGTACTGGGTATTTTTTTCATGGCCCTGACGCTGGCCTTGGTGTCGTTTTCCTGCACAGGACCCATCCTCGGTTCCCTGTTGGCCGGTGCGCTGACCTCTGACGGTGGGGCCTGGCAGCTCACTGCGGGTATGGCAGGCTTTGGGCTCGCCCTCGCTTTGCCGTTTGCGCTGTTCGCCGCTTTTCCGGGCATGATGCAAAGCCTTCCCAAATCGGGCGGCTGGCTGAACACGGTAAAAGTCGTGCTGGGCTTCCTCGAAATAGCGCTCGCGCTCAAATTTTTGTCCAACGCCGATCTCGTAGAACACTGGGGTATCCTCACCATCGAGCCTTTCCTGCTACTGTGGCTGCTGACTTTCCTGGGCCTGGCGCTCTATCTGTTCGGCGTCATCCGCTTTCCGCACGACAGCCCGGGCAAGCGCCCGCTGACGCAAATCCTGTTGGGATTGGCCTCCCTGGGCCTGGTAGCCTACCTCGCCAGCGGATTCCTCTACGACGAAAAAGCAGGCAGCTACCGATCCCTGAAGTTACTGAGCGGGCTGGCACCGCCCGCTTGCTATAGCTGGTTCAGGCCCTGTGATTGCCCCCAGAACCTGAGCTGCTTCAAAGACCTCGACGCCGGCCTGGCATACGCCCGCGAAAACAACAAACCGGTGATGATTGACTTTACAGGCCACGCCTGTGTCAACTGCCGCAAAATGGAGGAGCATGTGTGGCCCGAAGGGCCTGTTTTTGACCAGCTCCGCGAAGATTACGTGCTGATTTCCCTCTACGTGGACGACAAGCGGGAACTCCCCGCTGCCCAGCAGGTAGAAGTGCAGACCATCACCGGGAAAACGCGCAAATTGCGCACGGTCGGACAGAAATGGAGCCACTTCCAGACGGTCTATTTCAAGACCAACACCCAGCCGTTCTACGTACTCATGTCGCCGGAAGGGGAGTTGCTCAATACGCCCGTCGGCTATACACCTGATGTACAGGAATACGCAGATTTTCTCCGCTGCGGGTCGGATGCATTCAAGCAGCTCTCGCAGCGCGATTAAGCGCCGGGGATACCGTGGTTGGCAAGCACCCGCCGAAGGCGCTCCGGATCTTGTGTGCCAATGAGCAGGCGCTTGCCGCTCCGTAGTTCGAGTTGTAGGCCGTAGTTTCCGGCTACGTTATAGGCCATGCCGTTGCGGCCAAAGCGGATGCCCCAGCCCCCGAATTCCATTAGGGAATTGTAGCGGCGGAGGTAGGTTTTTTCGATATTTTGCCAGGCGTATGTGCGCTTTTTTACAAAAGGGAAAAAGCGCACTTCCACCCCTGCTTCCGAGAGGGTAGTGTCTAAGCGCATCGCACGGAACAGCAGGAGTATACCGATGGAGAGTATTCCGGTGAGGATGAGTGCTGTATTGCTTCCAGGGTTGTCGCCAAAAGGCTTGCCCATTAAGATTTGTTGCACAAAAGCCCACAAGAAGATGCCCAGCAGCGGCATGAGTACAAACAGCCATAACCACCATTGGTTAAAGCGCTGCGTTTCGGAGTACCAGTTTGCATTCATAAGCGGGGGATTATAAAGGCGTCAGCACATACACCTGAATGCGGGAAGGGTGGCCTTTATAGTGTTCAAGGTACGAAAAAACCTCCATGTCAAAGCCCTGTGCGGGCAGTTGGTCAAAAAATTCCGGTGCACTGCTGCGGGAGGGGTCCGCTACGAAGACTTTGCCGCCTGGTCGGCACAGGGTGCGGAAGGCCTGGGGTAGAAAAGGAAACGCCCGTTTTTCATAAGCGATATCAGAGGCCAGCACTACATCTGCGGCGAAGGCCGGGTCGGGGTCGCGCCAGTCGAGCAGGGCAAACCGCGCGGGGCGGTCGAGGTTCTGCTCCCAGTTGTGGCGGGCAAAGGCCAGTGCATCGGGGAGATAGTCGGTGAAGGTGAGTGCCGCGCCGCATTTTCCGGCAATGATGCCCGGAAGGCCCAGCCCGCAGCCCAATTCGAGCACCGACATGCCCGGTAGGATAGCGCCATGGCGCAGCAAGTGCCGGCCCAGCCCCATCGCTGCCGGCCAAAGCTCCGCCCAGTACGGGATGCGTTCGTCTTGGACATCTTCGTGGGCGGGGCCTTTCGCGATCAGCTCGTCCAGCAGCTCATCTATATTTTCGATTAGGGTGAGCAAAACCGACGTCCCTTCGAGATGGATCTCGAAGGGACGGG
>JBEGMH010000280.1:0-8109 GCA_041183125.1 Bacteroidota bacterium | reverse complement strand
GGATCGGCTAAGGTACCTGCGTTTTCGAGCAAATACGCCTGACTGGCGCCATCGAGCTTGAAATACCCATAGCTCATGGCCGTACCGTTACAGAGTACCGCCAGGGGGCGGCCTTGCCCTGCGGGCAGGGGAAGCTCGGTGACCGCGCCTTCTATGCGACAGGGGAGCAGGCGGACACCGTCGGCGTAGAAGAGGACCACAGCAGTGCTTTGTGCCCAGTAAGTACCTGACTTCGACGTATTCTCCTGTAGGATGCGCAGATGGTCTTCGCTTGTCCACTCCGTGTGCAAGACGGGCATACCCGCTTCTTTCACCCAGACCTGGCTCCAGGTGCGTACGTCCAGCGGGGACAACTCGTCGAAAATGCCGATGAGGTCGTCCCAAGTGGCATTTTTATACGAAAAACGCCTCAGGTACTCCCGGATCCCCTGGCGGAACGTATCTGCACCGATCAGGGCCTCCAACTGGCGCATGACGACCGGCGCTTTTTGGTAAATAATGCCGCCGTAGAGCGACCCTGCATCCTTGAGGTTTTCGAGCTCCTGCTGGATGGGGTGGGAGCCCCCCGAGCGGTCTTCGGAATAGGCCACCGGCTGGTGCCCTAACAGAAAGCTGAGGTCGTGGTGGATGTCCGGGAAGGCGGGGTTGACCGCTTTGGCCGCCATGAAATTGGCAAATACTTCCTTGAGCCATACATCGTTAAACCAGCGCATCGTGACCAGGTCGCCAAACCACATGTGCGCCGTTTCATGCGCGATGAGGCGCGCCCGGGCGAGCTTTTGGTTGTCCGTAGCGCTTTCGTCGAGCAAAAGGGCGGGCTCCCGGTAGAAGATGTTCCCGACGTGCTCCATGCCGCCGTACTGAAAACCGGGCAGCAACACAAAATCGAGCTTGTCGAACGGAAAGGGGATATCGGTATAGGCTTCCAGCCATCGGATGGCTTCCGCGTGTAGGTCGAAGACGGCATCGGCGTTCCGGTCCACCTTGGCTTGGTCGGTTTCGCGGAAGTACATGGTCATCTCCCGCCCCTCGCGGGCTTGGGTGCGCTTGCCAAAGCGCCCTGCCGCAAAGGCGAAGAGGTAGGTGCTGAAGGGCAGCGTTTCGCGGAAAGTATAGGTTTTTCGCCCATCGAGTACCTGCACCTGCTCCAGGGCACCGTTGGCCGATGCTTCCCATGCCGTGGGGAGCCCCAGGCGGAGCTGGTAGCGCGCCTTGATGTCGGGCTGGTCAAAACAGGGAAAAGTGGTAGAGGCCCGGTCGGGCACGAGCAGGGTGTAGAGGTAGTCTTCGTTTCGGTTGAGCGATAGGTCGCCGGCGGTGAAGGCAATGTCTATCTGGTTAGGGCCTTTGCGCAGGTAGCGCCCGGGGATGAGGATATGGCCATTTTGGAAAACGGCGGCTACCTCCCGCCCATTGGCCTGTACACGGCCCAGATGCCCTTCCGGCGCTTTGAAGTCGAGGACCAAGAGGGCCGCTTTTTTTAACAGGAACGACAATTTCAGCCGGGCGGGGATGGGAGTACCTGCTGTTTCCGGCACATCAAAAAACAAATCGTAGCGCAGGTCCTGGATATTGGCCGCCCGCTCACGGGCCAAGGGCAGGGAAACCCCCGGCTCCGGCACCACGGGGTCGGACAAGGGACTGCTCATCACATTGCCTGGAAAAAAAGATAAGACTACGCAGAGCAAGGTGATACGGTCAAAGCCAAGCCTGTGTTCTGTGGTGGTGTGCCCAAAGATCATACGCTGTTGTTTTCAGTCTGGAGTATGAGAAACGTTCTGCCAGAAAGGCTTACCTGTGGTGCTGTTTTTGCCGTATGTCGGCTATCCGGCGCTGGTTTTTTTTCCATTGGGTATAAAAAAAGACGACCACCGCCGCCAGGAGCAGGATGAGCCCGGGCATAAAATACGTCGAGGTATCCCCTTCCCTGTCGGCAGTACTGTGGCTTGAAAAAGGGGCAATCTCGAACCCGTAGAAGTTTGTTCCATGGGTGACCCAGGTAATCCCTTCTTTGTCGGTGGCTGCAAAATATGTGTCGCCCGTGGAGGGTAGTTTAGAGGCCCAGCCGGCATCCCCACGGTAGGGGGGCACCGCATCGCTTCCCCTCGGCACAAGGTCGGGTCTCCCTCCCCTCAATACGAGGACCTGCCCTCTGTCTATGGGTTTTTCCCGTTGAAAACCCTCTTCCTCGAATCGGTATAGGTCTTTGTCGGTATTGAACCAGATAACCCCTTCATCGTCGCCCACCATGGATAGGATGGGGAGTGGAAATTTGCGAAAAGTTACTAATGCCGTATCTTGTGCCGGGACGTGGAAGGGCAAGATGAGTAGGGTGAAAGTACTATTCCAAGTAAATAGTTTGAATCCGGGCCTTTTCATTTTTCAAATAAGTCGAACGAGTTTAATGGTGTGATAGATGGTGGGTGCATACGCAGGTAATAGGAGACTTTCGCCGTCCTCTACCTTTCTGAAGGGACTAATTATATGTGCAAGATATGGGTTTTTGAAATTTTTTCCATAAATGCAGCTACAAACCACAAAATCCTGTGATTCCCGGTTTTTTTCCGCATATTTACAGCAGCAAATACATTAACGCCTTGAAATTTACAGAATTCGGATTGACCCCGGCGATCCTGGAAGGGTTGGACGCCATGGGATTTGAAAATGCGACGCCTATCCAGGAACAGGCCATTCCCAAAATCATGAATGGCCAGGACATCCTGGCGTGTGCGCAAACAGGTACCGGTAAAACAGCGGCTTTCCTGCTCCCCATCCTGCATACCCTCACGGAATCCCCCTCCGATTATATAGACACGCTGATCCTGGAACCTACCCGGGAACTCGTCATGCAAGTGGATCAACAATTGCAAGGGTTCTCTTATTTCACGCCCGTCAGCGCCATCGCTGTGTACGGGGGGCGCGACGGCCACTCTATGGAAATAGAAAAACGCGCCCTGAAACAGGGGGCAGGCATCATCGTAGCGACCCCGGGCCGCCTCATCGCGCACATTGACCTGGGCTATGTGAAATTCGACAAGCTCCGCCACCTCGTGCTCGACGAAGCCGACCGCATGTTGGACATGGGCTTCGCCCCGGATATCATGAAAATCGTCAACGAACTGCCCCGCAAGCGGCAGACGCTGATGTTCTCCGCTACCATGCCGGGCCAAATCCGGAAATTGGCCAAAGAACTGCTCAACAGCCCCGCTGAAATCAGCCTGGCCATCTCCAAACCGGCCGAAAACATCATACAAGTCGCTTATGCGGTGGAAGACGAGGTCAAAATCCCCCTCGCAGAACTGCTGCTGAGCGGTAAAAAACAGTTGCAGCGGGTCATTATCTTCGTGAGCACCAAAATCAAAGTGCGCGAATTGGCCGACCGCTTAGCCCGTCGGGGCCTGAAAGCGGCCGCTATCCACTCCGACCTCGAGCAATCGGAACGCGAAGAGCGGTTGTTAGCGTTCCGCAACGGCTCCCTGCCCATCGTCGTCGCCACCGATGTCCTCTCCCGCGGGATAGATATCAAAGGCATTGACGTGGTCATCAACTTCGATGTGCCGGGCGATGGCGAAGATTATGTGCACCGCATCGGGCGCACTGCCCGTGCCGACGCGTCGGGGGTGGCGATCACGTTCGTAAACCGCAAAGACCGGGGGCGCTTCAAACGCATCGAAGAGCTGATTGATACCCAAATCCGCCTGCTGCCGCCCCCGCCCGAGGTCGCTTCTATACCAGTTTCCAAAAGACAGGATGGCTCTGCGAGGAAACACAGTGGCGGGCCCAAAACAGAAGGGGGCGACCCCAACAAACCCAAACGCCCCGGCGGGTACTGGAAAAAGAAAAAGAAACCTAACACCTAATCGCCATGGATAAACGGACTTTTTTGCGGAACATGCTCTTCGCCGGTATAGGCGCCCCCGTATTCCTTCAACAACTCGAGCGCCGGGTGCGCGATGTCGAACACCTCAGCCCAGAGGAAGTGGCTGCCGATGAAGCGTTCTGGGCACAAGTGCGCACCGGGTACCGCCTCAAACCAGACTATATCAACCTCGAAAATGGCTTTTACTGCTTCTTGCCGGAGCAAATCCTCGAAAACTACCTCCACCACGTCCGGGAAGTAAACTACCAGGGCTCCTACTACATGCGCACCGTCCAGTGGGACAACAAGCGCGCCGTAGCCGCCCAGTTGGCCGAATTGGTCGGCTGCAGCCCGGAAGAAATGATGATCACCCGCAACACGACGGAGTCATTGGATACCATCATCGGCGGCTTCCCGTGGAAAAAAGGGGATGAAGCCGTCATCGCCGACCAGGACTACTTCGCCATGCAGGAAATGTTCCGCCAGCAGACCGATGTGCATGGCGTCGTGGTGAAAAAAATCTCCATCCCCAACCATCCCAGCTCGGATGAGGAAATCGTGGACCTCTACGCGAAGGCCATCACCCCCAAGACCCGCCTCATCATGGTCTGCCACATGATCAACATCACCGGGCAAATCCTGCCCATCCGCAAAATATGCGACATGGCGCACAGCAAAGGCGTGGAAGTGATGGTGGACGGCGCCCATGCCGTTGCCCACATCGCCTTTTCTATGCGCGACCTGGACTGCGACTACTACGGGGCAAGCCTCCACAAGTGGCTCAGCGCACCCCTCGGCGCCGGGATGCTGTTCGTGAAAAAAGACAAAATAGCACAAATCCGCCCGCTATTCGCCGATTACGGCTATCAATCCGGCGATATCCGCCGCTTGAACCATACGGGTACCCACCCGGTCGCCACCGACCTGGCCATCGGCAACGCGCTGGAATACCTCTATACCCTGGGCCTCGACCGCAAGGAAGCCCGCCTGCGCTACATCCAGCAGTACTGGACCAGCCGGGTCAAAGACCTGCCCAATATCGTGCTCAATACGCCCACCGACCCCGCCCGCGCCTGCGGCATCGCCAATGTCGGTATCCGGAACATGAAACCAGGGGAGATGGCGGAAACCCTGCTCAAAAAACACCGCATCTGGACCGTCGCCATAGACGGGCAAGGCGTGCAAGGCTGCCGTATCACCCCGAATATCTATACCACGACCAAAGAACTGGATACATTCGTCCAGGCCCTCAAGAGCATGAGCGCCGGGTGAGAAGCCCGCTACTTCAACTCGCTCAAAATGCGGAACACACTGGAAAGGGAGTAGCCTAACGCCCTCGCCAACTCCTTTCTCGAGACATCCGGGTTCTCCAGGAGCATCTCCTGCATCCGCTGTGTTTTGATGTTCCGGATCAAATCGCCGGGTGTCGTCTGGTAATTGTCCTGCAGGAAAGGGTACAGGGCGCGTTCGGTAAGGCCTGAAAATTCGCTCAGACTGGTGACTGTGACCGTGGAAATATTGTTCCGGATGTAATGTTCGAGATCCATCATGAGCGGATCCGGCGCGTGGTTCAGAACCTCTAATTGTACGTTTTCCAATTGAAGCTGGCTGGATTTCCACTTGCTGTAGTAATAAATGCCTAAGATGAGGAGGAAGAGTACGGTGAACCAGGATATCAGGTAGGGTACATTCGCAGCGTTCGTCTTGCGGGAGCCCTCGATGGGAGGAAAATCGAGCGGGTTAAAGGCGAAGAGTCCGGCGGTAGAGCCGAAATAGAAGGTATCCCGAATAGCGGCAAAAGAGCGCTGGTTGAACGCCGTGCTGGTAAAATATTCTTCCGGACCGCCGTGGTCCGGGTGGAAGCGGTATAAACCCGCCGAGGAACTGACCCAGTAATACCCACGTCGGTCCTGTAGGAGGCCGTAGGTTTCCAAGTTGCCCAGAGGGTGGTCGGAAAATAAAAGTTCAGCCCGTTTTTGGCCTTCCTTCCATTTCCAGAGCCCTGCGTCCGAACAGCCCCACCAGTAGTCGCCGATTTTTTGGATAGCATGGTACCCCATCGCCGGAAAAGCGTCCAGGGCAGGGAACGATTGCCCGTCGCCCACAAATATCCCCTTTTTACTGGCGATGTACAGCTGGTCTCCAAGGGAACAGACATATTCCACCGGGTGGGTGAAATCAGTACGGACGAGGGCCTCGCCGAGGATTCCGTACAGCCCACTGGAGCTACCGGCCCAGGTTTCGCCGCTTTCGGAGCGGTGCAGGTAGGTGAACCCGCCTTGGGGAGCCTCCAGCCCCTTTACAAACAGAGGGGAAAGCTGCCCATTATCCGTTTGATAGCGGTAAATGTGCCGGGCGGCGAGCCAGATTTCCCTCGGCGAGACCGAGAGGGCATTCCCGGTCGAGGCAATGGGCGGAGAGGGCAGCAGAAGGCCGTTTTTGAGCAATCCGGAGCTCGAATGGGCGAATACGTCGCCTTGGTGTTCAAGGATACCGTAAAGGCTGTACTCGTGGAGTGTCCGTTTGAAAAACGGCAGGATTTTGAAGGCGAAAAAGTGCTCCCCGTTGGTGGCCCAAACGACACCACTGCGGTCGGTCGCCGTGTAGACCGCCTGTTTGCGCCGGGGCAAATGGGCAGCCCATGCACTGTTTAGCATAGGGGCGTCGGTTCCCCTCGCCGGGGTAGGGTACTTACTGCCCTCCTTTAATAGTAGCGTCTGTCGCTCCGATAGCGCTTTTTCCCGCTTGATGCCATCCGCTTCGAAGCGGTAGAGCGCTGTGGCCGTATTGAACCAAATATTTCCTTTCGAATCCCCCACCATGGAAAGCACGGGTTGGGGAAAATGGCGGAAACCTACCAGTAGGGTGTCCTGTGCTAAATGGGGAGTTTGCATCAGGAGTACGATCAGGATGGGAAACAAGACGGGATGGAGTCCCTTACGAATAAGTTTTTTTTCACTCATTAGGCTGGGTATTTTAGGTACAAGGCAAATGTACCTTTTCTTCGGGATATTTAATCTCATTGCAGCATCTACATAAAAAATGTGCAAGCAATTGCTTATCAATTTATTGAATTCTATTAACCACTACTTTCGGAAAATAAGAGTAGGGTAGCAGAAAATAGGATATCCTTGAGCGGACGGCGTCGCGAGAAGAGGTTGTCTCGGAAAATGAAATTTATAAGGATTTGAAGGGCAAATTGTTATACAACATTCTTGACTATTGGATAAAATGGGAGTTCCGTTGCAGGAAATAGGATATCCCTAATCGGGCAGGATTGCACGCCCGGGAATAGTTTTGTTTTCGCAATGCAGGAAGGGCCTCGGTTTTTACCGGGGTCATTTCTTGAACACAACGTAACAAAACACATCTCATGAAATTGCACTCTACGCGAGTACTTTTCCGGATTCTGGCCCAATATATAGCTTTATCCTTAAAAGAGCTCCCCAAGGCTTCGGCGTTTCTGCGGCTGAACGGGTTCTTCTATGAGTTGTCTCCCATCGCGCATGGGGCGAGGCAGGTTGAACCTGCCCGTCCATACCTGTTGCCGGTTTCTTCCGGTACACCCCGTTCCATACGGAGCTCTGCCCTCACCGATAGGGCTAGGCATACGAAAGCGCTTTCCAGAAGAAACATCCTACCGTTTGCATCCCGACTTTACTACTCTCTGAACCGATAAAAGGAAAAATGTACAGAGCGACTCTGTGCATTGGTTTTTTTTATTCACTTCATTTTTTTACCTAAATCATTTTTCTCATGAAGCGAACTTTACCTTTCGGGTTGGCTACGCTGGGCATATTGGCCCTGTTTGCAGCCAGTCCGATCCTCCCCAAGTTGGGGGTCCCACTGGACGTGGGGAAGGTCGTCAACGCCGTATTCCAAGACGAGGCCGTCGAGGAAATCGTGCTGGGTGACGTAGCCTTCTCGGGGCCATGCTTTACGGGTACGCCGTACCCGAACGGCACCCCGAACGTCTTAGACACCGTGTATACGCGCGGTGAGGTTGGCCAGTTGCTGCCGGACACGGCGTGCAACAATGGCACTAAGATCACGGGCCGTTGGTACCTGGTGACGGGTACTACGCTGCCAGTGGTAGGCAACCCGTACCCGATCGCCCAGTTGCGCTCGGTCTATCGGGTGGATACGGATACGGCAGGTGGCGCCAATGCCAACACGTCGGACTCCCTGTACTCCTACGTGTTCATGCCGACGTCCCCGGGCACGGCATACCCGATCTATGTGCACACGGT
>JBEGMH010000279.1:0-46410 GCA_041183125.1 Bacteroidota bacterium | reverse complement strand
TCCCGGCGCGGCAGGGCGTACAGACGCCGCAGGATTCTTTTTTGAAAAAAGTCGTGAAGTTGGACAGGATGCGGAGCAGGTCCCGTGTCTGGTCAAAGATCATGACGGAGCCCCCGCAGGGTAGGTCTTCGAAGCAGATGCGCCGGTCTTTTTCAGCGGGGGTCACGCCAGTGCCCGACGGACCGCTGAACTGGATGTAGCCAGTATCGCGGGCCCCTGCAAGGTCCAGGAGTTCCCCTACGGTCATGCCCCATTCGATTTCATAGATTCCGGGCCTTGCGCAATCGCCGGCCACGCTGAGCAGGCGCGTGCCCGGGCTTTGGGCGGTTCCCATGCTTCGGTAGGGTTCTGCGCCCAGTTCCACGATCCGCGCAGCCGCGGACAGCGATTCCACATTGTTGACGACGGTGGGGAAACCCAAATAGCCCCGTTCGACCGGAAAAACGACTTTGGTCCAGGGCTCGCCCCGCCGGCCCATCAAGGATTCGAGCAGGGCGGTTTCTTCCCCACACACATAAGCCCCCGCCCCGATTTGGATGTGGATGTCGTAGTCGAACGGCTCGAGGGCGGGGATTTGGCTGCCCAACCAGCCCATTTCGCGGTATTGTTCGATCGTGGCCTCTAACTGAGGGCGCAGGTAGCGGTATTCGGCGCGCAGGTAGACGATACCCTGCCGGGCCCCGATGGCGTACCCGGCGACAATCATACCTTCGATCAACAGCCCGGGCATGAGGGACAGGAGGGCCCGGTCTTTGAACGTGCCCGGCTCGCCTTCGTCGGCATTGCAGACCACGTATCGGGCAGTGGCTTCGTGCGAACGGCACAACCTCCATTTTTCCCCCACCGGAAAAAAAGCGCCGCCCATACCGCGCAGTCCAGAAGCGCGTACTTCTTCGAGAACAGCTTCCGGAGGAAGGCTTTTCAGCCGCTCCAAAGAGCGGCCGGGCGTATGCTCGCGGAACAAGACCGACTTTTCGCCCGGGGGAACATAGCGCACGTGGTTTTCCACTTTGTCGGCCAGTTAGGCTACGGGTACTCCGGCCCGCAGCGCCTGGACAATGCGGGACACCTTCTCCGGGGTGAGGCGGGTAAACGGATGGAAGTTGATCAGGGCGGCGGGTTCCTGGTCGCTGAGCCCGATACAGGACGTATCGTACAAGCCGAATACCCCTTTTCGGTCCACTCCGTTCCAGGGGGCACCCGTAGCTTCCTGGAACGCTTTGCGCAGTGGCTCAAAGCCGTTATACTCGCTTAGGATACTGCTGTTCAGATAGATGGTGTATTTACCTGCCGGCTTGCGGTGGAAGAAGTGGTAAAACGTACATACCCCTTCCACGTCAATGAAGGGCATTTCCAGTTGTTCGGCAATAGTGGCGATGTCCTCATCCGCTAAGAAGCCCTTGGCATCTTGACGGGCCCAGAGCAGGTCGAGCAGGGGGGGATGGTGTTTAACCGGAGGCATTTGGTATTTTATTTTGTTTTTTGTAAAAAATAAAAATTATATTCTAAAACAAAAACTTTTTTGCCATTAAAAAAACATTTAAAAGCCAAATAAAATCAATTGAAAAATACGAAAATTTTGTTTCATCTACAAATTTCCATATTTTAAACAGGATGATTTTTATCACCCTTTGAAACCATGCGGATTAACGCGGTTTAGGGCCTGGGGGTACGTGGGTACGCAAGAAGGTGCTGGCCAATTTCGACAAATGCGCAGAGGTACCTGGGCCTTCGGAGATACCGTGGGTGCGGTTGGGATACGGCATGACCGAGAAGATTTTGCCGTGGCGCACGAGTTCGTTGATCAACATTTCGGTATTTTGGTAGTGTACGTTATCATCGCCGGTACCGTGGATGACGAGCAGGTTGCCTTCCAGGTTTTTGGCATGGGTCAGGGCGGCGCCGGCGTCATAATCGCTGCTGCTTTCCAGGGGGAGCCCCATGTAGCGCTCGGTGTAAATGTTGTCGTAGAGCCTCGAGCTGGTGACCGGGGCGATAGAGACACCGGTTTTATAGATTTCGGGGTACTGGAACAACAGGTTGAGGGTACTTGAGCCGCCGCCGCTCCAGCCCCAGACGGCTACGCGGCTGGTATCTATAAAATCCCACTCCAGGATTTTTTTAGCGGCCATGGCCTGGTCGCGGATATTGAGTTGGCCTATTTTTCTGTAGATAGACTTGCGCCATTCGCGGCCTTTGGGCGCGGGCGTGCCCCGGTTGTCGAGGGAGATGTGGATATAGCCGTCTTTGGCCAGGTCGCCGTCATAGACAAAATCGTTGGCTGCGCCGTAGCTGTCGTCCACGGTGGTCGAGGCAGGTTCTCCATAGACCATGAAGACGACCGGGTATTTGGCGTTGGGGCTAAACTTTTCGGGTTTCGCCATCCAGCCGTCCATTTCGACGCCGTCGTCGGTGGTTATTTTAAAGTAGGAGATATTGCTGGCCTCTTTTGCCTTTGGGTTTATCTTTTTGCTGATATCGTCTTCAGGTTTGAGGGGTTGGTGTGCGGGCAGGGCCACCCATTCGCGCAGTGGGGCGGTATAGTAGTTGGAAAACGTATGGCGGGCGTATTTTCCGTTTGGGGAAATGGCATAGTTGTGCGTTCCTGGCTGGTCGGCGGGCGAGAGGCGCACGGCTTCCCCGCCGGCAAAAGGGATGCGGTACAGATATTTCTGGGTGGCATTTTCCGGCGAGGCGTAGAAGTAGATCCAGCCATTGGCTTCATCTATCAGCAGGGTTTCGATGACGTCATAGGGCCCATTGGTGAGCAGTTTTTCCGAGCCGTCGCGCGCCACGCGGTAGAGGTGGCGCCAGCCGTCCCTTTCGCTGGTCCAGATAAACGCCTTTCCCTTTTCGACCCAGTCCCAGCCGGTGACACTGCGGCTCCATTCATTGATATGGCTGACCCATGCGGCGTCGGACTCGCCGTAGAAAATTTTGGATTCACCGCTTTTGGCATCGCACAAAAGCAGTTGGCTTAGGTTTTGCTTCCGGTTGAACTGTTGCACGATGAGCGATTTGCCGTCGGGCGTCCATTCCATCCGGGGGAGGTAGTTTTGGCTGGGGTCGCCTTCGATCTGCATCCAGGTCGTTTGACCTTTTTCCACCTCTACCACGCCGATGCGGGCGGGGGAAGGCGGGTCGCCTGCTTTGGGGTATTCTACGGGCACGATGCTGCTGTACACCGAGTCGGTCGTATTGAGCATATAGTAATCGCGGATGGCGTTGGCATCTATTTGCCAGTAGGCGATAGATTTGCCGTCGGGCGACCATCGGAACCCGTCGCGTATAGCAAATTCCTCCTCATAGACCCAGTCGAACGTACCGTTGATCAACTTTTTCGTTCCGTTGGTAGTCGTCAGTACCCGGACCTGTCCACTCTCCAGGTCTTCCACATACACATTGCGTTCGCTCACATAAGCGACTTTCGTGGCATCCGGTGAAAACTTGGCGAACATGAGGGAGGACGCGGGCCGTTCTGTGCCAATCTGTTTGATTTTGCGGGTTTTGCGGTCGAGTACCCAGTAATCGCCGCGCGTGCGGTAGCGCCATACCCGCATACTGCGGGTGTAGAGCAGGATTTTATTCCCGTCCTCGCTGAACTGAAAGTCTTCGGCTTGTACGGGGATTTCCCTTTTATCGGGCACGAGCATATCCATGCTTACTATTACCTCCCGTTTGAGCTCGGGCAGGGTGTATTGCGCGATGCTGGATTGTTCGAGCATATAATAGCTGTTCCCGTCTTTGGCCCATTTGAGGTTTTGGGCCCAGGCAGCAGCGGCCAACAGGTTCAGCGACAGGAGCAGCAGCAGGCTCCGCAAGGTCTTCGTATACATCATAATCAGTAGGCTTTTGTAATCAGGAGGGGAAAATAAGGAATAATCTGGGGAAAAGTTAGATTTTTCCCCTCCGCGCTGACCCCTCGCCACAAGTTTGTTATTTTTGTGGGCTATGGCATCGCACGATACATTCACCATCCACCTTCCGCAGTTTGAGGGGCCTTTTGACTTGCTCTTGTTTTTCATAGAGCGGGACGAGTTGGATATCAACGATATCCCTATTGGTAAGATTACGGATGACTTTCTGGATTATCTCCACCAGATGGAGCGGCTCAACATAGACCTGGCCAGTGAGTTCATCCTGGTAGGGGCTACGCTGTGCCGCATCAAAGCGCGGATGTTGTTGCCCCGCAAACAATTCGACGAGCAGGGCAAGGAGATTGACCCCCGGGAGGAGCTCGTACAGCGGCTATTGGAGTACAAGCGCTACAAAAGCGTATTGGACGAAATGCGGCAAATGGAGGAATCGCGCTCCCTGCGCGAGGTCCGCGGCAATGTCAGCGATGAGTTGCAGCGCCTGGCATCGCGGGCACTGGTGGATTCCGAGCTGGAATCGCTGACCCTTTTCCGCCTGCTGCGCTCCTTTGAGCAGATGATGGCCCGTTTCGAGCAAGGCCCGCCCAAGGCGGTGCATCAGATTGCCATGTTCAACTACTCCATCGAAGAACAACAGGTCCGCATCCTGGAGTCGGTTGGGGAGGGGAAGCGCACGGACTTCAAAGCTTTGTTTGGCCACTGTGAAAACCGCATCCACGCGATCATCACCTTTCTCGCCTTGTTAGAGCTGCTCAACCTGGAAAAAGTAGCCCTGGTACAAGGGATGGGGGAAAATAATTTTTGGGTGGAAAAAACAAGGGAGCCCCACTCCGAGGAAGAGTAGGCTTTTGTTCCCCGGTTGGAAATTGTATTTTCGCCCCGTTTACAGATTAGACTTGTTGCGATGGTTCCCCCTGCAACGGGTTAGTTACCCTAATCACTCTTGTTCATGAGACTTCTCGCGTTCATCGCTTTATTGCCCCTGGCCCTATGCAGCACTTCGGGGGCTTGGGCACAAGAGCTCCCCCACGACCCCGTTCTCCTCAAGCGCATCCAGCAGCCCCTGCGCATAGACGGCAAAGTGGAGGAGCCCGACTGGTTCCGCGGGACGCCCGCCAAGGATTTTTGGCTCAACTTCCCCACAGATACGGCCCTGTCGGAGGTCAAGACGGAAATTTACATGGCCTACGACGAAACGACGCTCTACATCGGCGCGATTTGCTATTCTATCGGCCAGCGGTACATCATCCCCTCTTTGCGCAGGGACTTTCGGGCGGGGGGAAATGACAACCTGACCCTCGTGTTCGACCCTTTCCGCGACCGCACCAATGCCTTTGTCTTTGGTATGAACCCATACGGAGTAGCCCGGGAAGCCCTTATTGCCAATGGCGGGCGCGACTTCAGCGACTTCAACGAGAGCTGGGACAACAAGTGGGTGGGCGAATCCTTCATCGGCGATGGGTTCTGGTCTTGCGAACTGGCTATCCCGTTCACGACCCTGCGCTACAACGAGGGCGAGAAATTCTGGAACTTCAATGCCTACCGCTTCGATACCCAAACCAATACCCGAACCTCCTGGAACCGGATCCCCCAGAACCAGTTGATTATGAGCCTGGCCTACATGAGCGGTATGGAGTGGGAAGAAGCCCCCAAAAAGAACGGGGCTTCCATAGCCGTTATACCCTTCCTTTCCGGCGGGCTGAACAAAGACTTTGAAGCCGGCGGGCCCCTAAAAAACACGGCTGGTGCCGGCGGCGATGCCAAGTTAGCGGTTACCCCGTCCCTCAACTTAGACCTCACGTTCAACCCCGACTTTTCCCAGGTCGAAGTAGATCGGCAGGTCATCAACCTCGACCGGTTTGAGATCTTCTTTCCGGAGCGGCGGCAGTTCTTTCTCGAAAATGCCGACCTCTTTGGCAGCTTTGGCGACCCGCGCATCAACCCTTTCTTCTCCCGCCGCATCGGGATTGGAAAAGACCGCGACGGCAACAATATCCCCGTGCCCATCCACTACGGCGCCCGCCTTAGCGGCAAACTCGACAACAACTGGCGGGTGGGCCTGCTCAATATGCAGACGGCGCAGAATGTAGAGAACAATGTCCCCAATGCCAATTATACCGTAGCAGCCTTACAGCGCAAACTCTTCAGCCGCTCTAACGTCGGGATGATCTTCGTGGATAAAGAGGCCTTCACCCAACGCAACGACATCAGCGTGGGGCAGCGCTATAACCGGGTCCTGGGCCTGGACTACAACCTCGCTTCCTCCGACAACCGATGGAACGGAAAGGTCTTTTTCCATCAGAATTTCTCTTCCGACGATACCTACCGGGGCAGCGATAAATTTGCCCACGGTGCAGCGCTGGAACTTCGCGAACGCGAGTTTGGCATCCGCTACAGCCATCAGTGGGTGAAAGCCGGCTATGAGCCTGCGGTTGGCTTTGCCCCGAGAACGGATTACTTCCAGGTCAGCCCTACGTTTTCCCTGTTTTTTTACCCCAAAAACAAAAAAATTGTCAACCAGTACAGTATCGGCTTACAGCCTACCTCTTTCTGGAAGCCCGGCCTGGGCAACACCGACCGCGAAATCCGGCTCTTCGTGGAGGGCGACCTGTCCAATACAGCGATGTTCAACATCGGCCTGGTGCAGAACTACATCTATCTCTTCGGTGATTTTGACCCTACGCAGACGGGTTCCAAGCCTTTGCTGGCGGGCAGCAGCTACCGGTTTGTCGCGTTGGACGGCATGTTTATGTCGGATAACCGCAAGAAGCTGTTTTGGCGGCTCATGCCTTATATTGGGCAGTATTTCAACGGGTTCCGCGCCAGCGCATCGGGCGGTCTGACCTATCGGTACCAGCCTTACGGGTCGGTGGAGATGAACGTCAATTACAGCTATATTGACTTGCCCCAGCCCTATGCGAAGGCGCAGCTTCTGCTCATAGGCCCCCGTATTGACCTGACGTTCAGCAAGAGCCTGTTCATGACCACTTTTATCCAGTACAACAACCAAATTGACAACGTGAACATCAACGCGCGCATACAATGGCGTTTTGCCCCGGTGTCTGACTTCTTCCTCGTGTTCACGGACAACTACGACTCGGGCAATTTCACGGTCAAGAACCGCGCAGTCATCGCTAAGCTCACGTACTGGCTGAACTTGTAAGCTAAAAGTCGAAGCCTAATGCGACGTGGAGTTTTGGGGTTTGTACGTTGCGGGTTTCGAGTCCCCAGCCATAGTCCACGCGGATGAAGTATCCGAAGAGCACGGAGCGGACGCCGACCCCGTAGCCGGCTACGATGGGGTCGCGGTAGTAATTTACGGTGACGAAAATGAACTCCCTACCTGCTCCGCCCTCTGTATAAACACTGGTATTGAGCGGGTTATCGGCCCTGAAAGGACTGGGCCCTGCCCATGCAGTTCCGATATCGAAGAAGCCGATTGCCTGGAAGTTGCGCAGGAAACCGGAGTTTAGCTGTCGGGAGAGGTAGCGGAATATCGGGACGCGGAGTTCGGTGTTCATCAACACATAGGAGTTCCCGTTGCGGATATTGATGGGGAAGCCCCGCATATTCGCTGCCAGGGTCTGGAAGGCGAAATTACCGGGGGGGGCGCTTATTTCGTCGTTGTTTTCCGGCAGCAACCAGTTGTCCACCCCACCCAGGTAGTACAGGATTTTTTCGCTTCCAAAAGAAGTCATGCCTGCTAAGCGGGTAGCCAGGATGGAGTGTTTCAACACGGGGTGGTAGTAGCGTGCGTCGAGGCCGAGTACGCCCAGGTACCCGTCGTCCAGTGAAAACCCATTTTGCCCATTTTGAGCAAAGCTGAATTTTTTCATGCCCTCCGCGAACAGCCGTATTCGGCCACCGACGCGTAGGTTCAGCGCGGTTTCGACGGTATTGTCGAACACGTATTCCAGGCGTAGGCCGACGCGCTGTTGGGTTTGAGGGCGCGTATTGAGCGAGTTTCGGTCGGTAGCGAGTTGTGTCAGCCGGTCCTGTCGCAGGCTTGCCGTTGCGCGGAGGCTCTGAAAAATATCGAGGGGGTATCGCAAGCCGTACTGGCCCAACAAGATGCTGGCCTCGCTGCGTTTCGGCACAGTAAACTGAACGGGCTGGGTACTGCGCAGGTTTTTGTTGTAAAAGGCGAAGCGTTGGTCCAGGCGGTTCTTTTTTTGGTCAAAAACCATAAAGTACTCCGCTCCGTTGAACGAGGTCGGTACCCGTACGCCTGCTTCGAGTTCGTAATCCTCGAACAAGTCTTTGATATTGGCTTTCATCAGCAGGCCCGCCGGGGGGGGTGAAAATCCGTTTGGGTTGCCGGCGAGGTTGTCGAGCCCTTCAAACAGGAGCGTGTTGTCCACCTGCGTGGTGACGCGATCGGTGTGAAAAGACAGCCGATAAGGCGTGATGCGCGTGGTGTTGATACGGTGCAAAGGCCGTTGTGCGCCGTAGGGTGCCCCGGCTTCGAAGGTAGGGAAAGCCGTGGTAAAAAGAGGGGGCGGGGGTTCCGGGCGGCTTTCCTCAATCAGGATCGCTGCGGAATCGCCCAGCGTTTCGAGGGCGGTATATTGTGGCAGGCCGAATGCGGTCTGAAACAAGTACCCTTCCGGGATCTGGACGGTATCGCGTTCCACGAGGGGGGTGTTGGTAGAGTCGGTTGGTGCGGGTAGTACTGGCAGCGCCACATCGCCTTGGGTCCGTAGGCTATCTTCCGGCAACTTGGAGAATTGCCGGCGCAGGCGCTGGAAATATGTGTCCCGGGGGCGCTGGCGCGGGTCCATTTGCAGGGGCCCGGGGTATGCCAGGTAGCGGTTTTGTTCTGGTACGAGCGCGATCTGCCGCCGGGCTTCTGGTGCGGTATGCAGAAGAGTAGTGTTGCGGCTATAGTTCGTTTCTACGAAATTTACTGCCCGCTGCCGGATAATCGGTATGGTCCAGGAAGTATCTATGCGGGCGGTATCGAGTTCGTCCATGGGCGCATCGGCGCGCAGTACGATTTCTGTGCCGTCGGTAAACACGATATTCCGGTCCAAATGGTGGATATAATCTTCGAGGTAGCCGCTTTCCTGGTTGTATATACCCGATCGGTCGCTGAGGTAGGTGTAGTAGAGCGTATCTATGGCTGCCGGGCTGCGTTCGTTGGCCAGGGGGGTACGCGTGATGCGCACCATCTCGCGTGCATTGTCCTCCAGCGGGAGGTAGAATAGGTCGAAGGTATTTTCCGGGAGGGTGGAGTCTTTGCTGGGTGGGGTAGCGCTGAGCAGGCTATCTTTGCGGTTGGATGCGAAGAGGGCACCCTTTTTGCCCCGCAGGGTTACGAACACTGCGTCGCGGTCGTCGTAGAAGTCGTTGGTCAGCTTGCGGCTTTGGCGGATGCGCGGCAGGTAGAGGAATAAGTCTACCTGGCTGCTCGCCGTACCGGACAAGAGCAGGGTGTTGGGGTCCATAAAATCCATGGAAAAGACGCGCTGGTAGGTTTCGTCCAGCAGGTCGAATTTCGTTTTGCCGCTGCGGAGGTCGTAGGTTCCCATGCGGAGGTCGTCGCGGAACTCGTAGATAAAGGAGAGTTCGCTGCGGTTGGGGTTCCAGGCCAGGAGCGGGTAATTGTAGTCGGTAGCCTGGAGGGGGTTTCGCTGTCCTCCCCTAAAAATAGTTTTGGCTTTGTTCTGTTGCAAGTCGAACACCTGGATGCGGAACCGCCCCAGTTTATTGAGCGCATAGGCCGCTCGTTGGCCGTCGGGATGGAGTTTTAGCTGGGTGAGGGGATAGTTTTTAGGGTTTTTTACGCCCAGTGGAGTGCCTTGGGGCGTTTCTCGTCCGCGTAGGTCTTCCTGGTAGCGCTTGTTGAAATAGGATTCCCACCCGGCCACCACGGTTGGGTAGGTGACGCCCATGACGTACAGGAAGCCGCTCTCCACGCTTCTGTTGATGCGGGTGAGGTACAGCAGGTTGGACACGGTGGTGCGCCCGAAGTTTTCAGCGATGTAGTACCACAAGGCGTGGCCGGCGAGGCGGGGGTTCTCTTCTGCGAGGCGGGCGAAGCCACGGTAGCGGCGGTCGTTCATGGCATCGCGCAGTTGGTTGTCGAGCGTGGTGTTCCAGGCTTCGCCGGCATACGCCACCAAGCCTTCCTTGAACCAGGTCGGGAGGTTGAGCATGACGGCGTTCTGTACCACTTCCTGGATGTTGGCACCGAAGAGCATGGTGTTCAGATAGACGGAGGCAATGCCTTCCCGGATCTGCCGCCTCAACTGGGCGTGGTCGCCGTCGTAATAGACGAATATGGTGTTGCCCACGATTTTGGTCTGCCCTGCCACGCTGGTGAATGCTTCCTCAGAGCCGATGTTGCTCTGTTTGAAGTCAGTAACATCGGTATAGACGATAATCTGGACTTTCTCGTTGATGCGGTGTTCCAGCAGTCCTTGGATTTCAGAGAAGTCATACTCGGCTAATTGGGCAACCGTATGGCCTATATTGCGGGATTTTCCGTACCAGTAGATGTAAAAATTATCGCTTTCGTACTGTAGCCAGTCTTCGAAATCGCGGTGGTATTGCACCCGGTTTTTGCCAAACTCCACCTGGGTGCCCTGTGCCAGGACGGCGAGGGGGAGGAATAGAACCAAGATAAAAGAAGGGAGTTTGTACATAGTCCGATGTTGAAGCCACTGGTTGCGCGTATATTAGACTTGTTGCGGCCAATCCATTACCGATAGCCGATTTACGAAAAAAACAGCAGACTATCCGAATGCAGCACGGATTTTTTGAGCTGTTATATGGTTTTTTATAGAATTCACCGATTTTTGGGGCTGTACAACCACAAAAAAAGTATGTATGCTTCAAGTTGCCTGTTTTTCGTTCAACCCTTTTCAAGAAAACACGTACCTGGTGTACGATGACGGCGGGGTCTGTGCCGTAGTGGATCCGGGGTGTTGCAACAGCGCCGAGCAGGGGGTGCTTCTGCGCTTCATCGAGGAAAAGTCGCTTCGCCCGGAGCGCTTGATCAATACGCACTGCCACATTGACCACATACTGGGAAACCGATTTGTGGCAGAAAGGTTTGGGCTGGAACTCGAAATACACCCCGGGGAGCTGGGCGTGTTAGAGCGTGGCCCCCAGGTAGCGGCCATGTACGGTATCCCTTATCCGGATTTGTCGCCCCTTCCCGGTCGGTATATTGAGGATGGCGACTGGATCGCCTTCGGGGATGCCCGTTTGCAGGCCATCCTGGCCCCTGGTCATTCGCCGGCCAGCCTTTGCTTTTATGCGCCCGATGATGGGATCCTCATCGCCGGGGATGTCCTTTTCCAAGGCAGCATAGGCCGCACCGACCTTCCCGGAGGGGACTACGATACCCTGATCGAGAGCATCCGTACGCGCCTCCTCCCGCTGCCCGACGCGACGCTCGTGTATCCGGGGCATGGGCCTGAAACGACGATAGGCGCTGAGCGGGTTTCCAACCCTTTTCTTTTGTAGGGAACGGGTTTTCGCAAAGCGAAAACCCGTTCCTTTGAAGGCGAACTAAGGTTATTTCAGCGTGAAGCGCAGTCTTGTAAAGAAGTATGCGCCATTGAAGCCAAACTGCTGTACCCGGCGGGAATACACGAAGCGGCCCAAGCTGAAGTTGTTGGAGTGGACGTGGCGGTCCTGGTAGGTGTCGAAGATATTATTGCCGCCCACGGTGAAGACCGTTCCTTTGAGGATTTCATAGCTCAGGGTCAGGTCCACGATCGTGTGGGGGTTGAAGGTCTGGTCCAGGGTTTCGCGCTTGCCGGTGAGGGCGTTCACGGGCCAGGTATCCGGTGCGTTGGGGTTGATGGTCGGATCCAGGAAGACCACTTTACCGAAGTTCACGGCGCGCACCATGGCGGAGAATTTGCCGTTGCGGTAGTTGACCATGGCGCTGACCTTGTTTTGCGGGTTGGCGACTTCGATGCGGCTTTGGTCTTCGCGGTTGAAATAGTTGCCGATTTGGTTGGTCTGGATCAGGATGGGGGAGGCTTTGATGATCGCCTTTCCGTTCGCATCCTTGATGACCTCATTGTCGATGAACGTACCGGCGAGGGTGAAGCGGAACTCCTGGCTCTCCCCTACGTTCAGCGTATAGTTCAGGACGGCTTCCAGGCCGCGGGCACGCGTATCAATAGCGTTGGTGAAAAAGTTAGCTGTGGTGGCATTGGCGGCTTGTAGCTGGGCTTTGAGCGCTGCGTTGCCCCCGTCGGAGAAGTTGTTGGTGAGTACGATGCGGTCTTTGATACCGATTTGGTAAGCATCCACTGTCAGTTCGAAGTTGCCGCCGATGCGTGCGGTAGCACCGATGGTATAGCTGGTAGACGTTTCCTGCTTGAGTTCCGGGATGCCCAGGATTTTGGCCGGGGTACTTTCGTTGGTAAAGGTACCGCT
The DNA here is from genome assembly GCA_041183125.1 of Bacteroidota bacterium. Taxonomy (GTDB): domain Bacteria; phylum Bacteroidota; class Bacteroidia; order Chitinophagales; family Saprospiraceae; genus JADJPL01. The sequence goes on along the minus strand of JBEGMH010000279.1, from coordinate 34,135 downwards.
TTCCACTGCCTGCAGGCCGGAGGGGGTGCTCACGAAGAGGGTGTTCGTTTTGGCGTAGAATTTCTGTTGCTGGGAGGGGGCGCGGAAGCCCGTGCTGGTGGAAGCCCGCAGGGAGATAGCGTCGCTGAACTTGTAGCGGGTCGCCAGCTTGTAGTTCAGCGTGCTGCCGAAGTCGGAGTAGTTTTCGAAGCGCAGGGCACCGGTGACGAGGAAGTTCTTGGAGAAGTCCTGTTCCAGGTCCACGTACAAGCCTACGTTGTTGCGGCTGTTGTTGCCTTCGTTGGAGGGCAGGAAGCCTGCGAACACCTGGGAGCCTGCGGCGATTCCGGCGGAGGTATTGTAGTTGCGATAAGATGCTTCTTCCCCGGCGCGGATGCTGAACTGGTCTACGCGGAATTCCCCGCCGAAGGCGACGTTGAGGCCGGCCAACACATCGAGGTTACGCGCGAAATCGGCGTTCACGGTGTTTTGCAGGAATTTCAGGCCGCCTGCGTCGAACTCGCGCTGCCAGCTTTGGGAGACCAGTGCTTGTGTGTAGTTGACCGAGTTCGTGATTCTGAAATCGAATACGTTTTGGCCAATGGTGTTGCTCAGGTCGAAGTTCCATTGCCCGAGCTTGCCTTTTACCCCGAGCGCGGTGGACAGGTCGGTCACATCGGAGTTGATTTGGGGCAGGAAGCCATTGGGATAGACGCTGAACACGGCACTGCGCACCGAAGCCGGAACGCCGCTGGGATAGCGGTAGAAGCCTGCTGCGTTGCCCTGTTTGCTATTGTACCCGCCGAAGGCGTAGAAGTCGAGCGTGTTGCTGAGCGGTGCGGAGAAGTTGTACACGACCCCACCGCCCTTGACGCGGGAGTTGCCGATGCGCATGTCGAAGTCGTTGCGGTCTAGGCCGCGGGCGGCCATGATGGAATCGTCTTTCACGGCAGTGCCCACGCTCGGGAAGACCTGGCCGGTGTAGGTGCCGCCCCGGTTGGTTTCGCCGCGGGAGGTATATTCCCCGGTCAGGTTAAGGTAGCCTTTTTTGCCTATTTTTAAGCCGTAGTTGAGTGCGCCCTGCACCGTTTGGCCATCGGTGACGGATACTTTGTCGGCTTTGCCCCCGCTGACTACATAGTCGCGGTCGTAGGAAGTCATGTGCTGGCCTGCGGAAAGGTTGCCCGTCAGGATGCCTGTCTGCTGCTTGAGCACGATGTTGATCACGCCGGCGATAGCATCGGAGCCGTATTGTGCCGCGGCACCGTCGCGCAGGATTTCGATGCGTTCAATGGCATTTGCCGGGATGGCGTTGAGGTCGGTACCCACCGTACCCCGGTTCACGGTACCGTTGACGTTCACCAGGGAAGACTGGTGGCGGCGCTTGCCGTTCACCAGTACGAGTACCTGGTCGGGGCCCAGGCCGCGGAGTTGCGCAGGGTCCACGTGGTCGGTCCCGTCGGCGATGGCTTGGCGGGCCGACTGGAAGGAAGGCGCTATAAAGGTGAGGATTTGGTTCAGATCGACCTGGCCTACGTCGTTGACCACTTGTCCGAGGGGAATAACGTCAATAGGTACAGGGGTTTCGATTTTGGTACGGGTCTGGTTGCGCGAGCCAACCACTACCACGTTGTCGAGCTCGATCCCTTCCTCAAGCTGTACGTCAACGGTGGTTTGGTCGCCGAGCGACACTTCTTTCGACAGATAGCCGACATAGCTGAACACCAGCGTCACCTGGCCGGCAGGTATGCTGATGCTGTACGCGCCGTTCTCATCGGTGGTGGTACCCGTGGAGGTGCCCCGCACTTGTACAGCAGCCCCGATCAACGCTTCGCCGTTGGATTCGGCCGTGACCGTACCCTTGATGGTGCGCTGGCCGTAAGCCGAGGCACCCAAGAGCAAAAAGGCGAATAATAACAGTACGTTTAAGTTCTTCATAAGAGCAAATTTTGTGTAGAGAATTTTGATTCAACAAGTTACCAATCATTTGGTTCGCAGGATATTTTTACGCCTAAATAATTTTACCAATTCGCAGATCCTCTGCAACAAGCCAGTTAAAAAACGATTCCTAACAGGGTATTTTCTGATTTCCACAAGTTTTCCACATTCATTTTTATGTTTTGTGGAAAACTTGTGGAATACTTTGTAAGTCAATGCTTGACAAATAAGATACAAGCGCGTAGCTTTGCATTTGCCTTGTTACAACTAGAAGTCTTCTTATTTGTGTTTGGTAGCAGGGATGTGCCCCGATGGGCATAGAAACCGGGAAATATCCAAAACTTTTTTTGCGGGTAGTTGTTTAACACGACCAGCATTTCCCGAACATATCGCTTTCATGTTATCGTCCCATGTAACCGTCCTAAAGGGAGTTCATTCTCTTTTTGGAATGGTCTGGTGCTTGTTCCCACAGCCAGGAGAGGAAATAGAGGTATTATCTACATATTATCAACAAATTACACGATGAGTTACAAGGTTATCGCATCTGGCCACTTGGAGTTTGGGAATGCCCGTAGTTTCGAGCGTATGATACAGTCCTATCAGCAGCGCTTGGAAACCTACTATAAAAACGATATCTTTTTGAGGCCGGAGGAGCTCTGGGCAAGTGATTCGACTTTCCTGAGCATCCCGCGTATGACGGTACAGGCCGCTGAAAAAACATGGCGCAACACGGTCAACTTATTGGAATCCATCGTACAATTTGCCATGGCGGGCAGTGTGAGTTTGTGGAAGTTGGACAATGGTGTGATGCTGGAGCACGTTGTGATCGAGCCCCGCTGTGAAAAGTCGGCGGTCCAGTCGTTTCTGCTGGGGCGTGAACTGATTTCAAAAGGGAAACGGGGCGAAGCCAAAGAAGCGCTGAACCAGGCCATTGAGAAATTCGAGCGCCATGCCTTGGCCTACGAACGCCGGGGCTATGTCAACTTCATGCTGAACAACTTCGAGGATGCGGCGTACGACTTCAGCAAAAGTATTGACATCAACCCCAATAACCCGGAGGCGTATGTGGGACGGGCTCTGGTACGAATGACCAAAGGCACCTTTCCCGCAGCTCTCGCCGACCTGGAAATAGCCCTTAAGACCTCTATCCCGCACCAACCGATCTATTGGAAAGCACGCCGCTTGAAAGGGGAAATCTACCTGGAGCAGGAAGAATACGCAATGGCTGAAAAAGAACTGCGCGATTTTACCAACCGCCCATTCAAGGCGGAAGACCCCAACGGCCCCTGGCTGAGAAGGGCTTGGTACAACTACGGGCGTACGCTGCTCGGCCTTTCCCGCTATCCGGAAGCGGTGGCGGCGTTCAACCGCTCCATGGAGTTAGAGTCTGCCAAGGATCATATCGCTACGGCCGACCAGTTGTACTTCCGGGGGGTCGCGCTGCAAAAAGCAGGCCAGGAGGGCTACTCCAAAGATTTATATGCCGCGGCAGAGCAGGGAAGCGAACGGGCAGCCCGTCTGTTGGAAATGAACGTGTAAGGGTGCCTCCTGCACTGAGTTTCCGCCCCATGTGCCGATACTGCGTTCTCTTTTTCCTGGGCTTGTTATGGTTTTTCCCAGCGCAGGCCCAGGAAAAATTGCCCCCCGTGCCGCCCCGTGCAAGCAAAGGGTACGAAAAAGCAAAGATAGCCATTAAAACAGGCGACCTCGACAAAGCGGCCAAACTCCTGGCATCAGCGCTTGTCGCTGCACCTGACTATCCGGACGCCCGCGCCCAGCTCGCTTACCTCTACTACGACCAGGGGCGTATCGAGGAAGCACTCGCCCAATACAAGCGGGTGCTGGAGCAGCATCCTTCCTGGAAACCGCTCTTGTGGTACCAGGCTGCCCAAGCTTGCGCGAAGCTCTCGCGCTTCGAGGAAGCAGTGCCCATGCTGGAAACTTTTCTTTCCTTCGACCACAAAAGCGAACGACAGGTCCAGGCTGCCGAATCGCTGCTCAAACAGGCGCGCTTCGCTGCACAGGCGCTGCGCAATCCCGTACCTTTTCAACCCCGTACCCTCGGACCGGCTATCAATACCGAACTACCGGAGTACCTCCCTTCCCTGAGTGCCGACGCATCCTTACTCGTCTTCACCCGGGTAGTCAATGGGCAGGAGGACTTCTATGCCAGTACCTGGTCGGAAGGCTGGCAACCTGCCCAAGCGCTCACCGAACTCAATACCCGCATGAATGAAGGTGCCCACTGCTTATCGGCCAACGGGCGCGTACTCGTTTTTACCGCTTGCAACTACCCGGAGGGCATGGGCAGTTGCGACTTGTACGTTTCCTACCGGGAAAGCAAGTCCTGGACGAGGCCCCTCAACCTTGGTGCTCCGGTCAATACGGATGGGTACGAAACACAGCCCTCCCTTTCCGCCGATGGAAATGTCCTCTTGTTCACTTCTACCCGACCCGGGGGCTATGGCAAAAACGACCTCTGGCAGAGCGTCCGACAGCCCAATGGGCGCTGGGGAGCCCCCCAAAACCTGGGCCCTTTGATCAATACCCCCGAAGATGACCAGGCACCTTTCCTGCATCCCGACGGACAAACGCTGTATTTTATGTCGAAAGGGCATCCTGGCCTGGGTAGCTTCGACCTCTACCTCGCCCGCCGGGATTCCTCAGGCCAATGGCAGCAACCCGTCAACCTGGGCTATCCCATCAATACACCTGCCCATGAGGGCGCTATCGTCGTGAGTACGAACGGGAGACAGGCTTTCTACACAAAAGAACAAGATCCGACCACTACCCCCGGCTTCCCCCGCACCGATATCTATACCTTTGACCTCTACCCGGAAGCACGGCCCTTGCCGGTCACCTACGCCAAAGGTATCGTACGCGACGTAGTGACCCGGCAGCCTCTGCAGGCCGAGGTGGAAATACGGGTCCCCGGGCGCGAAACCGCGCTGCTCCGTACCCAAAGTGCCGACGATGGGACGTTCCTGGTGTGCCTGCCCGTCGGTAAAACCTACGCGCTGTATGCGCAGCGCAAGGGCTATGTGTTTTTTTCTGAAAATTTCGATTTATCGAACGCTCCCGATAGTCTGCGGGCCTATGTGCTCACTGCCGACCTCCAGCCCCTGCAGGTTGGGGCTACGCCGGTGGATACGGCCTCGGCACCTATTGTTCTGCGCAATGTCTTTTTTGCTTCCGCTAGCGCATCGCTGCTGCCCGCTTCCGTCGAAGAACTTCAGCGCCTGCTCCGCCTGCTCCTGGATAATCCCGATATGCGCATTCAAATCAACGGCCACACAGACGATGTAGGGGAAGAAAAGGCCAACCAACTGCTCTCCGAACAAAGGGCTAAAGCAGTGCGCGACTATCTCGCAGCGCAAGGGATAGAGGCATCGCGCTTGGCCCACCGCGGTTTTGGGGAATCTATGCCCATCGCGCCCAACGACTCGGCAGAAAACCGGCAGCGCAACCGACGCACCGAGTTTGTCCGCCTGCTCCGCTGATCTCCCTACAAACGCCGGGCTAACGCCCGAAGGCTTTCCAGGTTGTGCGCCGATGCGAATACGTCGGTATAGGGCAAAGCAGCCTGCATGCCCCGTACCGAGGGCTCATATCCCGGACGTCCCGCCAATGGGTTCAACCAGATGATGCGCCCTACCCTCTTGTGGAGCTGCTGCATCGCCAGGGCAATGCGTTCGGGCTCGCCGGTATCCATCCCGTCGCTCAGGATGATCAACACGGTTTTTTTGTTCAGCAGGCGCTGGTAATCTTTGTAAAAGGTTTCCAGTGAAGCGCCGATGCGCGTACCGCCCGACCACCCGCCCACATGTGCCGACAGTACCCGCATCGCTTCGCGATAGTCTGTGCTGCGCAAGGAAGGGGTGATCCGCTCTAATTGCGTGCTGAACACAAAGGTCTCGATACGGCGGTATGCTTGTTGGAACGCGTAGCTGAACTGGATTAAAAACTGGCTGTACAAATCCATGGATTTGCTCACGTCGCAGAGCAGGACGAGCTGTTGCCGTTGTTTTTTTGGGCGTAGGTAGCGCAGGTCGAGCAGCTCGCCCCCGCGGCGCAGGCTATCGCGCAAAGTGCGGCGCAGGTCGAGGCGCTGCAGGCTATGGGCGCGTTCCCAGCGGCGGCTCATGCGCAGGGAGAGCATGCGGGCGATTTGCTGCACGAGGCCCCATATTTCCTTAAGTTCTTCTTCGCTGAGGGCGGAAAAATCTTTTTCCGAAAGGGATTCCTGAGCGCTGTAAGCGGCTAATTCCACTTCCTCGGTAGCTGGTTTGCCATACAACCAGTCTTTCAACGCCTGTAAGCTGGGAGCCTGGTTGGAACGCCCTTTGGATGGGCGTTTTTTGTCGTCTTGTTTGATTTTGGAATCCACGCCCTGTTCCAGTTCTTTGAAATAGCGGGGAAAAAGTTCGTCAAAGCGCTGTTGCTGGGTTTTGCTGCGGGCGAAGACAGCGCGGAGGCAGTATTGAAAGCTTTCGTTGTCCCGAAAAGCGTCCAGTCGCAGGAGGGCTTGCAGGGCGAGGGCTTCCTCTGCCGGGCCGATGATGAAGCCGTGTTCGCGCAGGAAGCGGCAAAAGGCCACCAGATGGGCGCTCAGACTGGTGTGTCGCTGGACGAAAGGGGCGGGCATGGCTTACAATTCCTCCCACTTGGAGTGGATACCTGTTTTTTCCAGGAGTTCTGACAGCGACAACTGTACCTGGCGCACGTCCTGCCAGTCTTTGAGCACTACACCGAGGGTGGCTTCCACCAGTTCCTTATCCAGGTGGTCGAAGTGCAGGTTGGCCAAGGCGGTGGCCCAATCCAGGGTTTCGGCGACGCCGGGTATCTTTTCCAGGCGCATCTGTCGGAGTTCCTGCATGAACCGGCAGATTTGTTCCCCCAACCGGGCGTCAATACCCGGTACCCGGCTGCGCACGATGTGGAGCTCTTTGTCGAAATCGGGATAGTCAATCCAAAGGTACAAGCAACGGCGGCGCAGGGCCTCGCTGAGCTCGCGCACCCGGTTACTGGTGATGATCACCTGCGGGATATGCGTGGCGCGCACCGTGCCTACTTCCGGAATCGTGATTTGCCATTCGGAGAGCACCTCCAGAAGGAAACTTTCAAACTCTTCGTCGGCGCGGTCCACTTCGTCTATGAGCAGTACGGGGGGCTTATGGTGGGTGATGGCCTGCAGTAAAGGCCGTTTCAAGAGGAAGCGCTCGCTGAAAATGTTTTTCTCTTTTTCGGCCAGGGACTTGTCGCTGTGCTCTTCGAGTTTGAGGTACAGCAACTGTTGTTGGTAGTTCCACTCGTAGAGCGCGTGTGCCGCGTCGAGCCCTTCGTAGCACTGCAGCCGGATGAGGTCGGTTTCCAGGGCCCGGGCCATCCCTTTGGCGATTTCGGTTTTGCCCACCCCTGCGGGTCCTTCGATCAGCAGCGGTTTTTGGAGCTCCATAGCCAGGAAGACGGACATGACGATACCGGGTTCGGTGATATACCCCTGGCTGTTGAGTAGTTCCCGTACGCGGTCTAGAGAAGGGTGTGCAATCATCGGTGGGTGTTGGAGACGGAGAGGAGGGATTTTAAGAGGATCCCTTTCCCGGTCAAATGGGGCAGAGGCTGTCTCAAAAGGGCCATTTTTTAATGAAAACAAAAAATATTTTGAATAAATGTTTTTTTTAAAATTAAATTAAAAAAAGAAACACTTATTCCTTGTTTTATTTTTCATACAAACATGGCCCTTTTAAGACAGCCTCTGCGAGGTCAGTTTATGCCGTGACGTCCGAAAGAGCGCGTTTTGCGAAAACCTGTGCGAGGTGCAGGCGGTATTTCTCACTGGCAAAATGATCGCTCAAAAGGTTTACGCCTTGTGCGGCCTGTGCGGCAGCGGCGGCCACGTTATCGGCGTTAGCTGCTTTTCCGCTCAAGGCGTTTTCCACCTGGGTATCGCGGAACGGGCCATCCGATACCCCGGTGAACGCCACCCGGACGTGCGAGCAAACGCCCCCGTTTTGCGCGACGACCGCTGCGCAGCCGACGATGGCAAAGCGGGAAGCCGGCTGCATGAATTTTTGGTAGCTGCTGTGCGTACCTGCTACGGGCACCGGTACGCGGATTTCCGTGATGAGTTCCCCTTCTTCAAGGGCGGTGCTGTAAAAACCGGTGAAAAAGTCGGCTGCAGGGATAGAACGGCTGCCGCCGGCGCTGTGCACCACCACGACGGCGTCGGCAGCGAGGAGGATAGCGGGCCAGTCGGCTGCTGGGTCGGCATGGGCGATACTGCCCCCGATGGTACCTCTGTTTCGCACCTGTACATCCCCGATCAGTTTAGCTGCTTGTGGGAACATGGCGACATGCTTGGCCAGCAGGTCGGACCCGGCGATATCCGCGTGTGTGCTCGCAGCCCCGATGGCGATATGATGGCCGTCCTGGCGGATATAGCGCAGTTCCGGGATGCGGGCTACGTCAATGAGCACTCCCGGCTGGTTCAGGCGCAGTTTCATGGCCGGGACGAGGCTGTGGCCTCCAGACAGGATTTTCGCATCGCCGCCGTGTTCGCCCAGCAAGCGCAGGGCATCGGCCACGGAATGGGCGCGCGTATAGGAAAAATCAGCAGGAATCATGATAGGCTATATTTTTTGGGCAACTTCTGAGGCGGGTAGGTCTTACCCGCCCCGGAATACCCAGATGATTAAAAAATGGATTGGGTTTACCCTTGCATAGCCGTCCATACGCGTTCCGGCGTGAGGGGCATTTCCAGGTTTTTCTTGATGCCGAAAGGTGCCAGAGCGTCCATGACCGCGTTGACCACAGCGGGTGTTGAGCCGATGCAGCCTGCTTCCCCGGCGCCTTTTACGCCAAGCGGGTTATGCGGGCAGGGCGTTGTTTTGCGGTCCACTTCGAACGAAGGCAGGTCGTCGGCGCGCGGCATGGTATAGTCCATGTACGAACCGTTGAGCAACTGCGCATTTTCATCGTACATCACCCCTTCCAGCAATGCTTGTCCGATGCCCTGGGCCAGGCCCCCGTGGATTTGCCCTTCGACAATCATAGGGTTGATTACGTTGCCTACATCGTCCACCGCTATGAAGCGCTTCAACGATACTTTTCCGGTATCCCCGTCCACTTCGACGATGGCCACGTGGCATCCGAAGGGATAGGTAAAGTTAGCCGGGTCATAGAAACTGCTGAAATCCAGTCCGGGCTCCAGCCCTTGCGGATAATCGTGCGGCACGTAGGCCGTCAGGGCGATATCCCCAAAGCCGATGCTCTTGTCGGTGCCTTTGACCGTCCATTTCCCTCCGGCGTATTCCAGGTCTTCCACGGAAGATTCGAGTTTGTGGGCGGCGATTTTAGCTCCTTTTTCTAACACTTTGTCCAGGCTCTTGACGATGGCGCTACCCCCTACGGCCAGGGAGCGGGAGCCATAGGTACCCATGCCAAAGGCCACGGCTTCCGAGTCGCCGTGTACGATTTCGACATCTTCCAGGGCTATGCCGAGGCGGTCGGCCACGACCTGGGCAAAGGTCGTTTCGTGGCCCTGGCCATGGGAGTGCGACCCGGTATAGACGCTGACCTTGCCCGTTGGCTGGACGCGTACCTGTGCGGATTCATATAGGCCTGCGCGGGCGCCTAATGCGCCGACTACAGCCGAGGGGGCTATGCCACAAGCCTCGATATAGGTCGAGAAGCCGATCCCGAGGTATTTGCCCTGCTTGCGGGCTTCGGCTTGCTCTTTGCGGAAATCGTCATAGCCCACCATTTCCAGGGCTCGGTCCAGAACGGCACCGTAGTTGCCGCTGTCGTATTGCAGTGCCACCTGCGTTTGGTAGCCCGCCTGGGTCACCCCGTCGAAAGGTGGGATGAAATTTTTGCGGCGCAGCTCGGCGGGGTCCATGTTCATTTCCATGGCAGCCGTATCCATGAGGCGCTCCAGGACATAGGTTGCTTCCGGACGGCCAGCACCGCGGTAGGCATCCACTGCGACAGTATGGGTGAACATGCCAAAGACTTCTACATTGATCTTAGGCGTCGTATAAAGCCCTTGCATCAGGGTGCCGTGCAGGTAGGTAGGTACTGCCGGGGCGAAGGTGGACAAGTAAGCGCCCAGGTTGGCATACGTCGAGACTTTGAGCGCGGTGACCTTGCCGTCTTTGTCGAAGCCCATGTGTGCTTTGGTCACGTGGTCGCGCCCGTGGGCGTCGGATATGAACGCCTCGCTTCGGTCGGAGGTCCATTTTACCGGCCGCTTGAGCTGCCGGGAGCACCAGGTCACGAGGGCCTCTTCGGCGTAATGGAAGATTTTGCTGCCAAAGCCGCCGCCTACGTCGGGAGCTACCACGCGTACCTTGTGCTCGGGGATGCCCAGTACGAACGCACACATCAGGAGGCGGGTCAGGTGTGGGTTTTGCGAGGTGGTATAGAGGGTATACTTATCATAGGCCTCTTCATAGTGGCCGATGGCGCTGCGCGGCTCCATCGCGTTGGGGGCCAGCCGCTGGTTGACGATATCCATCGTCGTGACGTGGTGGGATGCGGCCAATGCGGCGTCTACCTCCGCGACCGGGTTACCCAGTTCCCAGTCGAACGCCAGGTTGCCCGGGGCGTCGTCGTGCACCAGGGGGGCACCGGCTTCAGCCGCTTTGGCGGGATTGGCCACCGCAGGGAGTTCTTCGTAGTCCACGTGAATCATATCGGCTGCATCTTTGGCGGCTGCCCTGCTTTCTGCGATGACGATCGCTACCCCGTCGCCCACGTGCAGTACCTTGTCCCGTACGAGCAGTGGGTGGGGAGGTTCTTTCATGCGGTCGCCGTTGCGGAAATTGACCTGCCAGCCGGTGGGCACCCCCACGATGCCGTTGATGTCGTGGCCTGTAAAAACGGCTACGACCCCTGGCATAGCAGCGGCTTCGGTGGTGTCCATGCTCCGTATGTGGGCGTGGGCGTAGGGGCTGCGCAGGATGTACCCGTAGGTCATACCGGGCAGTACGATATCATCGGTATAGTTTCCTTTACCGGTTACGAAGCGCTTGTCTTCTACGCGCTTGACGGATTTGCCTATATAGGTCATACAGCGACGGTTTTTGAATGTTCTTGCATTTTGTTTGCGGCATATTGGATGGAGCGCACGATATTGTGGTAGCCGGTGCAGCGGCAGAAGTTCCCTTCCAGGGCGTGGCGGATTTCCGATTCGCTCGGATTGGGATTGTGCTGGAGCAAATCGGCGGCCAACATGATCATGCCGGGGGTACAGAACCCGCACTGGAGGCCGTGTTCCTGGTTAAAGCCCTCCTGGAGGGGGTGCATGCCCCCGTCAGAGGCCAATCCCTCTACCGTGGTGACGGAGCAGCCGTCTGCCTGGGCAGCCAACACCGTACAGGACTTGACGGCGTGGCCGTCCACCAAAACGGTGCAGGCACCGCAACTACTGGTATCGCAACCGACGTGTGCGCCCGTCAGGCGCAGGGAGTCCCGCAAGTAATACACCAGCAAGTCGCGTGGCGACACCTCGCTGGTGTATGGCTTGCCATTGACGGTTACTTGAATGCGTACTGACATATCTATCGTTTTAGAGAGTGGAAAAAAAGGTTGGTATAACAGATCCGGTCTTTGCCTCAGGCCGGTGGTGTTTGTAGTTCTGCTTCCAATGCTTTGAAAAACTGTTCGGTAAGGGTATTGGCTACGCCGGACATCACCCGTTGGCCAGTGCGGGCCAGGAGCCCCGACATATTGGCCAACCCGTCGAAGCGCAGCTCGGTCTGCCCCGGGGCTTTCTCGTCCAGTTCGAGCCGTATGTCCGCCGATACGTTCCCGATTTTGCTGTTTTGCTCTACATGCAGGGTGAACCCCTGGGGGGCGTTTTTTTCCAGGAGATCCACTTTTCCCGTGAAGGACCCACTCACCGGACCGATCTTGACATCTGCTATTGCCCGGTAGGTGTCTGGCCCGGTGGCCTCTAAACGGGAAATCCCCGGGGTTATCCGCGCTAATGCTTCAGTGTCCATGAGTAAATCCCATATCCGGGAGGCTGAGGCGTTGAATGTACGTGCTCCTGTGAGTTTCATGTATTTGTGTTTGGTTTTATAGGGTAGACGTCGTAAAAAAAAGGGAATTAAACCCATGTTCTGCAAAGAACTATACCGCACTAAAAATAACAGATTATTTGTTTTTGTAAAAATATTACGCCCGTATTTACACTGTTAACCATATTATTTTTTATCACAATCGTTTTTTTTAAAAAAAATGTAACGATTGTGTCCTTTTTATGCCTTCGAAAAAAAATGTATTTTTAGGAGTAGAACAGCCCGGTAAGACGGGCAAACAGCAAACCCATGAAAGTGAAGGCTTCACTACCCGTGCTCGTGATAAAGTTTGGCACGGCATCCATTACCCACAAAGACGGCACGCCGGACGAATCGGTCATCGCTGCTGTTGCCCACCAGGTAGCTGCCCTTCAGGCGCAATACCGGATTGTCCTCGTCTCTTCGGGTGCCGTGGGGGCGGGCAAAAGCGCCATACGGCAATACAAAGGCGCGCTCACCGAGCGCAAGGCTGCTGCAGCAGTGGGCAACCCGCGGCTGTTGGGCTTGTATGACCGCTATTTCCGGCAATACGGCATAGCGATTGCCCAGAGTTTGTGCGAGCGCCGGCATTTTGCGGATCGCCGGCAGTTCCTGCAGCTCAAGGATACCTACCAGGAGCTATGGGAGAACGGTATCATCCCTATTGCCAACGAAAATGACGTGGTCAGCAACCTCGAGCTCAAATTTTCCGACAACGACGAGCTGGCTACGCTTATCGCTGCGGGTTTTGGCGCAGAGACCCTGCTCATCAGCACCTCGGTGGGTGGTTTGCTCGACCCACATGGGGTGCTGATACCGGAAGTTGCCGATATAGGCCCGGAGATACTCGGCTTGGCCAAGCCCGATAAGTCTGCCCTGGGGCTGGGCGGTATGTTGTCCAAGCTGACCTATGCGCGCCTGGCGACGCGCCTGGGTATCCGCGTCGTATTTTTCGCGATGCGCGCCGAAAACGCTATCCCCGAGGCGTTGGCCGGGCACCTGGGCACCGTGTTCCTGCCGCAGCCTGCCCAGCTTAACGCCCGCCAAAAGTGGCTGCTCAGCGGCAGCTTGATCGCAGGCCGCCTCACCCTGGATGCGGGGGCGGTGAAAGCAATCCAGCAGCGAAAAAGCCTGTTGGCCGTGGGGGTCTCCAGGGTCAAAGGGCCTTTCGAAAAATCGGAAGTCATCGAACTGCTCGACACGCAGGGCCGCGTCATCGCCATCGCCCGTGCCCGCCACGACGCCTCGACCATCGCGCAACATTTGCACACTCAAAATTTTGAAATCGCCCATGCCGACGAAATTGTCCTCCTCTGACCTACTGGCCCAATTGGAGCGCACGCAGCGCAGCGCCCTACAAATCCGAAACCTCAGCGATGGTGCCCGGCAGGCGCTCCTCCGCGACCTGGCCACGGCAACCCGTGCCGCGGTATTCCCCGTCCTGGACGCCAACCGCGCCGATGTAGCCGCTATGGACCCCGCCGACCCCAAACGCGACCGCCTCCTGCTCAACGAAGCCCGCATCGAAGCATTGGCTACGAGCATCCTGGACGTCGCGGCCCTTCCCGACCCCACCGGGCGGATATGGGCAGAGCACCGCCTCGACAACGGGCTGCATATCCAAAAAATCAGCGTGCCGCTCGGCGTCGTGGGCGTCATTTACGAATCCCGCCCCAACGTGACCCTGGATGTGGGGGCACTCTGCCTGCGCTCGGGGAACGCTGCCGTGTTGCGCGGGGGGAGCGACGCCTGGCAGACCAACCGCGTGTTGGTAGCCCTGATGCAGGACGTGTTAGCGCAGCACGGGCTCGACCGCGATATCGTCGCCCTTTTGCCGCCGGATCGGGAACTCGCCCACGCCCTGCTGCAGGCCAACCGTTTTGTGGACGTCCTCATCCCCCGTGGTTCGGAGGGCCTTATCCGTTTTGTACGGGAAAACGCCCGTATTCCCGTCATAGAAACAGGTGCGGGGGTTTGCCACACGTATGTACACGCGCTTGCCGATCTCGAAAAAGCCCGGGCGATCGTGGTCAACGCGAAGGTTTCCCGTCCGGCAGTGTGCAACGCGCTCGATACCGTTTTGGTGGATTCGGCTGTCGCCAGCCGCTTCCTGCCGCTGCTCTGCCCGGAGTTCCAGCAATGGAAGGTGGCGGTATATGCCGACGCTGAGAGCTATGCCGTCCTGCAGGCAGCCGGGTATGAACGCCTTTTTCCGGCCACGGAGGAGGATTTTGGCAGGGAATTTTTGGATTATGCCTGTTCGGTAGGTGTAGTATCGGGTCTTGAAGACGCTTTGGAGCATATCCGTCGCTATTCTTCCCGTCATTCGGAGGCCATCGTATCCGAAGACCGGGCGGTGTGCAGGCGTTTTTTGAACGAAGTGGATGCCGCTGCGGTGTACAGCAATGCTTCTACCCGCTTTACCGATGGGGGTTCTTTTGGCTTGGGGGCGGAAATAGGCATTTCTACCCAGAAACTCCATGCGCGGGGGCCCTTTGCGCTCGAAAAGTTGGTCACGGAAAAATGGGTGGGCGAAGGCAGCGGCCAGACGCGGCCCTGAGCCTGTTCAGCCCTGTTTCAGCGCTTTCAGGACGAGTAGTTTTTCCCCTGTCCAGGTAGCGAACAATAGCCAGGTACCGCTCATCGTGCGGGGTATGGGTTCCGAGGGGGCCCACTCGGCAGGGACGCCCCGATGGTGCTTGTCCACAGCGTACCAGTGGTGTGGACGTCGTTGTACGATGCGCATTTGATCGAGCAGGCAAGGGAGGGCTTCCAGCCAGGGTTGCGCTGCGACGGCGGCGGCAAAGGCATCGCCCAGGTCCTGAAGCCGGGTCAAGACCCCCTGCTGGGGTGCGAAAGGGCGGTCCAAAGCCTTTTCCACCAGAGGGATGGCACGCAGGGGATAGGTGGAGGGGAAAAAGACCATATCCCCCTGAAACGCATCGCCGGCTCGCCAGGAGGATACAAAAGAAGGTGTTCCCCACGCGTACTCCAGTTGAAAGGCAATTTTTCCCGTTTTTTCGCCAAAAAACCAGGTTTGGCAGAAGTAGAGCTGGTTTTCGATACCGGAATGCAGGGCCAGCACGAACCAGTCGTCGGCTGTGGGTATTCCCTCTTGAAGTACCTCCTCCTTTTTAGGGTTCCATCCCCCTTGCAGGAGTAGTTCGTAGCCCATGGCCTCGGGGAGTTCATCCATTTGCCGGAAGCCTTTCAGCCAGAGGTAGAGGGCGGCCAGTTCCCGCCGGAAGACGCGGTCCCACGCGTTGGATGTCCGGGAAGATTTCATGTTGCGCACCCTTTTTGCCAACCCGCCCAGTTTGGCGTCGGTGAGGCGTGCGGCGACGGACTCCCAGGCGGTATCGTCCCAGCTTTGGAGCGTGGCAAGCCCTATGGCCGCTGCTTCGTACAGGAAGCGTTCCAGTTCGGGTATTCCAGCCGACATAGCGGCGATGCGCTTTTGATAAGGGTGCATGTGCGGAGGGGCTGGGGTCAATCCTCCATATCGTCTTCTGAGAGGATGCCCAGGGCAAGCATAGCCTTTCCGGATGCCGTTTGCTCGGCGCTTTTTTTATTGAAGTCGTCGGCGATACCCATCCGGCTGCCATTGACCAGGACGGCCACTTTGAAGCGATCCCTTTTTTCGTATTTGTAGCGGGCCACCAGTTTGTAGCTGATGGATTGGCCATTTTTTTGGCACCATTCGAGCAACTGGCTTTTGTAATTGTCGTCTACCCGCTCCAGTTCGTGTATGTCGAGGTATTTGCGCAGGATATTCTGGACGACGAAAATCTTGGTCTGGTGATATCCCCGTTCCAGGTAGATAGCGCCTACGAGCGCTTCCACGGCATTGCCTAACATGGACTTGCTCAGGCGGAGGTTATTGTGTTCGCTGAGGAAAAAGTCCAGGCCCATTTTATCGCCCAGTCGGTTTAGGGAGTTCCGCTTCACAATTTTGGAGCGCATCTTGGTAAGGAAGCCTTCATCGCTGTCGGGATATTTTTTGAATAGGTATTCCGCGACGATGGCCCCCAGCACTGCATCGCCTAAGAATTCTAGCCGTTCGTTGTTTTGGTGGGCATATCCCTTTGCCTGCTCACCGTTGGAAGAACGGTGTGAGAATGCGAGCTTGAAGATACCCAGGTTAGTCGGTGTGAAGCCGAGCAGGGGGATGAGCTTTTCTACGAAAGTCTTATCCCGGGAGAGGAAACGATTGTAAAAACGAAGCAGGAACAACAAGGCAATATGAGTTGACGGTCATGACGGAATGGCGGGCTGCCCACGGAGTGGGCAGTACCCTTTGCTTGTTTAGCGTATCAGCCCTCGAATTTTTTGAGGATGACAGACGAGTTGTGCCCACCGAACCCGAACGTATTGCTCAGCACTGCCTTGACCTCGCGGTCTTGCGCGGTGTTGAACGTGAAGTTCAGCTTAGGGTCGAGTTCCGGATCGTCCGTGAAGTGGTTGATCGTAGGCGGGACGAAGCGGTGGTGGATAGCCAGCACGCCGGCAATAGCCTCTATGGCACCCGCTGCACCCAGCAGGTGGCCGGTCATGGACTTGGTGGAGCTGATATTGAGCTGATAGGCATAATCGCCGAATACTTTCTGGATCGCCTTCGTTTCCGCGATGTCGCCCAATGGGGTAGAAGTGCCGTGCACATTGATATAATCTATGGCATCGGGCGGCAACTGTGCATCTTCCAGGGCGGTGCGCATCACATTGGCCGCTCCTATGCCATCCGGGTGGGGAGCGGTGATATGGTACGCATCGGCCGTAGCCGCACAGCCTACTACCTCGGCATAGATACGGGCACCCCGTTTGCGGGCGTGTTCGAGCTCCTCCAAAACGAGTCCGCCGCCACCTTCTCCGAGTACAAACCCATCGCGGTCCTTGTCAAACGGGCGGGAGGCAGTTGCATAATCGTCATTGCGCGTAGAGAGTGCCTTCATGGCATTGAAGCCCCCTACCCCCGTCTTGATGATAGCCGCTTCGGAGCCACCACATACCACGATATGGTTCCTTCCCAGCCGCACACAGTCGAAAGCGTTCATAATGGCGTGCGAAGAAGAGGCACAGGCAGATACCGTGGCATAATTGACGCCGCGGAACCCATACTTGATGGAAATATGCCCGGCGGCGATATCTGCGATCATCTTGGGAATCATGAAGGGATTGTACCGGGGGGTACCGTTCCCCCGGGCGAATTCGGATACTTCCTCTTCGAGGGAGGCCAAGCCGCCCACCCCTGAAGCCCAGATCACCCCTACCCGGTCGAGGTGGAGGGTTTCCATGATCTCCGGGAGGCCGGCATCGGCGATGGCCTCGTCCGCACTGACCATGGCGAAATGGCAAAAGCGGTCGAGGCGACGCACTTCCCGTTTGTCGATGAAGTCTTCCGGCGCAAAGCCCTTTACCTCGCAGGCGAACTGCGTTTTGAACAAGGAAGCATCGAAAAGGGTGATCGGCGCTGCTCCACTGACTCCGTTGCGGAGCCCTTCCAGATACGCCGGTATGGTATTTCCAATAGGGGTAATGGCCCCGATTCCTGTTACAACGACTCTTTTCATACGTTAGGATTATACCTGAGGCTTATAGCGACTTATGGAAAAAAACAGGGGAACCCCCTTTTGCTTAGAGTGGCTTACTATTTGGTAGACTTGTTGCGAGGCGAATCATCAAGGGGTCAAAAAGGCCCTTTTTTTCCCATACCGTGCCTTTTTTCGGTCATCTAAGGCGCTTAGACTCCCTCAAAAAGCCTTCGTATGGATAAAAAATGACTCTTTTTTCCCACCTCGCTGACCCCTCGCAACAAGTATAGTGTAAAACCGCATTCACCGGGCAGGCTGAGGCCGCCCGGTGAATGCAAAGGTATGCTCGCTGTTTGCAACCTACCGGCAGCGATACGCGCCGTAGATATGCGGGGCAAGCGGAATCATAACCCACCTTCGAAAAGAACTATACGGGAGCTTAATTGGGCAGTTGTGTCTCTAAAAAGGCAACGGCATCGCCTACGGTCTGGATTTTTTCCGCTTGTTCGTCGGGAATAGCTACCCCGAATTCCTTTTCGAACTCCATGATCAATTCGACCGTATCCAGGGAGTCTGCACCGAGGTCTGCTGTAAAGCTGGACTCCAGAGCTACTTCCTCAGCACTGACCCCGAGCCTCTCAACGATGATTTTGGTTACTCTTTCTTTAATGCTTGACATGATAGTGTATGCTTTTTTGGTGGAAAAATCCCTGCAAATTAAAGTAGAACTACCCTGATAAACAAAGATTTTTCCTTTTTTTTAAAAAGCCATGAACGGTGGATACCGCAATATTCAAGGGTTTTAGGCTGTTTTGAACTCTTTTTATACAGCGTCCGCATGGGTTTGGGCTATTATAAATATTTGCAGACTCCGGATACTTCTTTTATTTTGCAAATAATTATTGTAAAAATTACACTTAGTTGGTATATGCGACGTGTCCTCGTCGTATATTTACGTCTTTAAAGCTGCGGCTGACTATCGCATCACTCTGAAATCGCTCTATGAATCTCCTGAACCATTCGAAAAAGACCAAAATTGTGGCCACAGTAGGCCCTGCGTCGAACAGTTACGATGCCCTGCTCGCCCTGGTAAAAGCGGGGGTCAATGTGTTCCGCCTGAACTTTTCCCACGGCACGCATGAAGACCACCTCGCGGTCATCAACCATATCGTATACATCAATGAGAAATACGGCACGCATATCGGCATCTTAGCCGACTTACAAGGCCCTAAGCTGCGCGTCGGGGAGATCGCGAACAATGCCCTCGAACTAAAAACAGACGATATCGTCACGTTCGTCAACGAGAAGTGCGTGGGCACTATGGAGAAAATCTATATGAGCTACGAATCGTTCGCCAGTGATGTTCGCCCCGGTGAAACGATTTTGGTGGATGATGGCAAACTGGTGTTTGAGGTCGTAGATACGAACGGTACGGACACGGTACGCCTGCGGGTCGTACACGGTGGTGTCCTGTCTTCCCGCAAAGGGGTCAACTTGCCCAATACCAAGACGTCTCTGCCCTGCCTCACCGAGAAAGACCTGGCCGACCTGGATTTCATCCTGACCCAGCCCGTCAATTGGGTTGCTTTGTCTTTTGTACGTTCTTCAAAAGACGTCAAAATGTTGCGCCAGCTCATCGAAGCGCGCAACCACCCGGCCAAAATCATCGCCAAGATTGAAAAGCCGGAGGCGGTGGAAAAAATAGATAAGATCATCAAGGCCTCTAACGGCATCATGGTGGCCCGGGGCGACCTGGGCATCGAAATGCCCATCGAAAAAATTCCGGTGATCCAGAAGCAGATTGTGCGAAAATGCCTTCAGCGCGCCAGGCCGGTCATTGTAGCTACGCAGATGATGGACAGCATGATCGTCAACCCCTCACCTACCCGTGCCGAGGCGACGGACGTCGCGAACGCTGTGCTGGATGGTGCCGATGCCGTCATGCTCAGCGGGGAAACGGCCTCGGGCAAGTTCCCGATACGGGTCGTAGAAGCTATGTCCCGCATTATCCTGGAAACGGAAAAATGTGCGTTCGCCACCTACGACCGCCCTTCCCCTTCCCCCAATTCCCGGACCTTCCTCTCGGATGCCATCTGCTTTAACGCGGCCAAAACAGCGGAAGACGTTCATGCCAGAGCCATCGTGGGCATGACCAGCTCAGGCTATACCGCTTTCAAAGTGTCCAGCTACCGCCCTCGGAACGATATCCAGATCTATATTTTCTCCGACCGGATGCACATGCTCTCTACCCTTAACCTGGTCTGGGGGGTGCGCTGTCTGTACTACGACCGCTTCACTACCACCGATGAAACCATCAACGATGTCGTGGGTATCCTTAAATCCTCCGACCTCGTTCAAGCGGGCGATATCGTGATCAATACGGCTACTATGCCGCTGCACAAGCGCCACCGTACCAATATGCTGAAAGTTACGGTGGTGGAATAGCTTTCCCGGCATAGCGACATGGAATTATAGGCTCCTTCTGCAACTCATTTAGCTCCTTGTACGTTTCAAAAGGTGTGAAGCGCACCGGGATGGTATGAAAAGGCCTTTTTCGTCAGATGCTATCAAAAAATAGTTTGAACGAGCGCTTGTTTTTCTGATTTTACTTCGCAAAATCAGAAAAACAAGCGCTCGTTCCTGATTTTGTTCTGCGGGCTGAAGCGATGAGATACTTTCTATAACCCCTGGGCCCCGGCCGTTTTTGGGCAGGATATCCCCTAAGCCAATCGGAGTTTTATCATGTTGCGACATTTCGAACCACGCTCCTTATTATATATGTGTAAGCCAGTGTTCATCCTGTGCCTGGGCCTATTGTTTTCTGCCACGCTGCAGGGCCAGAAGACCGTTTCAGTAGACTCGACGACGGGACGGGATCGGGAAGGGTTGCTGATAGATGCCGCTAAGCAGAAGCTCACCGGCAACCGCGACAAAGCGACTTCCCTTTATGAACAAGTGCTCTCCCTCGATCCACAGAATGCAGTGGCTGCCTACGAACTCTCCCGGTTGGCCATCGGCAAACCGGATTTTGAAAAAGCGTTGCAGCTGGCCCGTCAGGCCGTTACAGCGGATCCCCGCAATCCCTGGTATCAGCGCCAGCTCGCCGACGTACACACGGCCATGGGGCGCTTTGCCGATGCTGCCGCAGTGTACGAAAAGTTGAGCGCACTATTCCCTGACGAAAAGGCTAATTATACCCAATGGGCCGTCCTTTTGGAAAAAGCAGGCCAGTACCCGGCAGCACTAAAGGCATACGACGCGCTTGAACTCCACTTTGGCGTACAGCAGCAGACGAGCGCTGCCCGCGCTGCCCTGTATATGGCGACGGGAGATGCGAAAAAAGCTGCCCGCGAGTGGGAGCGCCTCTGTGAAGCGTTCCCCAAAAACACCGCCTATTTGCACCTGCTTGCTGATTTTTATGCGAAAAACAACAATCAAGCCCTCGCGGAGCAAACCTGGCGCCGTATCCTTAGCCTGGATGCCCAGGATACGCGCGCCCTGGCTTTCTTAGCCGACAAGAGCCCCGGCACCGACCCCCTGGCGGGGTTGTCTGAACTAATCGCGAACCGAAGCGTAGAACCCGCCTTGAAGATAGAAAAGCTCCAACCCCTGCTCGCCGCACCGGATATGAAACCCAACTCGTCTAAAGCGGCGCAGTTCCTTCCGCTGCTCACTGCCCTGGAAGCGACACACCCGGAGTCTGCTGCTGCGTGCGCCCTATTGGCCCAGGGGCTACTCCTCAACGGCAAAGCAGAGGAAGCTGCGGCAAAGCTCCTGCGCTCGGTTGCCCTCGACGAGACCGTATATGCCAACTGGGAGCAACTGTTAGCGCTGTACCAAGCCCTGGGCGATGGCCCGGCTTTGGCCCGCCAGGCGTCCAACGCCCTGGATATCTTTCCCAACAAGCCCCGGCTCTATGCTTTCCAGGCGCTGGCCGCTTATTGGAAGGGCAGCTATCCGGAAGCACAGCGCGACCTGTCGCAGGCCCTCCTGATAGCAGGGGCCTCGGATACAGGGCTGCGCGCCGAACTGCTCTCGCTGCAGGGGTTGCTGTGGACAGCCCTGGGCGATGCAACCGAAGCAGGTAAGTCCTTTGAGCAAGCCGCTACGGCTAAAAAGGACCATCCCCTGCTCCTCGCCCGGCAGGCGTTGTCGCTCGCCCTACAGAACCAGCCTGAACCAGCGGCTGCCTTAGCGCAACAGGTGCTGCGCGACAACCCCGGGTTACTGGAAGCCCGCCAGGCCCTGGCCTGGGCCCAGTACCGCTCCGGCCAATTTGCGGAAGCCCGCCAACTACTCGAAGCCCTGCCCTACGCTGGAAACCCTCAAATCCTGGAACAATTAGGCGACGTATGTTTTAAATCGGGCTTGACCAGCGAAGCATTACAATACTGGGAAAAGGCTAAAAGCAAAGGGGGAAAGTCGCCCCAGCTCCTGAAAAAAATTACGGATAAACAACTGTATGAGTAAAATTGCCTTTTCAGCGTCCTGGTGGCCCCTGCTGCTGGGAGCCATAGCGCTTGCCGGCTCATCCTGCTCTACGATGCGAAACGGGAGTGCTGCCTTGCGAAAAGATAGCCCCGAGTATCTGATCAACCGCTTACAGGACCATCAAATGGAGGCTACCTGGTTCGAAGCGAAGGCGCGGGTGGACTACGACGACGGCCAGCAGACACTGCGGGGAAACGCGACCATCCGTATGCGCAAAGACAGCGCCGTGTGGATCGCCCTGCGAAAATTGGGCTTCGAGGTAGCCCGCGTGCTGATTACCCCTGATTCCGCGTTCGTCATGGACCGCTTTAACAATGCCTTTAGCGCGTATCGCCTCGAGGAACTCGCAGGGAAATACCGATTGCCGGCACGCCTGGACCTACTTCAGGACATCGTATTAGGCAACCCCCTGCTGTTGCCCGCCGATAACCGCCGCGTAGAAACGGTTCCCGGAGGGTTCTGGCTGGAAGAGGGCTCTTCCGGGCGGATGGTCCGGCATCGCTTGCGGGAAGAAAACTACCTTCCCGAGGCCATAGAGTACAGCGACTTGCAGGCCGCCATCCAGGTGAAGCTAACGCTTGGGGAATACGCCGCGCTGGGCCGAAAAGATAATTTTTCCTACCTTCGTACCCTGACCCTCGAAGATCAGCAGTCTGAAAAAATCAACCTGGAAATAAAGTTCAGCGAAGTTGTGCTCAATGTTCCTAAAGAGATGCCGTTTGAGATTCCCGAAAGGTACCTTCGCGTACAGTAAACTCTTGGTGGTCGGGATACTGGTGCCAGCCCTCCTGGCCCCTGGCTTCGCTTTTTCCCAATCCCGCAAAGAATTGGAGGAGCGAAGGAAGCGCTTGCAACAGGAAATACGCCAGACCTCTACCCAACTGAAGGCAACGCGCGATAAGGAGGCAGCTACCTTGAGGCGCTACCTGACCTTACAGCGACAGATACGCTCCCGCGAGGAACTGGTCGAAAACCTCCGCAGTGAAATCGCATTCGTGGACCAGCGCATTGTGCGGACCCTCGAAGTCCTCGAAGCATTAGAAGGCGATGCGAATAGGCTTCAAAAGGAGTACTCTGCGATGCTGCGCGTCGCCATGCGGCAAAAACTCAACCAGAGCGCCCTCTTGTTCCTTTTTTCAGCTAACAGTATGAACGATGCCTTTCGCCGCTGGCAGTTCCTGCGCCAGTTTGAGCGCTACCGGGCCCGACAGGCCCGGCTGATCCTCGAAACCCAGCGTACCCTGAGCGAAAAAACAGCCTCCTTAGCGGAACGCCGCAAAGAAAAACAGCAGATGCTCGGCACGCTCCAAGTGGAACAGATTCAGTTGCAGGGGGAGTTAGTCAAAAAAAACGACCTCCTCCGCTCGCTGAAATCCGATGAACGCAAACTCGCTGGTGAACTCGGCCGGCAACAGGAAGCCCAAAACAAACTGAACAATGCTATCGAGTCTATTATTCAACAGGAAATAGCTGCTCTGCGAAAGAGGACCCGAACCGCAGAACCGGGCAGCGGCAAGTCCGAGGGCAGCAGCCTGGAGGTATCCCGGTTCGGGCAATACCAGGGAAGCTTGCCCTGGCCCCTGCAGGGCGGTACGATCGTCCGCTCTTTCGGCACCCAGCAGCACCCCCGGTTTAAAGATGTGAAAACCCAAAGCAACGGAATCGATATCCGGGCCAACAGCGACCTGTCCGTCCGTGCAGTATATGACGGGCGTGTCGTAGGCGTACGGGCCATACCGGGGTCCCAAAATACGCTGATCGTACAACACGGGACCTACTACACCGTATATTCCAACCTGGCTGAAGTGTGGGTGCAACGGGACAACCAGGTGTCGGCGAATCAGGAAATCGGGCGTCTGGGCCGAAGCGAACCGGAGCTACATTTTGAAATCTGGCGGGAGCAGTCTAAACTCAACCCCGCCGCGTGGATATCGCGCAACTGAGGACACTTCGCTGATGGGCACTGGATATGCCCCTCGCGGATTTCCCTCGGAATACGTCTGTTCAAGTGAATCAAGGGATATGCTATGGCAAAATCATGGAACCTGGGAGAAAAAAAACACGGCGGCAATGCCCCCGGTACAGAATCCGCTGTACTGGTAGGTGTCGTGCTGAAAGACCAAACCGAAGCACAGGTCATTGAATACCTGGACGAGCTGGAATTCCTGGCGCTCACCGCAGGGGCTACCACTCGCAAGCGCTTCCTGCAGAAGTTGCCCCACCCGGATTCCCGCACCTTCATCGGAAAGGGGAAACTGGAAGAAATCAAGGCATTTATCGAAAAAGAGGAATCGGTCACCATGGTCATTTTTGACGACGACCTGACCGGCAAGCAGGTCAATATCCTGGAGGAGGCCCTCAAGGTGAAGATCGTTGACCGAAGCAGCCTCATCTTGGATATCTTCGCCGGGCGCGCCCAGACGGCCCAGGCAAAAACCCAGGTAGAACTCGCCCAGCTCCAATACCTGTTGCCCCGCTTGCGCGGCCTATGGACCCACCTGGAACGCCAGCGCGGCGGTATCGGTATGCGCGGCCCCGGGGAAATGGAAATAGAAACCGACCGCCGGATCGTGCGCGACAAAGTGGCCTTCCTAAAGGAAAAACTCAAAAAAATAGACCAGCAGAGCGTTACCCAGCGCAAAAACCGGGGCGAACTCATCCGCGTGTCCTTGGTGGGATATACCAACGTAGGCAAATCCACCCTTATGAACCTGCTGAGCAAATCAGAGGTATTTGCCGAAGATAAACTCTTCGCTACCCTCGATACCACGGTGCGGAAAGTGGTGTTCGACAACGTTCCGTTTCTGCTCTCCGATACGGTGGGGTTTATCCGCAAACTGCCCCACCACCTGATTGAAAGCTTTAAGTCCACCCTCGACGAAGTGCGGGAAAGCGATATCCTCATCCATGTAGTGGACATCGCCCACCCCCAACACGAAGACCATATCCGGACGGTCAACCAGACCCTGCAGGACCTGGGCGCCTCGGAAAAACCAACGTTGCTGGTATTCAACAAAATTGACCAGTACCGGGAAAAATACTATGACCCCTTTCTCGACCAGGAAGCCAAACAGGAAATCGAAGAAGGGCTACAAGGCAACCTGCGGCACCTCTTTGACGCAGAGAATATCCTGGTCTCTGCCCGAACCAAAGAAAATATCGAACTTCTCCGTGCTAAAATGTTGGAGATGATCAAAGAACAGTACAAATTGCGCTATCCGTATCACGCACAATCCTGGTAAAACGTCCTATGCAAGACATTCTCTCCCGGTACGCCCAACTCCTCGTGGGCTATAGCCTCGATATCCGTCCGGGCGACCGGCTTTTCATCAATACGACCCTGTTGGCAGAACCCCTGGTGCGCGAAGTCTATCGCCATGCCCTGCGCGCCGGGGCCGCCGTAGATGTGGAGTGGGAGTTCGAGGGTATGTACCAAATCCTGCACGAGGAAGCGGGCCCTGCCCACCTAAGCCATGTTTCACCTCTGTACGACAAAGCGATGGAAGCGTACGAGGCGTACCTCTATATCATCGCCCCTTTCGAGGCGGTGCGCAGCTACCAGGCCGTGCCGGAGAAGGCCGCTGCCCGGCGCGAGGCGTACAAAGAAGCACGGGAACGCTACACTCAGCGCACCGCAAACCGATCCCTGAAGCGCAGCCTTTGCTTGTACCCCACCACGGTCTCCGCCCGGGAGGCAGGTATGTCCCTGGAGGAATACGAGCGCTTCGTGTACAACGCCTGCAAACTCTACGACGCAGACCCCATCCAAAGCTGGTTGGACGTGCGCCGCTCCCAGCAGGGAATCGTAGACCACCTCAACCAATGTACTGAAATACGCTATGTCGCTCCGGGTACCGATCTGCGCTTCAGCACCCAGGGGCGTACCTGGATCAATTCCGATGGCCAAACCAATATGCCTTCGGGGGAGGTTTATACCTCGCCCGTCGAAGACTCCGTGCAGGGGGAGGTGTATTTTTCGTTCCCCGCCACCTACGACGGCAACGAACTCGAAGGCGTGAAGCTTTGGGTGGAAAACGGCCGTATCGCCCGTTGGGATGCCCGCAGGGGAAAAGAGGTCTTGGACCAGGTCTTTGAAAAAGTAGAAGGAGCACGGTACTTTGGAGAGGCGGCCATCGGCACGAACTACAGCATACAGCGCCAGACCCGGAACATCCTGTTCGATGAAAAAATGGGGGGTACCTTCCACTTGGCCATCGGGCAATCCTACCTTCAAACAGGTGGGAAAAACCATTCCGACATACACTGGGATTTCATCAGCGATATGCGCCAGGAAGGGGAAATATGGGCGGATGGCCGAAAAATCTATGAAAAGGGCTACTTTTTGCCTTTTTGAATCCCCACAGATATCTTTTTTTTATAAATTTCCCGCAACTTAAAATTTAAGTAGTAATTTTAGCGTCCAAATCACTCAAAAACCGATAGTAAGCCGAAGGGCAGGCATGAACCAAATTTAGCGACCCAATCAATTTTTAACCGTGAACAACAAAAGCGTAGCGTTCCTTGAGTTAAAGTACGGCAACATCTATGGCGGATACCCGAATTTCTATGCCATCAGTGAGATTGCTTTCCTCGTTTTTGAATACGACACCAATAAGATCTTCTTAGAGAGTTGGGTCAATAACGCCTCGGTGGATATTATCACCGTCACGTCCAAGACGAATGAGCTGGGGCATACCCTGGGTCGTGTCAAGGAAGTGGTCAACATGAAAACCCGCCGGAAAAGGCCCTTCGATGAAGAGTTCAAATTAGAAGAACAAGAACTCGCGCAGGAGTTCTCTAAGTTGCGTTCCTCAAAGGCGCCTATCCGCAATTTTTTGCTCAAAAACTTCAAGAAATACCGGTTCCGCGACCTGGTCGTGTTCGACGGCCGCAGGGATCTCTTTCTTTGTGAGCGCGCTGGGGCCAATTTCGACCGCTATAACGTCATTGACCTCCAGAAAGACCTCAATAAAGAGACGGAGTACCTCTTCTCGCTCAACAAGCTTTCTGTAGTCATCAATTTCGAGCTCGACCAGTCGTATATACGCTCCAATAACCTGGAGTACTGGCTGCACCCTATTGCAGCCCGGCAGATCGTACCCAAGTCGGCAGCCTACGACGCCATCCGCCTGATGATGGTACACAATGAATACCAGTTGCACCATTCTGATTTCCTAATCAAAGCGCAACTGGTACTCAATAAGATACAGACTACGAAGTAAGGGCCTACAGCGCTATTTCCTGCCCGAGTTCCGGGATGTCCACCGATGGGAATCCGGCTTGTAGCAGCAAGCCCCTAAAGTTCTTTTGGGCTTCGTAATCGCCGTGTACCAGGAATACTTTCTTCGCACTTTTCCGCTGGTTGTGGATAAAGTCGAGCATCTCGAGTTTGTCGCCGTGGGCGGAGAAGGAGTCCATGATTTCGATGCGGGCCCTCACGTCTTTGGTTTTCCCGAATATGCGTACGGTTTTTGCCCCGTCGCGCAGCATGCGCCCGAGGGTACCGGGAGCGCAGTACCCTACGATGAGGATGGTGTTGCGCGGATCGTCCACTGTATGCGCGATATGGTGTTTGACTCGCCCTGCGTTGGCCATGCCCGAGGCACTGATGACGATAGCCGGCTCTTTAGAGAAGTTGAGCTGCTTGGACACCTCTACGTCGCGGATATAGTGCAATCCATTGAAACCAAAGGGGTTTTCATCCGTGAGGAGATATTCGGTGAGGTCTTCGTCAAAGCATTCGGGATGTGCTCCGTAGATGGTGGTGGCATTGACGGCGAGGGGGCTGTCCACATACACCGGGATGCGGGGTAGGTTTCCAAGGTTCTCCGCTTGGTCGAGCAGATAGACGATTTCCTGGGTGCGCCCGACCCCGAAGGCGGGGATGATGAGTTTGCCCCCTTTTTTTAAGCAGGTTTCCCCGATGATCTCTAACAAGCGCCCGGTTTCTTCGGGTGCGCTCAAGTGTTCGCGGTCGCCGTAGGTAGATTCGCAGATCAGGTAATCCACCTCTGGCATGGGCTGGGGGTTGCGCAAAATGGGCCTCGCCGGGCGGCCAATATCCCCGGTAAAGCCCAGGAGTACGGTTCTCTGACCTTCTTGAACGCGAAGCGTGACGCTCGCACTCCCCAGGATATGCCCGGCATCGCGGAACAGTACCTCGACGGAGGGGTGAATCCGGAACCATCGTTCGTAGGGATAGCTCACGAACAACTCCATGGTGGCGTGGACGTCGTCCACCGAGTAGAGGGGCGTTTCGAAAGGGATATCCTCGAAAGGCTCTTTTTTCTTGCCGTGGTACTCGCTGTCCCTTTGCTGGATCTTAGCGCTGTCGAGCAGCATGATGGTAGCGAGGCTGCGCGTGGCATGGGTGGCGTGTACAGATCCTGAAAAACCGGACCGTACGAGGAAGGGGAGTTTGCCAATATGGTCAATGTGCGCATGGGAAAGCACTACGCAGTCTATTTCCCCCGGATCGAAGAGCCACTGGCGGTTGAAACGTTCCATTTCGGGGTCGCTGCCCTGATAGAGGCCACAATCGAGCAGGATGGTGAAGCCATCTTCCAGGGTGACCAAATGGGAGCTTCCGGTCACCTCCCGGGCTGCCCCACAGAATTTTACTTTCATAAGCACAGGTTTGTTACGCCCCCTAAAATACAAAAGAATATATATATCGGCCTTTTTTGCGGGCTGCTTTGCGCATTTAATATACTTTTCTATCTTAAACCCCTAAATACAGTACTATGCGCCATGCTTTGCCCATCTGGTCCCTTCTTTTCTGCTGCAGCCTGAGCGTCGGTTTTACTGCCGACAAGCGTACCGAGCAGCCGCCGTATTTTTCCATTTCTTTTCCGGCCTCTTCCGGCGCTTCCTTTGATGGGCGATTGCTGTTGATGCTGTCGAACAACCCCAAATCAGAACCGCGGTTCCAGGTTGCCGACGGCCCGGAGACGCAGCTCGTCTTTGGGATAGACGTAGAAGACTGGAAAGCGGGCGAACCGATGTGGATAGATGCTTCTGTGTTAGGGTACCCTATCGAAAGCCTCCGCGATGTGCCGGCCGGCACGTATCAGGTACAGGCGCTGCTCCACAAGTACGAAACCTTCCGGCGGGCCGACGGGCATGTCGTCAAGCTGCCTATGGATCGCGGGGAGGGGCAGCAGTGGAACCTGGCACCCGGAAACCTGTACTCTACACCCGTCAGTATCGCCTTCGACCCCCGGTCTACCAAAGCGGTGGCGGTGCAATTAGATAAAGAAATCCCTGCCATAGAGCCTCCTAAAGACAGCAAGTACGTCAAGCACATCAAAATAAAGAGCAAACTGCTCTCCGACTTTTGGGGCAGGGACTTTTACCTGGGCGCCCACGTACTGCTGCCGGAAGGCTGGGATACCCATCCCAACACGCGCTATCCGCTGGCGATTTTCCACGGCCATTTCCCTTACGACTTCGGGGGCTGGCGCACGACACCGCCCGATACGACCGTACCTTGTGAATACAGCGCCCGTTTCGATGTGGACTGTTACAACCGCATCGTACAGCAGGAGGCGTACGACTTTTACAAAATGTGGACGGGGCCCAATTTCCCCAGGGTCATAGCCATAGAGGTTCAGCACGCCAACCCCTATTACGACGATTCCTATGCCGTCAACTCGCAAAACCTGGGCCCTTATGGCGATGCCATTACGTATGAGCTCATCCCCTATATCGAGCAACAGTTTCGCGGTATCGGGAAAGGATGGGCGCGCTTCACCTACGGGGGCTCCACAGGCGGCTGGGAGGCCTTGGCCGTACAGACCTTTTACCCCGACGAATACAACGGCTGCTACGCTGCCTGCCCTGACCCCATTGATTTTAGGGCGAATACCGTTTTTAATTTGTACGAAGACAAAAACGCCTATTACCTCGACGATTCCTTCAAAAAGACCGAACGACCGGCACACCGCAATTACTTAGGCCAGGTTTCCGCTACTGTCCGGGAAACCAACCTCCGCGAACTGGTGCTGGGTACCAAAAGCCGCTCCGGGCAACAGTGGGACATCTGGGAAGCCGTGTACTCCCCCGTCGGCAAAGACGGCTACCCACAGCGGATATGGGACAAGTATTCCGGTACCATCAACCCCGAGGTCGCTGCCTACTGGCGGGAGAACTACGACCTCGCCTATATCCTAAAGCGCGACTGGCCCAAAATAGGTACTAAACTGCAAGGTAAAATCCATATCTATTGCGGTGATATGGACAACTTCTACCTGAACAACGCGGTCTATCTGACCGAGGAAATCCTCGAAGAAACGACCAACCCCCACTACGACGGGGAAGTGGATTACGGCGACCGGGCAGAACACTGCTGGAACGGGGACCATACCCAACCCAACTACATATCCCGCCTGCGCTACCATCGGATGTTTATCCCCAAGTGGGCGGAGGAAGTAAAAAACCGCGTGCCCAAGGGAACAGATTTGAAGTCTTGGCGGTATTAACAAAAAATCTAACCCGTTTACCTAATCCGGTATGCCTTTATACGACAACCACGGCCGCTTGGTCAACTATGTGCGCATCGCCGTCACCGACCGTTGCAACTTGCGCTGTTTCTACTGCATGCCCGAGCAGGGAATCCAGTATGTGGATCGCCACGAACTGCTTTCTTATGACGAATTGCTCCGCCTCGTCCGGATACTCGTCGGCCTGGGCGTGGACAAGGTGCGCATCACCGGTGGGGAGCCCTTTGTGCGCCGCGACATGATGCACCTGCTGCGCGAAATGAGCCGTATCGCCGGTATCCGCCAAATCAATCTGACTACCAACGGCACGACTACCGCTCCCCACATACCGGAGCTAAAGGCCCTGGGTATCCACTCCGTCAACCTCAGCCTGGATACGATCGACCGGGAACGCTTTTTCCAAATCACCCGCCGCGACGTCTTTCCCCAGGTCATGGAGACCCTGGAGGCGCTTTTAGACCATGGTATCCGGACGAAAATCAACGCGGTAGTGATGGAGGGCCAAAATATAGAAGACTTGATCCCCCTGGCAGAGTTTACCAGGGACAAACCGGTGGACGTGCGTTTTATCGAAGAAATGCCCTTCAACGGGGAAGGTAGCCACTACCCGGTGCTGACCTGGGACCACCGAAGGATACTCGAGCACTTGCGCAGTTCTTTTCCTACCATTGAGAAAATACCGGATCCCCCTCATTCCACCTCCTACAACTACCGCATCCCTGGTTTCCAGGGCACGGTAGGCATCATCGCGGCGTATTCCCGCACCTTTTGCGGTACTTGCAACCGACTGCGCATCACGCCACAGGGCGGCTTAAAGACTTGCCTGTACGACAACGGTATCTTTAACATCAAGCAAATCATGCGCGCCGGAGCAAGCGATGCCCAAGTGGAAGAGGCTTTTTTACAAGCCCTGGGGAATCGTGCCAAAGACGGTTGGGAAGCGGAAAAAAACCGTAATTTTGGGCTCCCGGTCACCGAATCCATGGCCACCATCGGCGGCTGACCGCCTTCTTGCGTTTTTCTATTGCAAACAATATGGCAAAAAAGAAAAAAAGCCCTTTACAACTCCTCAACGAGCAACACGCCGCACCCGAGCACAGCGGCGAGCGCAGCCCCGAACGATTCAGCGGATTAAAGAAAAAAGAGCCCGCTGCCTATACTGCGGGCCTCCCGGCGGTGAATACTGCCCTAAAGCATGTCCGGACATATATGTCCACCGGGGATGCGGGCAAGGTCATGTTTCGCCTCAACCAAAAAGGCGGGATAGATTGTCCGGGATGCGCCTGGCCCGATCCCGATGACGAGCGTTCCAAGTTAGGGGAATATTGCGAAAACGGGGCAAAGGCCATTGCCGAGGAAGCCCAGCAAAAACGGATCGGAAAAGATTTTTTTGCCCGACACTCCGTCGCCGAACTCCAGAACTGGTCGGACTTTCAGTTAGGTAAGGCAGGGCGATTAGCGGAGCCGCTCTTTCTCGCCCCGGGCGATACGCATTATCGCCCTATTTCCTGGTCCGAAGCATTCCAGGTACTGGGCCAAACGCTCAGCGGACTGCGCTCGCCGCACGAGGCGATCTTTTACACGTCGGGCCGGACGAGCAACGAGGCTGCTTTTTTGTACCAACTCTTCGTACGGGCATTCGGTACCAACAACTTGCCCGATTGTTCCAATATGTGCCACGAAGCGTCGGGAAAGGCTATGACGGCCACTTTAGGCTCAGGGAAAGGCACGGTGGGCCTGGCCGATTTCTACGAAAGCGACCTGGTGATCTTGATGGGGCAAAACCCGGGTACCAACCACCCGCGTATGTTGAGCGCCCTGGAGCGCTGTAAGGAAAACGGGGGAAAAATCATCGCCATCAACCCTCTGCAGGAAGCGGGCCTGGTGCGGTTTAAAAACCCCCAGCGGACCGCCAAGCTGTTTGGCAAAGGAACAGCCCTGGCCGACCTCTTCCTCCAGGTGCGCATCAATGGGGATATCCCCCTGCTGAAGGCCATCCTATCGCTGCTGCTGTACGATGAAAAGACCCGGCCGGGATCCGCGTTTGACATGGATTTCATCACGGAACACACCGAGGGCTACGAGGAGTTTGTCATGGATTTACAGCGTTACGACTTCAATCTATTAGCCGAAGCGAGTGGCGTGGTGCGCGCAAAGATCATCGAAGCCAAGGAACTGATCCGAAAATCCAAAAAGATAATCATCTGCTGGGCGATGGGCCTTACCCAACACAAAAATGGGGTCGGGAACGTACAGGAAATCATCAACCTGCTCCTCCTCAAAGGGGCCATCGGAAAACCTGGTGCCGGGGCTTGCCCCGTGCGGGGGCACAGCAACGTGCAGGGCGACCGCACCATGGGGATTTGGGAAGACCCTAAACCCGAATTTCTGGATAAACTGGGCAGCACCTTCGGGTTCAAGCCGCCCCGTAAGCCGGGCTATTCTACGGTAGAGGCGATCTCCGCTATGGCCAAGGGCAAGGCGAAGGTCTTTTTCGCCATGGGAGGGAATTTCCTTTCGGCGTCCCCGGATACAGAATATACTGCGCAGGCGCTCCGTCGCTGTGTGCTCACCGCCCATGTCTCTACCAAACTCAACCGGAGCCATCTGGTGCATGGGCAAAGTGCGCTTATCCTACCCTGCCTGGCCCGTACCGATATGGACCGCCAAGCCTCCGGCGAGCAGTTTGTGAGTACCGAAAACTCCAGCGCCATCGTGCAAATGTCGAAAGGGGTATTGCCACCGCCTTCGCCCCACCTGCTCAGCGAACCTGCTATCGTGGCCGGATTGGCCAAAGCGGTATTGGGCGAACGTACGAAAGTGGACTGGGAAAAAATGGCCGGCGATTACGACGCTATCCGAACGGCTATTGAACAGGTCATCCCCGGTTTTGAGGACTACAACCGGCGCGTCCGTGAGCCGGGAGGGTTCCGACTGCCGGTGCCGCCCAGGGAACAGCGTTTCACCACACCCAGCGGGAAGGCCCAGTTCTCCGTAGTACCCTTCGAAACGATAGCCCTTCAGCCCGGCCAATTCCTCCTGATGAGCATCCGCAGCCACGACCAGTTCAATACGACTATCTATGGTATGGACGATCGCTACCGGGGTATCTTCCGCGAGCGCCGGGTCGTACTCCTCAACAAAACGGATATGCAGGCGTTAGGTATCGCGGAAGGTAGCGCAGTGGATCTGGTCAGCGAGTACGACAAGGTCAAGCGAACAGCGTATAACTTTTTAGCCTGCGCCTATCCCATCCCTACAAAGTGTGCCGCCACGTATTTCCCCGAAGCCAACGTACTGATCCCCGTATCCGAACACGATCCTGCCAGCAAGACGCCTGCTTCAAAAAGCATCGTCATCCGAGTCCTGCCGGCAAAACGGTAACGGTTTTTTATTTGGTTTTTTACCGTAAAAAAGAATTTTTTATTAAAAATTCTATTCCATGAAAGAGATTCGCAATATTATTCAGGCCTTTGATTCCCTGGACCACTCCCGGGAAAAGGTAGCGCTCGCCTCGGTGGTCAGCGTGGAGGAATCCTCCTATCGGCGAATTGGGGCCCGTATGTTGGTTCAAAGTTCCGGAACCTGGGTGGGCGGGATCAGCGGAGGGTGTCTGGAAGGGGACGCGCTGCGTAGG
>JBEGMH010000278.1:0-6390 GCA_041183125.1 Bacteroidota bacterium | reverse complement strand
GTGAGGAACAGCTCGGCACCGAGTATGGTTCCGCCCATGATCAGGGCTACCCTGGAAATGGCATCTCTTCTATTCATTGGTATCGCGGTTTATCGGTGTTAAATATTTTGTTTGTTGAGTTCTTTGACGGCGTGGTCCACGGCGCGGGCGGTGAAGGCCATGTAGGTCAGCGACGGGTTGACGCAGGCGGCAGAGGTCATGAAGGAGCCATCCGTGACGAACACGTTGGGGGCATCCCAGACCTGGTTGAATTTGTTGAGCACCGAGCTCTTCGGGTCTTTGCCCATACGGGCGGTGCCCATTTCGTGGATACCGCGGCCCGGTGTGCCGTCGCCATCCCAGCCCTGGACGTCCTTCACGCCGGCGTTGGTGAGCATTTCCACGGCGTCGTTCATCATGTCCTTGCGCATACGGAGCTCGTTTTCCTTGAGTTCGCAGTCAATGGCGAGTACGTTGAGGCCCCACTTGTCCTTGACCGTTTTGTCGAGTTTGACCATATTCTCGTGGTAGGGCAGGATTTCGCCGAAGCCGCCCATGCCCATGGTCCATCCTCCGGGTTCGCTCAGGGCTTCCTTGAGTTGTGCGCCGATGGTGAGCTCTTTGATTTCGCGTCCCCAGCCTTCGCGGCTTCCGCCGCCCTGGTAGCCGAATCCACGCAGGTAATCGCGCTTGTCGCCGAACAGGTTGCGGTAGCGGGGCACGTAGATGCCGTTGGGGCGACGCCCGTAGGTGTATTTGTCTTCATAGCCTTCCATGACCCCGCTGGCGCCCACGCCGAGGTGGTGGTCCATGAGGTTATGGCCCAGGGCGCCGCTGCTGCTGCCGAGGCCTTCGGGCCACACGTCCGTAGCGGAGTTCATCAGGATCCAGGTCGAGTTGAGGGTCGAGGCGTTGAGGAAGATGATTTTGGCCTTATAGACGTATGTCTTGTTGGTTTCGGCGTCCAGCACTTCGACCCCGGTAGCGCGCTTGCTGTCTTTGTCGTACAATACCTGCGTGACGATAGACCAAGGGCGCAGCGTGAGGTTGCCCGTTTTCATAGCGGCGGGCAGGGTAGAGGACTGCGTGCTGAAGTACGCACCGAACGGGCAGCCGAGCCAGCACTTGTTGCGGAACTGGCAGTTGACGCGGCCTTCGTGGGGGGCGGTCAGGTTGGCCGTGCGCCCGATGATCATCGTGCGCTTGCCTTTGTAGTGTTCCTTGATACGGGCGGCTACGTCTTTTTCTACGCAGGTCATTTCCATGGGCGGCAGGAACTGGCCGTCGGGGAGCTGGGGCAGGCCTTCGAGGCTACCGCTGATGCCCGCGAATTTTTCTACATAATCGTACCAGGGGGCGATTTCGGCATAGCGCAGCGGCCAGTCCACGGCGATGCCGTCTTTGGCGTTGGCTTCGAAGTCGAAGTCGCTGAAGCGGTAGCTCTGGCGTCCCCACATCAGCGAGCGACCGCCCACATGATAGCCGCGGAACCAGTCGAAGCGCTTGACTTCCGTGTAGGGGCACTCGGAATCCTTGACCCACCAGTCGAGGTTTTTCTCGTTGAGCGGGTAGTCCCGTTTCAGGACGGGGTACTCCTCTTCCATCTTTTGGGTACGGGTACCGCGATAGGGATAATCCCAGGCCTCCTTGTTGGCGTTGACGTAGTCTTTGACGTGCTCTATGTTTTTGCCACGTTCCAACATCAGTACTTTCAGTCCTTTTTCAGTGAGTTCTTTGGCAGCCCAACCCCCACTGATTCCGGACCCTACGACAATAGCATCGTAATTTTGCTCAGGCATGTCTGTTCTTGTTTTAAATTATACGTTATACGATTAAGGTCACACATCACAAATCTGGATGGCTTTCTCCAGGGAAGCCAGTTTATCCGTAGCGTTAGGGATGAACTCCTGGGCTACATATCCTTTGAAGCCTGTGGCTACGATGGCCCGCATGATGGCCGGGTAGTACAGCTCTTGGTCGTCGCCGATTTCATGGCGGCCCGGTACCCCAGCCGTGTGGTAGTGCCCGATGTACGCATGGCTGTCGCGGATGGTGCGGATCACGTCGCCCTCGTCAATCTGCATGTGGTAGATATCGTAGAGCAGCTTGAAGTTGGGCGAGCCGATGGCCTTGCACAGGGCCACGCCCCAGTGGGTGCGGTCGCACATGTAGTCTTTGTGGTCCACTTTGCTGTTGAGCAGTTCCATTTGGATGACGACCCCTTTTTTTTCGGCGTGGGCCATGATCTTTTTGAGCCCCTCGGCGCAGTTTTTGAGCCCGGTCTCGTCGTCCATCCCGTCGCGGTTGCCGCTGAAGCAGATGAGGTTGGTGTAACCTGCTTTTGCTACCAGGTCAATGTGTTCGATGTAGTTTTTGACCAATGTCTCGTGGTACATGGGGTGGTTCCAGCCTTTGACCAGGCTGATCTCCGCCCCGTTGCACATGGTCGAGACCAGTCCGTGCCGCTGCAGCACGGGCCAGTCGGCCGGGCCGACGAGGTCAATGCCGACGAGCCCCATTTTTTTGGCGGCCGCGCTGAGCTGCTCGAGCGACAAGTCGCTGAAGCACCAGCGGCATACGGAGTGTTGGATATTGCCTTTCAACGCCATGTTCGTGCTTTCGGAAGCCCGCAAGGGGAAAGCCCCGCCGGCAGCTACTGCGGCTGCCCCGGCGAGGAGTTTTTTAATCAGGTTTCTTCGGTTATCCTTGTTTAACATCGGTGCTAAGGTTTAAGCGTGGGCTGTTTTCTTGCCCCGCATATAGAAAAACAGGCCGGCGAACGCTACGGTCAGGATGATGGGTATGATGAGCGTGGCGTTGAGGATTTCCGGCCCGGCGGCTTTCTTGGCTTCGCTGAACAGATTGGCCATCTCCGTGCCGCCGGCAGCGGTGCTGTACGTGGCCATGTCAGCCCCTGCGGGCAGTTTGGCCGCGATCAGGCGGTCGTAGTAGCCGCCCATGAAAATCATATATACCGATACGGCGAACATCCCGGCACCGCCCATGAGGTTGATGCCCACCGCCCCTGTTTTGGGCAGGTTTTCGGAGACGAACCCGAGCATGGTTGGCCAGAAATAGCAGACGCCCATGCCGAAAATGAGCGCGCCCACAAAGAGCATATTGCCCGACGTATGCCCCAGCAGGTACAAGCCTAACGCCGACAACACCGCCGACCCCAACAACACGCCCTGGGGCGAGAAGCGGTGTACCACCGGCTCGGCCAGGCCGCGGCCGATGACCATGACGCCGGTTTCTATGGTCAGCAGCAGGAGGGCGTTGTCGGAAACGTTGCGCAGCAGGACGTCAATCCACTGCCCGGTGAACAACTCGGTGATCGCCGTGCCAAACATCAGGACGATCATAAAAAGGAAGAGCGGGTTGAGCAGGGATTTGTACATCTCGGCCGTGCTGACGCCGCTGGCCACGCGCTCCGTGACCGGGAAGTCCAGCTTGCTGAACAGGAACCCGTACAACAGCGTGGGGATGATCATGAGCCCTACCTGTACCTGCCAGCCAATGCCCAACTTGTCGAGGAAGAACACGATGAGCGTGCCAATGACGATCCCGCCCGGGAACCACAGGTGGAAGTGGTTGAGCTTGGTCGTCTTGTTGTCGGGGTAGATCGTGGCCACCAAAGGGTTGCAGGCCGCTTCCACCGTGCCGTTGGCAATGCCGATCAAGAGCGTGGAAATGAACAGGCTCCAGTACCCACCCGCAAAAATCGTGAGGACGATGCCGGCCAGGTGGAACACAAACGCGGCCACCAGCAAACGCTTCATGCCGATGATGTCCACGACCATGCCGCCGATGATGACCGCGAGGGGGAAGCCCCAGAACGCCGTCGCGGCAATCACGCCCAATTGCTGGGCATTGAGGTCAAACTCGACCCCGAGACGGTTCAAAATACCGGCGCGGATGCCGAAAGAAAGGGAGGTGACCAGCAGGGCAAGGCAGCTCGCCACGAACAGTTGACTCCGGTTAAGGGTGGTCTGCATAGGCTTGGGTGTTTTTTAGTATGAGTAAAATGACCAGTGCGAAAAAGCCGTAAATCCCTATTTTAGCCCCGCCATAATATTGCTGTGTGGCGTCTGAGCCATAAAAGTAAATTTTTCTTCTTTTTCGTAGTGGCGAATATATGGGAAAGTTCGTTTTTTTTCACAAACTTTCTCCCTTGTTGGGCGCAATTGCGTTTTTTTTAAAAAAATCAAATAAACAATACATGAATCGCAAACTAAAAATGGGAATGGTCGGTGGTGGCAAGGACGCTTTCATCGGGGCCATACATCGGATCGCGGCGAACATGGACGGACTGATCGAGCTTTCCTGCGGGGTGCTGAGCGCCAATGCGGAAATCGCTAAAGATTCGGCCCGCAGCCTCTTTATCCCCGAAGAACGGACATATGCTTCCTACCAGGAAATGTTCGAGCGGGAAAGCCAACTGCCGCCCGGGCAGCGGATGGATTTTGTGACCATCGTCACCCCCAACCACGTGCATTTCGCCCCTGCCATGATGGCACTGGAGCACGGCTTCCACGTCGTGATCGACAAACCGATCACCTTTACCATGGAAGAAGCCAAAGCCTTGGACGCCAAAGTGAAGGAAACCGGCCTTATCCTCTGTCTGACCCATACCTATTCGGGCTATCCCATGGTCAAACAGGCGCGGGCCATGTTCCGGGAAGGTGCCTTCGGGAAAATCCGCAAAGTGTGGGTCGAATACCCGCAGGGCTGGCTCAGCGCCCCCTCCGAGAAAAGCGGCAACGCACAGGCCGCCTGGCGTACCGACCCCAAACGCTCGGGCAAAGCGGGTTGTATGGGCGATATCGGTACCCACGCCGCCCACTTAGCCGAATATGTCAGTGGCCTGAAAATCACCCATCTGTGCGCCGACCTCAACATCATGGTCGAAGGGCGCGCACTGGACGATGACGGAAACGTACTGTTGCGCTTCGACAATGGAGCCGCCGGCGTACTGATGGCCTCCCAGGTCGCCGCAGGGGAAGAAAATGCCCTGAAAATCAGGGTATATGGGGAAAAAGGCGGCATAGAATGGTCGCAGCACGAACCCAACACCCTGTTGGTCAAATGGCTGGACCAGCCCACGCAGATCTACCGGGCCGGGTCCAATTACGGAGGGCTGCAGTCTTCCTTCGCGGTGCAGAACACGCGCACGCCGGGCGGCCACCCCGAGGGCTACCTGGAAGCGTTCGGGAATATCTACCGCAACTTCGCACATACGCTCTCGGCGCGTATAGACGGCATCGCCCCCACGCCCGAAATGCTGGATTTCCCTTCTACCGAAGACGGTATCCGCGGCATGGCATTTATTGACAATGTCGTCGCTTCGGCGCAATCCGAGGTCAAATGGACTGTATTTGAAGTATAATAAAATAGATCCGTTATGAATACCATCAAAGGCCCCGGCATCTTCCTGGCACAGTTTATGGGCGATGCTGCCCCCTTCCACTCCCTGGAGTCCATCTGCCAATGGGCAGCCTCCCTGGGATATACCGGCGTGCAGATCCCCACCTGGGACGCCCGCTGCATTGACCTGCAAAAAGCAGCCGAAAGCAAGACCTACGCCGATGAGCTGAAAGGCATCGTGCAGTCGGCCGGCCTCGAAATCACCGAGCTCTCCACGCACCTGCAAGGGCAACTCGTGGCCGTACACCCGGCCTACGACGTGCTCTTCGACGGCTTCGCCCCGGAAAACGTGCGCAACAACCCGGCTGCCCGTACCGAGTGGGCCGTACAGCAACTGCGCTACGCCGCTAAGGCATCCGAAAACCTGGGGCTCAATGCCCACGCTACCTTCAGCGGTGCGCTGCTTTGGCAAACGGTCTACCCCTGGCCGCAACGCCCCGCCGGATTGGTCGAAACGGGCTTCAAAGAGTTGGCCAAACGCTGGATGCCTATCCTCAACGCGTTCGAGGACAGCGGCGTGGATGTCTGCTACGAAATCCATCCCGGCGAAGACCTCCACGACGGCGTGACCTACGAGATGTTCCTCGAACAGGTGCAGAACCACCCACGGGCCTGCCTGCTCTACGACCCCTCGCACTTCGTGCTGCAATGCCTGGATTACCTGAGCTTCATTGACCACTACCACGAGCGCATCCGCATGTTCCACGTCAAAGACGCCGAGTTCAACCCCACGGGCAAGCAGGGCGTCTATGGCGGGTACCAGGGCTGGGTCGAACGCGCAGGCCGCTTCCGCTCCCTGGGCGACGGACAGGTCAACTTCCCCGCTATCTTTAGCAAACTCGCCGCGTACAACTACCGCGGCTGGGCGGTGATGGAGTGGGAATGTGCCCTCAAACACCCCGAGGCAGGTGCAGCGGAAGGAGCCCCCTTCATCCGCAAAAATATCATCCGCGTCACGGATAAAGCGTTCGATGATTTCGCAGGGAC
>JBEGMH010000277.1:0-3494 GCA_041183125.1 Bacteroidota bacterium | reverse complement strand
GAAATCCGGGTTGATTTTTATCCAGGGCGTACCGGTAGTGAAGCCGGCATTCCTGCTCCCATCCCACTGAAAAGGCGTTCGGCTGTTGTCGCGGCCGTAGATTTTTTGCGCTTCGAGGTATGCTGCGGCAGCTTCGGCACTTTGGGACGACAGTCGTTTGTAGGTATTGAGGGTATAAATATCGCGGTAGTCGCTGATATCGTCAAATTTGATACTGGTCATACCCAGTTCGTCGCCGGCCAGGTAGTAGGGGGTACCCCGCATCGTGAGGATGAAGGTGGTCAGCATTTTGGACGAGCGCACGCGGTAGGCCGGGTCATCGTGGCCCCAGCGGCTCACCATACGCGCCTGGTCGTGGTTGCCCAGATAGACGGTTCCCCAGCCTTTTTCTGCAAACATACGGTCCCAGCGCGTATGGATTTCCTTGAAGCGGAGCAGGTCGAATTTTGGGTCCTGCGGCGTTCCGTCGGTGGGGAGGTGCCATTGTTCCATAGCCTCAAAGTGGTAGAGCATGTCCAGTTCCCCGCGTTCGGCATCCACGTATTTGAGCACATCTTCTGCGACGACGCCCCAGCCTTCCGCGACCGTCATGATGTCGTATTTGCTCAGCACTTCCCGGTGCATTTCCTGGAGCCAGGTATGTACCTTAGGGCCTTTGGCATAAAATTCCGGCCAGCTCCCGTGGTATTTTTCCGCTATATCTGCCTCTGAGACCGGTGGGAAAGACGGATCTTTAGAAATCACGGAAATCACATCCATGCGGAAGCCGTCAATGCCTTTTTTGAACCAGAAATCCATCATATCGTAGATTTCGCGGCGCAGTTGGGGGTTTTCCCAGTTGAGGTCAGGCTGTTTTTTGGAAAAATAGTGCAAATAATAAGCATCCGTTACGGGGTCGTAGGCCCAGGCATTGGCATCCTCGTCGAAGATGCTCCATCGCTGCGGCGGTGTGCCTTTTTCCGCGGGCCACCAGTGGTAAAAATCCCGGTAAGGGTTGTCGCGGGAGCTCT
Source organism: Bacteroidota bacterium (assembly GCA_041183125.1). Lineage (GTDB taxonomy): Bacteria > Bacteroidota > Bacteroidia > Chitinophagales > Saprospiraceae > JADJPL01. Next base: position 2,484 of record JBEGMH010000277.1, on the reverse strand, counting down.
TCGACTGCTGGAACCACAGATGCTCATCGCTGCTGTGATTAACGACCAGGTCCATTACGAGCCGGATTCCCCGCTCGTGCAGACCCTGGAGCAGGGCATCGAAATCGTCCATGGTGCCGAAGTCGTTCATGATATTGCGATAATCGCTGATATCGTAGCCGTTGTCGTCGTTGGGCGATTGGTACACCGGGTTGAGCCAGACCACATCAATGCCCAGGCTCCCGATATAGTCCAATTTAGAGCGTATGCCCTTCAAATCGCCGATCCCGTCGCCGTTGCTGTCTTTGAAGCTACGCGGATAGATTTGATAGACTACGGCTTCTTTCCACCAGGTGCGGTGGGGGGAAGGTACGGTGGAGGGGTGCATAAGCATATTTGGTTGGTGGTAGCACGAGGCCCAATTTTTTAGATTCATTAGACGAGTAGCGGGGGGGCAAAAAGGTCCTTTTTCCCCTACCGACCTCCCGCAAACCGTCTATCCTGCGCGAATCTACGCTAATCTGGCAAAATTGGCCAAAGAAGGTAGCCGCTCTCTTGTCCTAAAAATAGCTATTTTTGGGCTGATTTCATTAGACGGGCGGTGAAGTGGAAAAAAAGAGGTTTTTTGCCCCTTGGCAACCCATCTGTTTTGTCCGTACCTCAATAGACTTATTGCGTATGCTGCGCCTATCTTCCCTTTGCCTACTGTGCCTACTACTGGGAGCTTCCCCGCTGGCCCTCGCGCAAGTCCCTGCCCCCAAGTACGAAATGCGGGGCGTATGGGTGGCCACAGTCATCAACCTCGACTGGCCAGTGCGGGGGGCGTCGCCCCAGGGGCAGCAGGATGCCCTGCGGACTATGTTCGACCGCCTGAAAGCGGCGGGGATCAACGCTGTTTTTTTCCAAGTGCGCTCGGAGAGCGATGCGATGTATGCGTCCACTCTCGAGCCCTGGTCGTATTATCTGACCGGCACCCAGGGACTTCCGCCCGCCCCGCTCTGGGACCCGCTCGCATTTGCCGTGGAAGAAGCGCACAAGCGCGGTATGGAGCTGCACGCCTGGATAAACCCCTATCGGGTGATTCGGAGCATCAGTTCGACCTATCCAAAGGCATTGAACCACCTCTCGGTGCAGCGCCCGGAATGGATGTTACCCATACAAAACGTGTTGCTCCTCAACCCCGGCATTCCCGACGCGCGGAAATACCTGGTTGGCATGCTGAGCGATCTCGTTTCGCGCTACGACATAGACGGGCTGCATTACGACGATTATTTTTACCCCTACGAAGGCATCAAAACAGAGGACCAGGCCACCTACGCCCTGTACGGGAACGGCTTGACGCTCGATGCCTGGCGCGAAGACAACATCAACCGTTTTGTGCAGGAGATGGGTGCGGCAGCCCTCAAAATCAAGCCCTGGCTGAAGTACGGAGTCAGTCCTTTCGGCATCTGGCGCAGTGGGGTACCCAGCGGTATTACCGGGCTATCCGGTGCCAGTGTGACGTATGGCAACGGCGTGCGCTGGCTGCAGGAGCGCTGGATTGATTACTTATCGCCCCAGCTCTACTGGGCGTTCGGGGGCGGGCAGGATTTTGCCCGGCTCTCCCTGTGGTGGAAAGAACAGCTCAACGGGCGCCACCTGTATCCCGGCCTGGCCGCCTACAAAGCCGAACCCTCCATGACAGCCGCTGCTTCGCTTTACCGGCCCAACGAACTGCCCCGCCAGATCCGCTTCCTACGCGAGAACCAGATCAGCGGCAACCTGTTGTTCCGGGCGGCCAACCTGAGCGCTACGGGTACCCAGGGCCTGGCCGATAGTTTGCGCTCCGATCTATACCGCTACCCTGCCCTCACCCCCATCATGCCCTGGAAGAATATGCTGGCCCCTGCTGCTCCCCTCCAGGCGCAGGTGCTGCTATCCGGCAGAACATGCCGGCTGCAGTGGCTACAGCCCCCTAGCGCCGGCGAACAGCCCCCGGCGCGCTTTTTCGCCATATATCGCGTCGCATCCGAGGCCCGGCCCAACTGGACGGCGGCGGTACAAAACCCCGAAAACCTCCTGGCTATCGTCGCAGAACCTACTTACACCGACCCTGAAACCGTCGGGGAAAAGCCTTTTTGGTACGCCATCACCGCTGTCAGCGCCAACTCCGTGGAAAGTACGCCCGCTACCCCCGACCTGCACACGGCGTTGCGCGAAACGGAGAGAGGGGTTCTCCGCGGGGTCCGCGTTTTCCCCAATCCTTTTGAAGAAGAACTGCACATTGCGTACCGCCTGGAAAAAGAGGCCCGCGTGAGCATCCGCATCAGCGATGCACAAGGGCGCGAAGTAGCGCGTCTGCTCGAACAGGAGCGGCAATGGGCGGGCGAACAGGAAGTGATCTGGAGCCCCGGGATGCGCGGCACCGGCCGACAGGTATATTTCATATCCATAGACGTCAATGGGAAAAGGACTGCCAAGCGGGCAATAGGGGGCATGCCATAAGCCTCTAATCACAGGGGGCCC
>JBEGMH010000276.1:0-4317 GCA_041183125.1 Bacteroidota bacterium | reverse complement strand
TAGTACCACTCGGCGAAGCGGGGCACGGAGTTGCTGCCCAGCTCCGACAGGCGGTCGTAGCGCGGTACATCCGAGCTGTTGGAATACTGGAAGTTCAAGGTGTGGGATACGTGCTCGGAGGGCTGGTAGCGGATTTTCTGGAGCAAGTCGTACTGGGAGTAGGCCGTGCCGACCTGCCGGTTCTCGTCCGGGTTCTGGACTACGATGTCCTTGCTGCCGTCCCAGCCTGCATAGACTGGGCGCTTGCCAAAATCGGGATACGCTGCTTTGCGCCGCTTGCCCTGCACGATATCCCCGAAATCGGAGTAGGTGAAGCTGCTCAGACTGGCCCACTTCTTGCCGCCCAGGTTGACGTCGAGGTGGCCGGTTTTTTCCTCGATCGCCGTGCTGTAGCGCACGAAGGCGCTGCCGCTCGTCTGGTTCAGTATGGGTTGCTTGGTACTGAAGTGCATGACGCCGCCCAGGGCGTCGCTGCCGTACTTCACCGAGGAAGGGCCATAGAGGATTTCCACTTTTTCGAGGATAGAGTTGTCTATACGCAATACGTTCTGGAGGTGCCCGCCGCGGAAGATGGCATTGTTCAGGCGCACCCCGTCCACGTGGATGAGTACTTTGTTGGCTTCAAAGCCCCGTATGATGGGGCTTCCGCCTCCCCCCTGGCTTTTCTGTACCAGGATGCCTCCCGTGTTTTGGAGCACGTCGGCAGAGGTAGGTGCGTTTTGCCAGGCCAACTGCCGGGCACCGATGGTCTGTACGATTTGCGCGACTTCCCGCCGCGGCGCGGCATAGCCGGTCGCCGATACGACATATTCGCCCAATTGTACCTGCATGGCCGCAGTGTCGGTCTGCGCAGAGAGGGCAGGGCACAGGGCGATGAGGCCAAGATATATAGATAGGTATTTCATTTTTAAAGTTTGGTGGTTTGAATAAAACACGTTGCAGACCGGGCTAGCCGGCAGCACGACGAATCACAACCGATAATACCACACAAGGCTGGGTTCCGGAGATCCCGGCCAGCCAAATACAACGAGTTACGAGGGGTCAGTGAAAAAAAGACAGTCGTTCCGGTGGGGGATTGTGGTGTTCTGGCCAGGTATCCTGCCAGAAGCGATGGGTATATGGTTTGGCCAAGGCTCCCGGGTCTGGGACGACGGGTAGGGCCGGGCAGAAGCGTTCGGAAAAATAGAAGAGGAAAAAAGCACTGCGTTTTCCGCCAGGGGGGCCGTGGAGAAACCCTTGGTTCAGTTGGAGGGCCATCCAGCCGCTTTCCGCATAATCGGCTAAGGCGAGGATGTGCAGGGTGTCGCCGGATTGTTCTTTGGAAAAAAGGTCGTACATGATGCCCCGGTAGCGGATTTCCCGCTCGTTGACGCGCAGCCGGGCGTACTCATCCCGGTGGAGCACAAACGAATCGAGTTGTGGGTCCTCGGGTCGCAGAGCGCTCATGGCGGCCAATTGCTGCTTCCAGAACCGCGTTTTTTGCCACAAAAAACCCGTGGGAGAGGCTATTCCTACGAAAAGCGCTGCCCCGACCAGGCATATCGCCTGGAGGCGGGTTCGCGGTCCGTACCTCCTGTCCTTTGGCATCTTTTGGTAGTTTATGGCCATGCGGGGCCAAAAAGGGCATAAGCCGCCGAAAAAATAGATATTTCCTTTGAATATCTTTTTATTTTAGCCTCTGTCATTCGACCATTTGACCGGATTAACTAACCTTTAATGCTTGTTTCGATGAAAAAGACTTGTTTTTTACTGTTGGCTGCAGTTTTGATTACCGGACCAGCTTTTTCCCAAAAGAAAAAAGCGGTTCCCCCCAGCCCAGAGGAGCAGCGCCTGGCAAACCTGAAAACTGAAGTATTGTCCAAAGTGGAAAGCCGCGCTAAAATGGCCCAGGTAATGGTGGACAAAGTATTCAGTTTCGCCGAATTAGGCTTCCAGGAGACGGAAACATCCAAATACCTGACCGATATCCTCAAACAGAATGGTTTTGAGATCGAGTACGGCATCTCCGGGGTACCCACGGCCTGGATGGCCCGCTGGGGCAGCGGTAAACCCGTCATCGCCCTGGGGAGCGACCTCGACTGTATCCCCAAGGCCTCCCAAAAACCGGGGGTGGCCTACCACGACCCCATCGTCGAAGGGGCACCCGGGCACGGGGAAGGGCATAACTCCGGCAGCCCGCTCAATATAGTAGCCGCGCTCAGCGTAAAGGAAATTATGGAGCGGGAGAAAATCCCCGGTACGCTGATCCTGTGGCCGGGCGTGGCCGAAGAGCTGGTGGGCACGAAAGCCTATTTCACCCGCGACGGCTATTTCGACAATATTGACCTCTGTATCTTTACCCACGTGTCCGATAACTTGAGCGTCTCCTATGGCCAGGCCAGGGGCACCGGACTGGTATCGGTGGAGTACGAGTTCGAAGGGGAAGCAGCCCACGCAGCCGGCGCGCCCTGGCGCGGCCGCAGCGCCCTCGACGCCGTGGAATTGATGAGCATCGGCTGGCAATACACCCGCGAACACCTCGACCCCCTGCAGCGCTCCCACCACGTCATCAAAAACGGCGGAGACCAGCCCAATGTGGTGCCTTCCAAGGCCTCTATCTGGTTCTATTTCCGCAACGTGACCTATCCTATGATCATGGAAATGTACCAAAAAGCGAATAAAATCGCCGAGGGGGCTGCCCTGATGACCGGAACAACCGTGAGCTCCCGTGTACTGGGCTCGGCATGGCCACAGCACTTCAACAAAGTAATCGCGGAGACGATGTACGAAAATATCAAAAAAGTAGGGCTGCCCACCTGGAGCGAGGCCGACCAAACCCTGGCGAAGGCGGTACAGAAGGAAGTCAAAGCCCAACGCGATACCAACGGACTGGCGCTCAAACTCGACACCATCGGCCTGCCCGTCCAGACCTTCGTCAGCGGTGGCTCGGATGATATCGGGGATATTTCCTGGAAATTGCCCACCGTCACCATGCGCTTCCCGTCCAATATCCCCGGGCTGCCCGGACACCACTGGGCCAATGCTATCGCCATGGCGACGCCCATCGCACACAAAGGCGTAGTGGCCGGGGCCAAAGCAGAGGCCATGACACTGCTCGATCTCTTTCTCAAACCTACCCTCGTGGAACAGGCCTGGGATTATTTCCGAAAGGAACAGGGCATGAAGCAACAGTACATCCCCATGGTCAACAAGGAGGACAAACCGGCGGTATACCTCAACTCTGATATCATGGGCGAGTTCCGCCCACAACTCGAGAAGTTTTACTACGACGAGACGAAATACGCTTCTTATCTCGAACAACTCGGCATCAAATATCCAACGGTCAAAAAGTAAGGCAGGATGATCTATCGCAATCTCGGCGCGACCGGCCTAAAGGTCAGCGAAATTGGTTATGGTATGTGGGGTCTGGCCGGCTGGACAGGCTCCGACCAGCAGGAAGTACTGCGTTCCCTGGAACTGTCTGTGGAAAAAGGATGTACCTTTTTCGATACCGCCTGGGCATACGCAGATGGGCGCAGCGAGGAAATTCTGGGCGAGCTGCTGCGCAGACACGCTGGGAAAGGACTCGTGGCCGCCTCCAAAATCCCACCCAAAAACCGCAAGTGGCCCTCCAAACGGGGCTTCCGGCTGGAGGAGGTCTTTCCCGCCGACTATATCCGCGAATACGTGGAGCGCAGCTTGAAAAACCTCGGGATGGAAACCCTGCACCTCATGCAGTTTCACGTGTGGGAAGACAGCTGGGCACAGCACGACGAGTGGCAGCGCACCTGCGAAGACCTCACCCGAGAGGGAAAGGTACAACACTGGGGCGTCAGCGTCAACCGCTGGGAACCGGACAATGTACTGGAGACGCTCAAAACCGGAGCCATCGCTGCCGTACAGGTCATCTACAATATCTTCGACCAAAATCCGGAAGATCGCTTGTTCCCGCTCTGCCGGGAACTTGGCGTTGGCGTCATCGCCCGTGTCCCCTTCGACGAGGGTACCCTCACTGGTACCATGACAGTGGATACGGTCTTCCCCCCGGAGGATTGGCGCTCCCTGTATTTCGTACCGGAAAACCTCATCCCCAGCGTACAGCGGGCCGATGCCCTCAAGCCCCTGGTGCCAGAAGGCATGACCATGCCCGAAATGGCCCTGCGCTTCATCTTGTGCAACCCCGATGTGGCCACCATCATCCCGGGGATGCGCAAAGAGCGCCACGTGGCCATGAATACCGCCGCCAGCGACGGACAGGGGCTGCCCGCGCCTTTGCTGCAATCCCTCAAGGCGCACCGCTGGGACCGGACCCCTACGGAGTGGAGCTATTGACAGGTT
>JBEGMH010000275.1:0-2559 GCA_041183125.1 Bacteroidota bacterium | reverse complement strand
GCCCGTCCGTTGGGGGAGAAACTGGCTTTGCCCACCCATTGGAAGGTAGAGAGGACTTTTACCAGCGACAGCGAATCGGCCCAGGATAGCCCGTCGAAGGTCAGTAGGCCATCCTGAGCGTAGGTCCATCGGTTCTCGTAGGCGGTCACGCTGTGGAGGGCGCTGCTGCCTATCTTGTTCATAATCGTATCGGGTACGGGTTTGATCCAGGCGGAATCTACGAAGAAAGAGAGCAGGATATCGCCATCTTTGGCGAAGTTCTCGCTTGCCCATTCGCGGTTGAAGCGCAGTTTGGTATCGTCTTGGGAGACCAGGGGGGAAAACTCGTCGCCGATGGTGCTGGGCAGTCCGAGGTTGCTTATGCGGAAGCTATCGTAGGGCGTCTCCAGGAGTTTTTCCACGCTGTCGAACCAGGCGGCGATACCGTTTTTGAACATGGGGTTCTGGATGCAGGCCGAATCCCTCGCAATAGCGCTGGATAGGAAAAAGGGCCGGGAGAAGCGCAGCAGCTCCGAGCTTTCCCGCCAGGCCCCTTGGGTCTTCAGGTGCTTGAGGCCCTGGATTAGGAACAGGTAGGCGCGGTTGGAAGGGCTGGTTTCCTCGACGAAGCGCCGGGTGGTGCTGACGACGGCAGCGGAGGGGATATCTTCCCCGAAACCATAGATCAAGATCTTGGACACCGTGTCGAACTGGGCGGTAGCATACGAATCCGGGGCTCCCCCGCTTTGGCGCTCGAAGAAGACCTGGTTGTGGGGCTGGGCCAGGGCGTAGAGGGCCACGATGTCCAGGTTGGAGCTGCGGTTTTGGTCCAACAGTTCGGCGATGGGCTGTACCTGCTTGGTCTCTACGGCTTTCAGGAACGCCTCGATCTGGCAATCCTGCGAGATCCAGTGCCGGGGGAGGTCTTCTGTGAAGGTGCGGAACTCGTAGAGCGGGTAGTCGTTCAGGAAGGCTTCCAGGATGCGGGCGCTGAAGCGGAGCGCGTATGGGTTTAGGCCGGTTAATTCCAGCACCCGGTTGTGTTTGTGTACGATGGACAGGAGCGTGAGGTAGTCGGTCGAGTAAAAATTATGCCGCACGACCACTTCTTCCAGGGTATGGTAGGCCTGTAATTCAGCCCCTGCAAAGGGCCCCATGACCGCTACGCAGGAGTCGAGTTCGGGGAGCGAGCGGTTCCCCTCGATCCTTTGGAAGGCCTTTTGGCGCAAGCTCCTCAAGGTGCTCGTGTAATCGCCTTTCCTGGTCCGGACCCATTTGTTTTTGGCGTATCGGTCGCGGCTTTTCTCTGGTAGGGCTTCGTAGGCGCGGGAGAGCGAGGAGACGTTCCGGTAGTCGTCAAGGATGCTGTCTAAATTGTTTTGATCTCTTTTATCTTTCTTCATCTGCGCTTCTTTAGCCCGGCGCAGGCCCATACCGGCGATGGGGGCTTCGGTGGGGTTCTGAGCGGATTGCTGGAAAAACGCTTCGGCATTTTCGTAATCTCGTTTTTTCAAGGCTTTGAACCCTTGTTTGAGCTGGGCGTTGGCAGGTAAGCACGTGAGCAGGAGCAAGAAAGAGAGGGAAAAGAGCAAAATTTGTTTTCGTTTCATGATAACAGATATGATTTGGAAATAAAAAAAGCAGAGCATGGCCCTGACGGGACCAAATGAAATGCCGGGGCATTCCCTTTGCGTCGTCGGGCAGACCTATTATTTTCTGAAATCGGTAGTGATAGCAGCGGTTTTCAGGAAAAAAATTGATAGACTTGTCTTTGGGAATCAGCGAGGGGAAAAGGGAATTGCCTCGCAACAAGTTTAACGTTACCTTAACGATACGTTTTAGCAGCTTATTTTAGTATCCCAAAAAAAGCTGCTTCAACAGGCTTGTTGTGAGGGGAATCGGTCAAAAAAGCCCTTTTTTTCCCACCTTGCTGACCCCTCGCAACCAGTCTAATAAAAACAACGATATGGAACCTGTACAACCGAACCTCGAAAATTATCTGGAGGTACACTACATCCACCGCAGCAACTGGTTACGGGCAGCGGTATTAGGGGCGAACGACGGGATCATCTCCGTCTCGAGCCTTGCTATAGGCATTGCGGCGGCGAGCACCACGCGGGAGCCCATCTTGTTGGCCACGGTTGCCGGGCTGGTCGCGGGCGCGTTGTCCATGGCGGCGGGGGAGTACGTGTCGGTGAGTTCCCAAACGGACATCGAAAAGGCCGACATCGCCCGGGAGAAACAAGAATTAGCCGAAATGCCCGAGAACGAACTGCAGATTCTGGCGGGGATCTATGAGAAAAGGGGGCTTACCAGGGAAACCGCCCTGCAGGTGGCCCGGGAGTTGACCGAAGTGGACGCTTTGGGGGCACACATCCGGGACGAGCTGGGCATCAACGAGGTCAGCCAGGCCAAACCCATCCAGGCGGCGTTCGCTTCGGGGGCGGCTTTTACGACGGGGGGGGTCTTGCCCCTCCTGGTGGCTATTGTGGCACCCGTACAGGGCATGGAGTATGTCCTGTACGGGTGCACGATGCTTTCCCTCATCCTCCTGGGCGCGGTATCGGCCAAGGCCGGGGG
>JBEGMH010000274.1:0-11512 GCA_041183125.1 Bacteroidota bacterium | reverse complement strand
GTTTAAAGAGTTCATTCAGTTTTTCTGTGTCTGGCTGTGCAATTTGTCCGAGTGATTTTACATAGTCTGTGTAAAAATTAATTTTCTGTTCAAGGAAGTCATTCAATACTTGAATTTTGGGTTCTTCCTTAAGTTCTTCTCCGGTCATTTTGCGCAGCAACAAATTTTGTATTTCTGTTTTTACGTTTAGGTCTGTCACTTGGCTGTCGAGAAGTGTGCTAAACTCCATTGGAGCCATCGTGTTTGTCTGTAAAATCCAGTCGCAGGCAAGTATTGGTCTTAATACGTAAAAGTATTTTTTCACCCTTACGTGATCCTTTTGCAAATAGTTTTCGTAATTGCCTTCTGCCATGTGTAGGTAATGATGAAGGCAGGATTTAGGATTGAAAAATTCACTTGTCAGGTTGCGGAGTTTGTCTGCGGTAGAAAACGGTTGTAAGTAAACCATTGGACTTCTTAACCACTCGAGCATCGGTGGGTTTGATTTTCTGAAAAGTCGAAGTGCTTTTTTTAGCTCCCAACCTACAAGGTCAATGTCATTGGGTAATATCTCTTCTTGATTATCTTTCTTGTCATCAATTTTCAAATACCAGTCCAGTCTATGGATGTAAATGTACCGTACGTCCCAGTCACTGTCCGTCGAAGCAAAACCCCAGGCACGACTGCCGCTTTCCACAGCGTACAAAATTTTGATATCGTGTTGAAGCTCAAGTCTTAAAAGTTCCTTTTTTATTTCGTCTGTCATTGTTTTGTTGTGTGTTGTCATACAGTTGCCGCTAACGTTACGCTTTGCGAATTTACGACGTTTAGAGCAATTTTCGTAAAACCGCATCGAGGAGCTCCTACCCGGGAACTTCAGATGATTCCCCTCGCAACCAGCCTATTCAACCAATGGCAATAGTCTTGAATCTTCTAATGCCGCCGTTCTATGTCCAATACCTTTCATGTAGTCCTAGTTAGATTCAAACGCAAGAAAGCTACTGACATCCTTTTGTCTGATGAGCAAGACTGCGTCCCAATATTCGTCCGTCGGCCCGATCAAAAAATGGCCACCTTTTCCCATAAACAAGATTTCCCCACCTGATTCTGTCAGAAAGGGAAGGGTATGTTCTATATAAAGTTGATAGGCTTGTTCCCCACTAATGGGTTCATCTGGAGTAAGGTCTGGTGTTGTAGAGTAGTCGGCGATTTTACGAAAACGAAGTAAGTTTAGCATCACAACGCTTCCTTGGATTTGCCTCATCACAAAATTCCGTCCTGCTTCTTGGGTCGGCATTAAATATTTTTCTTTCATATTGTCCATTGTTTTGTCATCCCCCACCTGTCCGGACCATAGTCTAAGACGCGATGGATCGTGTCCCTACGTCGCTTTTTTCAGCTTATCCAGGGGAATATTTCAGCTGCTTTATCTTTGGTCAACACCAAGAAAGTCTTTATATCAAATAGTTTTGCGTATGAATTGAATCTTGATTTATACTGAGTATTTATGTGTGCGATATAAGTGCTGTCGGCATCTGTCCAATGAATAATGGATAACAATTTTATGGTGGTGCGGCGGGTGATCGCAAAGGGGGAGCATTCCCGGATCTTGTTACCATAGTCCTTTCCAAGGAGGATGGACATAAACATACAAGTTGAGTCTATCGACTTTTTTAGAAGATTTGTAATCCTGTGATTCGAAATACCTTCCTTCATTCCCTGAATTTTTTCGGGGATACTATTCGGGTCACTTTCTTCTACTAATCTATTATTTCCCCAATTTTTCAGTTCAATTAGGTAAAGGATATCTTTTGTGGAGTCATACCAGCACACATCCATTTCAGCGAAGTGGTTTTGAAGTATTTTATAGCCCTCGCAATCCCCTAATCTAAAATAGTTGTTGTCAGGAAAATTTAAGGTTATTGAACTTTCTGTAATGGGCATTTTAAAAAATCATTTAAGGTCAATATTTATTTCTTCGTCGTACATCTTAATGGCTTCATCTATGATAGAATTGGAAGGTAAAACACCATTCATCAAGTCGTAAAAGGAGTTGCTTACCGGTTTGCCTACTTCGCGGTTTAAATTCCAACAACTCACATTAAGTTGATCTCTTTTAGCACAGTTGGCCAGTTGTTTGATCACAAAATAGCTATGTGAGGCGAGAAAAATTTGTACCCCTGCTTTACTCATGGCAACGAGCATCTCTACCATTTGTCTGACGGCATCTGGGTGTAGCGCAGTTTCGGGTTCGTCCATAAAAAGGATGGTGCCCTTACCCAATTGCCTATTGGTTATCAAAGTGGTTAATATGCCAATTTTTTTAATTCCTTCTGCGGTCTGTTGCATTACAAACTGCTGATTTCCTTTCTTGAATATAAATGGTTGGTCGTTCTGACCAGTTTGTTCTATTTTACCTTCAAATAAGTCTTCGAGCGATCGGTTTACCTGACTAAGTTCAGAGGCTACCCTTCCTTTGCTTGTGGGGATATTGAGGGCTTTTATTAAATCGAGGTAGGTGTCATCAAATCCTGTCCCAAAACGTAGTTCCCTAATATTTCGAATATCATTGAAAGCGGTCAATACTTCCTTGGCTGGAATGAATAGGGCATTAATCGAATTGTTTGGAAGTGGTTCAACGTGTTCAATGCAGGTAGAAATAGATTTTTCCGTTCTGTCACCGAACGAAAAATAAATATCTTGCTTGTATTTTCCGTTGTTGCCTTTTACTGTAATATTTACATCAAGCCTATCTTTACTGCCCTTTTGAACTAAATCACCGAGACCATTTTTACGGGGCATAAACGTATCGAGAAGTTTGTCCGAAAGCTCCTTTCTAAAAGCAACCTCTGTATTTTTGGTTTTTAGACTATATATCTCCAAGGCTTTCACCGTGGCGTACAAGAGCTTTAGCAGCCCTGTCTTACCTGTATCGTTCTTCCCAATAATCAGGTTGATGGATGGAATGTCTTTTATGCTCAATTCAGAATGAGCCATAAAATTTTTTATCGTTATTGAGTTTATCATTTTCTTCTATTTCAGGTATCAAATTTACCTTATTTTGGCTCAAATATCCAAATATTAAGTGGATCCCTTCCCCGCCCACTCCCTCAGTGAGGTAGCCCGGTTTTCCCGGGCACAAAACGCTCTTACTTTTGTGTGCGTATGAAAAAGGAAAACCGACAGACCGATCAGGGCCATCGGCGCCGTTACGGTGCCTTGTCCATTTTCAGCCGGACGACGTGAGCCAGGCGAACGCCCGATAATGGCCCCCGCGGCGCATTCGCCCGTGCCCGGCCATCCAGGCGGATACGGCCGGCACCATACGCATTTTTCCAACCCATACCGGGTAAATAGGGCGAATGCCATTCGCCCCTACCATTCGGTGCCATTGGTTCGGACAACCCCGGTTTTTATAAAAATAAAAAACCCAAGCACCTGAAAACCAGATACTTGGGTCTTGATTCCGTCGGGGCACCAGGATTCGAACCTGGGACCCCCTGCTCCCAAAGCAGGTGCGCTACCGGGCTGCGCTACGCCCCGAAATCTTCTTCGCTACATTTAGCGGGCACAAAGGTACGAACGGTTGCGCAATTTACAAAATAAAAGCGCACGTTTTGTAAACGTATTGTAAGGTGTTTGCGTTCCACAGTTAGAGACTTGTTGCGAGGGGTCAGCGAGGTGGGTAAAAAAAGCCTTTTTGACCGCTTGGTGGTTCCCCTCGCAACAAGTCTATGTACGAAAGTTATCCTTTGATGATTCCACACACCGCCCAGGGGCATTCCCCCCTGCAAAAAGAGAAAGAGTGGTTCGAAAACTGGTTCGATTCGCCAGCCTACCACCTCCTGTACCAAAACCGGGATTTCGACGAGGCCCGGCGCTTCCTCGACCAGCTCGAACAGCACCTGGGGTTCCGTCCGGACGATGAGATCCTGGACGTGGCCTGCGGCAAAGGCCGCTTCTCGGTCTATCTCAACCAAAAAGGCTACCGCGTCACCGGGGTGGATATCTCCCCCAACAGCATCCGCGAAGCGTCCCGCGCTGCCAACAAACGCCTCCGCTTCCTGTTGGGCGATATGCGCGACCTGCGCTTGGGCCACTCGTACGACGTGGTGCTGAACATGTTCACCAGCTTCGGCTACTTCGCTTCGCAATCGGAAAACGAACGGGCTATCTGCTCGATGGCCGCCTGCCTCAAAGAGGGCGGGGTGCTGGTCCTGGATTTCCTGAACACGGTGCGCGTCTTGCGCCAGCTGCCGGCCAGGGAAACCGTCCTGCGCGACGGCATCCGCTTCGATATCTACAAGCATCTGCAAAATGGCTTCATCCTCAAAGAAATAGACTTCCTCTGGGAAGGGCGGCAGCACCATGTCCAGGAACGGGTGAAGGCACTGGAACAACGCGACTTCGAACGCCTGTTCTCCGCTTGTGGACTGGAAGTGGTGTTCCTCGCAGGGAACTACCTGCTCGAACCGTATTCCGCAGAGGCAGAGCGCATGATCTTTTTCGCCCGGAAAAGAAAGGAAACGGCTAAGCGCGGTCCTTCGGAACCTGCACGTTGACCAACAACACGCTCCCGATCATGAAAAACGCGCACAAGACCAATATGCTCGTGCGCATGCTGCCCGTCAGTTGGTCCAAGTAACCAAACGTGAAGGACCCTAACACAATGGCTACTTTTTCCAGTACGTCGTAGAAGCTGAAAAAGGACGCGGTGTCGTGCGTGGACGCGGGCAGCAGCTTGGAATAGGTGGAGCGCGACAGCGACTGTATCCCGCCCATCACCAGCCCTACGCAGGCGGCTACGCCATAAAACTCCAGGGGCGACTGCATGAAATACGCATATACGCAGATCGCAATCCAGATCAGCAACATGGCGAGCAGCGAGGGCTTGTTGCCGTACCGCTCCGATAGCCGGGCGAACAGATACGCCCCGCCAATCGCGACGAGCTGTATGATGAGCACGACGAGGATCAGCTCAGCGGTAGCTAACTTCAGTTCTTTTTCCGCAAAGGTGGCCGCCAGGAACATCACCGTCTGCACGCCGGCACTGTAAAAGAAAAACGATGCTAAAAAGGTCTTGAGGTTGGGCATCCGGTTGGCCACAGCGGCTACTTTGCGCAGTTCGGCCACGCCTTTCCACAACAGTTCTTTCGACAGGGGCAGCGACGGAGGGTTGGGCAGCACCCGAAACGGGATGAGGGCAAACCCAAACCACCAAAGCCCCACCATCGCAAAGGACAACCGCGCAGGCAAAGACCCCGTGCCCTCTAACCCAAACCACTCCGGCTTCTGAATGAGGACCAGGCTGACGACCAGCTGCAGCACACTGCCGATATAGCCCATCGCAAAGCCCCTCGCGCTGACCCGGTCGTACTGCGCCGGACTCGCAATCTCGGGCAAATAGGAGTTGTAAAAGACCAACCCCCCCGCAAACCCGATCAAGGCCAGGCTAAACGCCCCTATGCCGAACCACAACTGCTCCATACCCTGAAAAAAGAAAAGGGCACCACAAGACAAGGAGCCCATCCAGGTGAAAAACTGCAAAAAGCGCTTTTTTTGCCCCCCGTAATCGGCAATCCCCGACAGCAAGGGCGAAAAGAGGGCAATCAACAGGTAGGAAGCGGAGATCGCGTAGGCGTACAACGCACTGTTGCTGGTCGTCATCCCCAAAAAATGTACCTCTTCGTCGGTCACGGCGAGGTAATACGCAGGGAAAATGGCGGTCGTGATGACCAAGGAGTAGGCCGAGTTGGCCCAGTCGAAAAAGGTCCAGGCGCGGATCGTGCCGGGATGGTCGAGGGGCGGGTGTGGTTGTCCTTTCATGTCGTTCCAGGTGTTTGATGCCACAAGGTACGCAGAAGGGGGCAAAGGCCAATTTTTTTTTGACGCCTCGATTGTTCCCCTTGCAACAAGTCTAATATAAATAATCGTAACTTCCCGCCCTGATTTAGACTATCGCTATGCGCATTGCTATTTTGTCAAAAGGCCCGCAGTTGTACTCTACGCAGAGTTTGTTCCGCGCCGGGACGGAACGTGGCCACTCCGTCCAGATCATGGACATTTCCCAATGTGCCCTGGGAATGTCCAACGGACGCCCGGAGGTGTATTACGAGGGCTTGGCCCTGCTGGGACTGGATGCGGTCGTCCCGCGAATCGGCACCTCCGTGACGCAGGAGGGGATCGCGCTGATCAGCCAGTTCGAGAACATGGGCGTTTTTTGTAGCACGTCTTCGCAGGGCCTATGGCAGGCGCGCGATAAGTTGCGCTCCCTGTTGCTGCTGCAGCGCCACGGCATCCCCGTCCCGAATACGGTATATCCCGTCGCAGGCCTGGACCTCGAATCGGTCGTGGAAAGCCTGGGGGGCTACCCGGTGGTCATCAAAATGATCGAGAGCACACACGGCATCGGCGTCATGTTGGGGGAAACGCTGCAAAGCACGCGCGCTACCCTCGAGGCTTTCCAGCAACTCAACACGAGGGTGCTGCTGCAGGAGTTCGTCCGCGAAGCGCAAGGCACCGATGTGCGGGCCTTCGTGGTGAACGGCGAGGTGGTGGCCTCCATGCAGCGCATCGCACAGGAGGGCGAGTTCCGTTCCAACCTGCACCGGGGCGGCTTTGCAGTGGCTACCGAACTGAGCCCCGAAGAGCGCCGTTTGGCGGTTCGGGCCGCTAAGGCTATGGGACTGGAGGTGGCCGGGGTAGACCTGCTGCGCTCCAGGCGCGGCCCCCTCATCATGGAGGTCAACGCCTCGCCCGGCCTGGAAGGTATCGAAACGACGACGGGCGTAGACGTGGCGGGCTGTATCCTCCATTTTGTAGAACACCACGCCGAGGCCCATCATCTTTCGACCCCCTCACAACAAGTCTAATCCTGTCGGGAGAATACTTTTTTCAAAAGTTCGGAGCTGCGGGCAGACACATCCGTGCGGATCTTCAGCTCCTTGACCTCGACGAGCTTGAAAAGGCCGTCCAGGGCTTTGCGGGTCACGTGGTCGTCGAGCTCGGTATTGACCTTGGTGACCAAAGGGATCTTGTTGTAGGCCGTGACGGCATCGCGCCAGTATTGCCGGGCATTGACCTCGTCGAGCGAGGTGGCGATCACGGGCTTGAACTCCGTGTAGAGCGCCTCGGAGGTGCTCGTCCGTAGATACTGGGTAGCAGCGTTTTTCTCCCCCATCAGGATCTTCATCGCGTCCTGGAAGCTGAGCCGGGTGATGGCGTTGACCAGGATGGGCTTGGCTTTGGCCGCAGCGGACTCCGCCGCGCGGTTCAGGCGCAGGACGAGCTCTTGCTCCACATTCGCAAAACCAGGTACCATCTTGAGCTTGGCCACTACTTTCTGGGCCTCTTCCGGCAGCAGGACTTTGTAAGCGCTCTCGTAGTACCCGTTCTGCTTGGACAGGGAAGCCACCGCTTCCTCCGCCCCAAGTTGCAGGGCTTCCTTGAGGGCTTTCCCGGTCTCCTCCGCCGTGAGCCCGCCCGCAACAGGGACCTTGGCTTTCACTTTGTTGAGCACGCCTTTGAGGTCCTGGGCACCGGCGGCGACGGCACTAAAAATCAATAGGCTGAAAAGGCTGGTACGTATCATTTTTTTCATAGATTTAAAAACTTAAACACCGACTAAACGCCTTGGGTCGTATTTATTTTGTTAAAAAAGGATAAAAAATATGATTCGATATCTTTTTGCAGCCCTTATCTTTCTCTGTATGCAAACGACCATCCATGGACAGCGGGCAAGGCCCCGCGAACTCGGTATTTCCCCCGGGGTGCTGCGCCCCGGCCAATGGAACGCCATCACCGATGTGGCCGGCGTAACCGTAGGGCACCGCACCCTGGTCCTGGGAGACAGCGTCCGGACCGGCGTGACGGCCATCCTCCCGCACCGGGGGAACTTGTTCCAAGAAAAAGTGCCCGCCGCGGTCTTTGTGGGCAATGGGTTCGGCAAATTAGCGGGCAGCACCCAGGTGGAGGAGCTGGGCAACCTGGAGACGCCCATCGTGCTGACCAACACCCTCGGCGTACCGGCAGCGATGGAAGGCCTCATCGCCTACACGCTGTCCCAGCCGGGCAACGAGCGCGTCCGCTCCGTCAATGCCCTGGTAGGGGAGACCAACGACGGAGGCCTGAACGATATCCGCAGCCTCCCGCTGAAGCCGGCACATACCCTGGAAGCCATCGCCGCCGCCCGCGACAGCGCCGTGCAGGAGGGGAACGTGGGCGCGGGCACCGGAACCCGCTGCTTTGGCTTCAAAGGCGGTATCGGCACGGCTTCCCGCGTCCTCCCGCCCAACCTGGGAGGCTACACGGTAGGTGCCCTGGCCCAGACCAACTTCGGAGGGGTGCTGCAGGTGGACGGCGTGCCCATCGGCGAACGCTTAGGCCGCTTCTACCTTAAAGAACAACTCGATTACAGCCCCGATGGCTCCTGTATGATGGTGTTGGCCACCGATGCCCCCCTGGATGCGCGCAACCTCAAGCGCCTGGCCCAGCGCGCTATGTTAGGGCTGGCCCGCACCGGCGGCATCGCGTCCAACGGCAGCGGAGACTACGCCATCGCGTTTTCTACGGCCACGGGCCTGCGCGTGCCGTTCCAAATGAACCAGCCGGTACTGAAACAGGAAGTGTTGCACAACGACGCGCTGTCCCCGCTCTTCTTAGCCGCCATCGAAGCGACCGAAGAGGCCATCCTCAACTCCCTCTTCGCCGCGCAAACGATGCAAGCAAATGGCGTCCTGGCCGAGGAATTGCCCATCGAAAAAGTGCTCGAACTGATGAAAAAATATGGAAGGCTCAAAAAATAAACGCATCGTCGGAGTACTGTGCTTAGCTGCCGGACAAGCATCCCGCATGGGCAGGCCCAAGCAGTTGCTCGCATGGAAAGGGAAACCCTTGTTGGGGCATGCCCTCGAAACGGCCCTGCACCTCGCCCGTCCGGGTGCCTGCGTCGTCGTGGGCGGTGCTTACCCGGAGGAGATAGAAGCCGTAGCCGCCGGCTACCCCGGTGTGCAGACGGTTCGCAACCCCGACTGGGCGACGGGCATGGGCAGCAGCATCGCCTGCGGGGTGCGCGCCCTCATGGCATCCACGCCCGGCCTCGGCGGCATCTTGATTATGTTGGCCGACCAGCCGCTCGTGCAAATCCCTCAGGTCGAGGCGCTTTTGCAAGCCTGGGAAAGCACAGGGGCCGACTTTGTGGCGGCCCACTACGAAGGACAGCCAGGGGTGCCCGCCCTGTTCTCCGCGTCTTTGTTCCCTTCCCTTCTGGGCCTGCAAGGCCAGGCAGGGGCAAAGGCCCTGTTCAAAAACCCGGCACTGCAGGGCGTTTTGCTCCCCATGCCTGAAGCAGCCTGCGACCTCGATACGCCCGAAGAGTGGGAGCGCTTTCTGCAGGAACACGGGGCCTAACCCCCCTTAAACCTCGTTCAAAAGCGCTGCGGCGCGCAGCAGGTCTTCTTCTGTATTGTAAAAGTGGGGGGCAATGCGCAGGAAGCCGCCCCGCTGGGTGACGGAGACGCCGTTTTCCGCCAGGGTCCGCACGAGCTGCGCCGCATCCGGGTGCGGGAGGGAGAGGATGCCCGAGCGCTGCGCCGCATCAAAGCCCAATACGGGGTATCGCCGGCTGTCTAATACGCCTAAAAAGACATCCTGCAGGCGGATTATTTCCTCGAAAATCGCCTCCATACCGTAGCGGTTGTGTACTTCCCGCATACAAACCTCCAGCGCGGCGATATGGCTGATGGTGGAGGTACTGTACTCAAAGCGCTTGGCCGTAGGGTGCGGTGCCCAGGTATGGTCGAGGTAGTCGTAGCCCTGAAGCATCGTTTCCGCGCCAATCAACACCGGGGCCAATTTTTCCCGGAAAGCAGGGGCGGTGTAAAACACCCCGCTGCCCATAGGCCCGAGCAGCCACTTCCAGCCGGCCGAGGCCAGCGCAGCAATATGGCACTCTTCCGGATACACGGGCATACCGCCCAGGCTTTGTGCAGCATCCACCACAAAGTCAATCCCGTGTGCATGGCACAGCGCGCCGATGGCTTTGAGGTCGGCGGCAAAACCACTGGTGAACTGCACATGGCTCAGCGCCACCAGGCGGGTCCGCGGGGTAATCGCCCGTTCCAGGTCTTCCAGGAAAAACTGCCCGACCAAATCGGGGGATATATCCGCCCGGACAGGATGGTTGGGCAGGAATATGACCTTTACCCCACGCGCCTCCTGCAGCACCCAGGGATAATAATTGGCCGGGTACTCATGCACAAAAGTGATGATCTCATCGCCCGCCTGGAAAGGGTATCCATGGGCAATCATAGACATCGCCTCGGAAGTGTTGCGCACCGCGGCGATCTGCTCAGGGGTGGTTTTCAACAGTGCCGCCGCCTCCCGCTTGAAGCCGTTGAGCACCGCATCGTAGAAACTTCCCACCCTGGAGCCGCCGAACAGCATCTGCTCCCGCAGCAGGTCGTTGGCGCGCTCCCAAGCCTGGCTGTACAGCGGGGATACCCCGCAATGGGAAAGGTACACCATATTCTCCTTCACCGGAAACAGCTCTTCGGATTTTTCAAACGCAACATGCATAACGGAATGATATTTTTTAAAAAACAAACTAAAAAACTGTTATTAACTAAAAAACAAAATTTTATAAAAAAATAAGATTACAAAAACACTGCTCTCAAAACAGTTGCACGTTTTTTGGGGAAAATAAATTTTTGAAAAAAATGGATTTTCAAAAGGAAATATTTTTTCAAAAAGAATACAAAACATTGAAAGACCAATTTTTACAAAAAAATTAGGTTCAAAACGTCTGTACTACCTTTTGGCGAAGTGCCAAAAGGTGATGGGTGGTGCTTGGGTCCAGGGCCTGTTTGCGCCGCAGCACGTTCAGCCGCTGGCCCTGTTCCCGGTGCAGCATCCCGAAGTAGCCGGCGATGCCGAGGAGGACGGTTAGGGGCAGGAGGACCCACTGGCCGCTGCCGGCAGCGACGAGCAGCCAGAACAGGTAGTAGAGCACAAAAGCACCCATAGAAGAAGCCAGGAGGATAGGGGAAAAAAACTCCGGGCGTTCCACCTGGGTTTTCAGGATATAACGGGCGGTGGCCATGGGCGGCAGGCAAAAGAGCAGGCCCGGCCAGGCGAGTAGGGTGGTAAGCAAGTGCAGAAAGCGGGCTCCGGGCCGGGGGGCAGTAGCACCCTGCAGGGCCCAGTCTTCTAACCCATGGGCGTTGAGGGCGGAGAAATAGGTGCGTGCCGCGTGCAACAAGCGCTCTTTGTGCTCCGGGGAGAGGGCGTTGAGGCGCTCGCAGACCTTCTTTTCCGCCTGAAGGGGGCCGATATCGGCAGAGCGGACGGGAAAAACGCGGCTCGGACGCGCACTCCGGTCGAGCAGGAGCAGGTATTCCGCCAATTCCTCATCGGCTTCTTCCCGGATGATGACGACCCGCTCTTCGAGGGCGGCGGTCAGCAGGTTCCTCAGGGTATGGGCAGCCTGGGAGGGGTGGCCCTCAAACAGGGCACGGGTGGGGATGGGCTCCCCGAT
>JBEGMH010000273.1:0-6822 GCA_041183125.1 Bacteroidota bacterium | reverse complement strand
GTATTTTTCAATCCAAAGTACAGTGCGTCGCAGATCAAGGCGTGTCCGATGGACACTTCGAGCAGACTGGGTACGTTCTCCCGGTAAAACCGGAGATTTTCCAGGTTGAGGTCATGGCCTGCATTGACCCCCAGGCCGATGTGCGCGGCCAGGGCGGCACATTCTGCGTGGGCGGCCACGGCGGCTTGTCGGTCGAGGGAAAAGTCATGGGCATATTGGCCGGTATAGAACTCGATGCGGTCGGCGCCGACCGCTTTGGCCCCTTCGACGAAGCGGGGGACGGGGTCCACGAATACGGAGGCGCGGATCCCCTTCTCGTGGAGGGCGGCGATGGTTTCCTTGAGAAAAGAAGCATGGGCCACGGTGTCCCAGCCCTGGTCGGAGGTCAGGGCATGCGGGCTATCGGGCACCAGGGTACACTGGTGCGGCGGGTTGGCCAGTACGAGGTCCATGAACTCCGGCACGGGGTTTCCTTCGATATTGAACTCGGTGCGCACCCGGCTGCGCAGGACGGGGATATCGCTGTAGCGGACATGGCGCTGGTCTGGCCTCGGGTGTACGGTGATGCCCTGTGCGCCGAACGCTTCGCAGTCCTGTGCTATTTTGGCTAAGTCCGGCTGGTTGCCCTTCCGGGAATTGCGGATTAGGGCGACTTTGTTGATGTTGACGCTGAGTTTGGTCATGGCGGATGTGTTTTAGAGCGCTGTTTCAGAACGAGGCGGAAGGCCTCGGGTTGCAAAAGTAATCCCCCGGGAAATGGAATCCCGCATTATTCCCATTAAGATTTTGTACCTTTGGCGTTTTAAATACAATATATAAATGGAAGGACGAGCGACATCGCTGCGCGCTTTGGGGTATCTTTTAGGGCTCATGCTCTTTGGCATGTTCTTCGGCAACCTTTTATCGGCGCTGGTTTTCATGCAGGCGGGCCTGGACCCTTCGCAGCTCCTTGGCAGCGAGGGCGGGGGTATGTCCCGCTTTACCCGCGACGCGCTTCGCCTGAGCACGCTCCTGACGCACTTGTGCACCTTCAGCATCCCGGCCCTTGGCCTGGCATACGCCTGGTACCGGGAGGGCTGGCAGGCGGGAATGGGGCTCGGGAGGCCCCGGCACTGGGCAGTGCTGTTGTACGGGATGGGCTTTGTGGCGATTGGGTTTCCGCTGGCGCAATACCTGTATTGGTGGAACCTCCAGTTCCCGCTCCCCCCTACCCTGGAGGCGATGGAGCGTTCGGCGGGGGAAGTGGTGAAAGCCTTCATTGTGATGGATGGGCCGATGGAACTGGTGTTGAACCTGTGCATTGTCGGGTTTGTGGCGGCTTTTGGCGAGGAGCTGGTATTCCGGGCCTGGGTACAGCCCCGGCTGCACGCCCGGCTGCGCAACGACCATGTAGCCGTGTGGCTCACGGCCCTCCTGTTCAGTGCCATCCACTTCCAGTTTGCCGGTTTTCTGCCCCGCATGTTGTTGGGTGGGTTATTGGGGTATTTGTACCTGTGGGGGCGCAACTTGTGGATACCGATCGCCGCACACTTTTTTTTCAACAGTGCCCAGTTGGTGGCGCAGTACTTTTTCGCAGAAAAAATGGATCAGATCGATCCTGAAAAAATAGACCAGCCACACGGGTTGGTAGGTATTATCCCCTTGCTCCTGCTGGTTTGGGCAGGGAGGGAGATCAAAAAAAGGGCATAAGGGCCCTCAAACCACAGGTTATGGCACTCGACGGATTCCGCTTGCGGATGCTGACTTCCTTTTTCTTTGTGCTCGTCATGTTGGGGGGTATCCTGGCGGGGCCGCTGGCTTTTACCCTGCTGTTCGGGGCTATCCTGGGTATATGTCTTTGGGAGTTTTTAGGTGCACAGATCGGGGGTACGGACGTACCCGCCGGGGGCTTGCGCTTTTTCAGCCTTTTTGC
Organism: Bacteroidota bacterium; assembly: GCA_041183125.1. GTDB lineage: Bacteria > Bacteroidota > Bacteroidia > Chitinophagales > Saprospiraceae > JADJPL01. The sequence continues at coordinate 4,910 of JBEGMH010000273.1, read as the reverse complement.
GGGGCTACTCCCCTACCTGCTCGTCGGGTTGTACCGGTTCGGGGTTATTTCGGGCGTTCCCACGGCGCAGTTGGCGATTGGTTGCGCGCCTTTCCTGTTCCTCATTTTCCTCATCGTGCTGTTTGGGAACCGCAGCGACCCCTTCCGGGACATAGGCAGTGCGTTTATAGGCATTATATATATAGGTCTGCCTTTTGCGCTGATGGCACTCATCGTGTTGCCGCCCGGCGGCGGCTACCGCATGGACCTCCTCCTCGGCCTTCTGTTCTTGAACTGGACCAACGACAGCGGGGCTTACCTCGTGGGGTCGCGCATAGGCCGCACGCCTTTTTTTCCCCGCATTTCGCCTAAGAAGACTTGGGAGGGCATTGCTGGTGCCGGTGTGCTGACCCTGGGGATAGCGCTGCTCAACGCGGTGTTGTTTCCGGCCGTTTCGCTGCGCGACTGGCTGGCAATGGGCCTATTGGTATTCGTATTCGGCTCCCTGGGCGATTTGGTCGAGTCTATGTTCAAGCGCAGCATGCAGATAAAAGATTCCGGGAGCCTGTTGCCTGGGCACGGCGGGTTCCTCGACCGCTTCGACGGGTTTATTTTTCATCTGCCTTTTACGACGGCCTACCTGTTTTTATTCGCGTAAACGGACTGGCGGCGGCGGCGGCCAGCGCAAAAAACCTGATCAGATTTAGCTACCTTTGTACCTTAAAAATAGAGCTCATGCGCATCCACAGAGAAGGCTTAATGACCATTTTGCTCACCCTGGCCGCGTTATTGCTGGTCAATTTGTTCCTCAGCAACTGGTTTCCCCGGATTCAGCCCTGGCTGGCAGTAGGATCGGGGACATTCTTTCTTTTTATCCTCCAGTTCTTTCGCAACCCAAGGCGGCCGGTGCCCGTAGCGGATGAGAAGCTCGTGTATTCACCTGCCGACGGCAAGGTCGTCGTCATCGAAATGGTGGAAGAAGGCGAATACTTCCACGACAAGCGCATCATGGTATCCATCTTCATGTCGCCGCTCAACGTGCACATCAACCGCGTGCCCTTTTCCGGGAAGGTCGAGTACAGCGCCTATCACCCGGGAAAATATCTTGCCGCATGGCATCCCAAAGCCTCTACCGAAAACGAGCGCAGTACGGTGGTGGTGCAGGGCGAGTACGGGACGGTACTGGTACGCCAGATCGCCGGGGCGGTAGCCCGGCGCATCGTGACCTACCGCAAGGCCGGGGATACGGTCCGTCAGGGGCAGCAGCTCGGTTTTATCAAATTTGGCTCCCGGGCCGACGTATTCCTCCCTGCCGATGCGGCGGTCCAGGTCCGCCTGGGGCAGCGGGTGAAGGGGAATGTGGACGTCATCGCATCGTTTGGCTAAGCGCCCGTCTGTGTCTGCAACCGATCGTATGGAACAGCCTTTATTCAAAATCAGGGAACGGGGTAGATATGGGTTCATGGACCGGGAGGGCCGGGTCGTGATCGAGCCGCAGTACTACCACGCGGATGATTTTTACAACGGCTTTTCACGGGTGCGCCTCAACGACAAGCTGGTGCCCCTCGACCCGTTGGGCCGCCTGTACCTTCGGCAGTTCTTCAACTATATCGGATATTTCGAAGAAGGGCTGGCACGGGTACAGCTCGTGCGCCGCTGGGGGTATATCAACGAACAAGGAGCACTGGCGATACCCGTACAATTCGAAGAAGCAGCCGATTTCTCAGGGGGGCTGGCCGCTATAAAACTCGGCGACGGCTATGGGTACACCACTGCCGGGGGCGAGTTGGCCATTGCGCCGGAGTTCGACTGGGCGGGCGATTTCCGGGCAGGACTGGCCCCTATCCGTTTTGAAGGCGGCTGTGGGTACATAGACCGCTCCGGAATCCTGCAGTTTGAGCTGCCGTACGCGCACTGCGCCGCGTTCCAGCAGCAGGTGGCCGCGGTCATCCACGAGGGCAAGTGGGGGCTGGTCAACCGCTATGGGCGGCTCTTGTTGCCGCCCCAGTTTGATTATGCGCCCGATATCTCCAACGGCGATTTTTTTGAGGGCATGGCCATTGTGCGCTCGGAAGGGCTCTACGGCTACCTCAACGACCTCGGGGAGTTGGTAGTAGAGCCGCGCTATACGGCCAGCGGCGATTTTAGCGAAGGCCTGGCACCGGTGGGGATCAACCGCCGTTTTGGGTATATTGACAAACAGGGCGATACCATTATCGCACTCCAGTACCAGAACGCGGGCGTGTTCAGCGAAGGCCTGGCACCAGTGTGCCTGCGCAATATATGGGGCTTCATTGATACCGAGGGCTTCCGGGCCATCCCCGGAAAATACGAGTGGGCCCTACCTTTCCAAAATGGGCTGGCACGGGTCGGCATAGGGGGCAATTGGGGGTATATCAACCGCGACGGGGAGATGGTTTGGCAGGAAACCACATAAAACAGGGCCTATATGTCTTTACGGGAGGCATTTCCAGCAGCGGGGTCCCAGTACTTGGGCGGGGAAAGCGACGGATACGAATACCGCACCGTATTCGCAGGGGCCAGCTTGGCGCACAGCTACGCCATGGTCCGGCAATTCTTACAGGAAGAAGGCTACGGCGACGTGCCCCTGCCCCGGGACGCCGATGAGTTGCTGCTGTTCCGGCTGCCCACCCGCAACCGGCAGATCTTGCTTTTCGAAGACAACGGGTACATACACAACCCGGTGAAGATACTTTTCCCTGCGGACAGCCGCAAGCGGAGCACGCTCATCCTGTGCCTCTACAACGAGCAAGACCCCCAGCACCTCGTCAAGTTCCACCGCGTCTTACGGGACCTGGGTTGAACGGCCGGGGGTCTTGCCAAAGAGGGTGAACGGCGTTAGCCTTCGCTCTCTTTTTGGCCTTTTTCGGGCTTCATCTGCGGGAAAAAGAGCACTTCCTGGATCGTATGCTGGTTGGTGAGCATCATCGTAAGGCGGTCTATGCCGATGCCCAGGCCCGACGTGGGGGGCATGCCGTACTCGAGGGCGCGCAGAAAATCCTCATCGAGGGCCATGGCTTCGAAATCCCCCCGGGCGGCCAGGCGGAGCTGCTCTTCGAAGCGTTCGCGCTGGTCTATGGGATCGTTCAGCTCGGTGTAGGCATTGGCGATCTCTTTTCCGTTCACATACAGTTCGAAGCGCTCTACCAAGCCCGGTTTGGAGCGGTGCGATTTGGCCAAGGGGGTCATTTCGATGGGGTAGTCTGTGATGTAGGTCGGCTGGATGAGGTGGGATTCCACTTTTTCCCCGAAGATTTCGTCTATCAGCTTGCCCCTGCCCATGGAGGGGTCGGTATCTATATGCAATAGTCGGCAGAGGTCCCGGAGCTGGGCTTCGTCCATCTCGGCGACGTCATAGCCCGTATGGGCCTGGATGGCATCGTACATGGACAATCGGCGGTAGGGGCCTGCAAAATCCACGATATGGCCTTCGAGGGGTACTTTTGTGGAACCGTTCACTTCCCGGGCGATGTATTCGAGGCATTCTTCCACCATACACATCATCCAATCGTAGTCTTTATAGGCGACATAGATTTCCATGGAGGTGAATTCCGGGTTGTGGGTGCGGTCCATCCCTTCGTTGCGGAACATTTTCCCGATTTCATACACCCCGTCGAAGCCCCCTGCGATCAGGCGTTTGAGGTAGAGCTCGTTGGCGATGCGCAGGAAGAGCGGCATGTCGAGGGTATTGTGATGGGTGGTAAAAGGCCGTGCTGCTGCGCCGCCGTGGATGGGCTGCAGGATAGGCGTTTCCACTTCGAGCCAGCCTTTCGCGTCGAAAAAGCGGCGCATAGCCGATACGATACGGCTCCTTTTGACGAAGGTCTCTTTGCGGTGGGGGTTTACGGTGAGGTCCACGTAGCGCTGGCGGTGGCGCAGTTCGGGGTCGGAGAATGCGTCGTAGGTTTCGGTTTCCCCGGTCTCTTCATTGGTACGGGTTTTGACGACGGGCAGGGGGCGCAGCGATTTGCTGAGCAACTTGAGTGTTTTGACGTGGATGGTCAGCTCCCCGGTTTTGGTGAGGAAAGCATGGCCGGTGATGCCGATAAAATCGCCGAGGTCGAGCAATTTGCGGAAGACGACGTTATAGAGGTCTTTATTTTCACCCGGGCAGATCTCGTCGCGGGCGATGTAGAGCTGGATTCGTCCGCTGGAGTCCTGTAGTTCGGCGAAAGAAGCCTTTCCCATGACGCGGGACATCATGATGCGGCCGGCCAGGCAAACATCCTGGAAGTTGCCCGTTTCCGGGTCGAAGCCCTGGCGGATATCGGCGGCGAGGGCATTGACAGGGAAAGCCTCTGCGGGGTAAGGGTCTATCCCGAGGCTTCGGAGTTCGTTCAAGTTTTCCCGGCGGATGATTTCCTGGTCGCTAAGGTGCTGTTGCATACGCATTGCTTTTGTTCGGGCGCAAAAATAGGGAAAGTAGCGGGATGCCGGAAGGGGAATCCGGGCAGGGCAAAAAAAAAGTCGCACCGAAGCGCGACCCTTATTATAATCCCATGAACATATCCAAAATTATTTTGTCAGCAGATTTCTCAGAAAAAATTTTGAGGAATCAAATAACCTTATTAGGTTTGCTGTGCTAACAGCAGCAATGTACTACCGAAGTTATAATCTCATGACATATCACTTGTCATAATCCCATGAGCATGACCTATTTACCTGAGGGTGGGCTTTTTAGCCCACCTTTTTTTTGAGCATTTATCTTGGTGGGGATTGGAAAGTGTGGGCATCGTCCCGAAAATTTCCGGGACGATTGACCACCTCGATTATAATCCCATGAACATATTCAAACTGTGGACCCGACTTTTTCGGGTTTGCTTCCCGCCCCGCTTATCTCCTTTTCACAGTACAAATGTGCAACGCTTTTCAAGGAAGCGCAAAGACAAAAATCAAACGTTGTGAAAATT